>JBAZUW010000040.1:0-7684 GCA_041661205.1 Phycisphaerales bacterium
GGGCGGGGGGGGTGGATCCTGGCGTGACGGGCACCGAAACGGGCGGCACCAGATAGCCCCCGTGCTGCTGCTTGGCACGCTGAATGTCCTGGCGGATTCGCTCCAGGTAATCGCTGACTTTGCCCGGGTCTTCCAGCTTGTCTAGAGATTGCTCGGTGACATCACGCACCAGATCGTCGGCATTTGCAGTCTGGCCGGGGATCACGCGCGGGGTCAGGATGACCAGCAGTTCGGTCTTGGTGGCGGCGGTGCTCTTGGTTCGGAAGGGCCAGCCCAGGATGGGAATGTCGCCGAGGATGGGGACTTTGCTGTCGCGTTCTTCGTCGCTGGTTTGGATAAGCCCGCCGATGACGACGCTCTGGCCGTCTTTGACGGTGACGACAGTGTCGACGGTGCGCTTGGTGATGATGGGCGCGGTTTGATTTTCGTTGATCTGCGTGACGCGGGCGGAGAGCTGGCTGATCTCAGGGCTGATTTCCATGCGGACGTAGCCGTCGGTGCTTATGGAGGGGGTGACTTTGAGGATGATTCCCGCGTCGATGCGGTCGACCTCGGAGATGACGGTGCCGGCGCCGATGCCGCTCTCGGTGCGACCGGCAACACCAAGGTTGTCGACCACCTTGATGGTGGCTTCTTTGTTGTTGTTGGCGAGCACCTGCGGGTTGCTGAGGACCTCGAGCTTGCCCTGCATCTCGAGGGCGCGGATAAGCACGCTGAAGTCGGCGGAGCTGACGGAGAGATTCGGCACGCCCAGCGCGGTGGCGACGCCGACACCCTGCGCCGTCGAGGCGCCGCGATAGAGCTCGGTGCCCAGAGGACCAACGCTGAAGTCCACCCCCCACTGCTCGGCGGCGTCGATGGTGACTTCCGCGAGCAACACCTGGATCATCACTTGGGGCGGGCTCTGGTCGAGCTCGTCGACGATCTTGAGCACGCTCTCCATGTAGCGGGGCGAGGTGGAGATGACCAGCTTGTTGCTGGCATCGTCGCCGACCACAGTGACTTCCTCTTCCAGGCGCTTCTCGAGCGACCCGGTGCGTTCGTTGCCCAGCGTGAGGCGGGCCTTGTCTGATTCCCCCTGGAAATAGGCCTTGAGCGTGGTTTCGATTTCCTTGGCCTTGGCGTTTCGCAGGTGATAGACGCGGCGTTCGCGCTCGTTGGCGCTGATGCCGTCGAGCTCGGTCACCACCTTGCGAACGAGTTCAAGGTAGTCCTCGGTACCGCTGACGATGAGGGAGTTGGTGCGCTGATCCACCGCGATGGCGAGCTGCTGGCGTTCGTCGGGCACCGGGGTGAGGTTGGAGCCGTCGATGGTGAGTCCCTCGTTGGCGGCGGCGGGCTGGTCGGGGTTCGGCGTGCGGCGGTCGGGGATGTTGCGGGCGGGAACGAGCACCAGGGCGTTGCCCTGCTGCTGCAGGTTGAAGATGTCCTTGAGCAGCTCGCGCATCTTGACCGCGTCGGAGTTGACGAGGCGGAAGCGTTCGATGCGGCGCTGGCCCGCGGAAGAGGTTTCGATGTCGTCGATCATCTCGCTGATGAGCGTGACCATCGCCTCGGGGGCGGTGATCCACACCGAGTTGGTGCGTACGTCGGGCGTCAAGGTGACCTGGTCTTTGATCGCGCCGTCGACATCGGCCTCGGTGGGAGGCTGGGCCTTCTGGTTGGCCAGTTCGGTGCGCACGCTGTCGCGCAGGAACTGGAGGCGGGTGGCCTGCCGAGCGCCGATTCCACGCCCGCCGCCGACGGGGCGGCCGGCGATCACGTTCTCGACCAGGCGAACGACCTCGCCGGCGTTGGCGCTCTTGAGCTCGATCCACTTGATCTGCTGGCGTTGCGCGACCTCGGCGCCGTCGAGCTTCTTGGCAAGGGCGCGCAGTTCGATGAGGTCTTGCTCGTTGCCGCTGACGATGAGGGCGTTGAGGCGTTCATTGGGGACGACGCTCACGGCGTTGGTGCCGCGTCGGGAGTTTTCCTTTTCGACGTACAGCGACTGAATCTGCGTGGCCATTTCGGCGGCCCGGGCCTTGGCGAGCTGCACGACATCGACGCGCTCGCCCCCGGCGAGCTTCTGGGCGTCCTCGGTCAGGGCCTTCACGAGTTCGTTGACGACTTGGAGGTTTTCATCGCTGCACGCGACGATGAGGAGGTTGCTGGCGGGCTCGGGCTCGATGCTGAAGGCATCGAGGGAGCTGCGAACGGAGCCGACCTGAGCCGCGGCCTGGATGCGCTCTCGCATCAGCCGGTCGATGCGCGGGGCGAGCTGCTTGACATCGGCCCCGGTGACGGTGATGACGTGCAGGCCGACGGAGAAGTTGGACTTTTCGCCGTCGAGGGTTTTGAGGAGGCCCTCGACGATCGCGAAGCTCTTCTGGCTGGTCGAGATGATGAGCGAGTTGGTGCGCACATCGCTGGAGATGATGAGCTGGTCTTCGGGGCGGTCTTGCGTCGCGCCCTGGCGCTGCTTGAAGATGTCTTTCAGGACGCTGGTCACACGCTCGGCGGCGGCGTATTTGAGCGGGAAGATGCGGGCGGAGTTGGCGGCCGACGCGGCCTCGACATCGAGCTGATCGACCAGGGCCCGCACCACCGCGTTGTTGGCGGGGCTGCCGACGATGATGAGCGCGTTCAACTGATCATCGGCGGTGATGGCCAAGCCGGTGAGGGGCGCGAAGAGGTCGGACTCGATGACGTTGCTCTTAGGAGGCGCGGCGGGGGCGGGGGGCTTGGCGCCGTCGCCCAGCTCGGCCTGCGCGGGCGGGGTGGCCGCGGCTTCGGACTTCACGATGCGTAAGCGCCCGAACTGCCGCTGAATGCCCGCGGCTTCCGGGGTGGTGGCCAAGCCCTTTACAAGCACGTCCTGCAGCTTGCGGGCCAGCGACGCGGCGTCGGCGTGCTTCAGGGGCAGCACCAGCGGCTCGATCCACTTGCTGGCGCGGTCGCTGTCCATGTCCTTCACGAGGAGCTCGATGAGCGCGACGGCTTCTTCGCGGCCGGCGACGATAAGGGTGTTGGTGCGTTCATCGACAGCCGCGGCGATGTCGCCGGCGAGGGCCTGGCCCGTTGCGGTAGGCGGCAGGCCCTGGCGCTTGGTGCCGGGGAGGCGACGGAGGTTTTCGCCCTGGCTGAAGAGCTGCTCGATGACCTGGCGCACGCGAATGGCCGAGGCGTTCTCCAGCGGGAAGATGCGCATCACCACGGCTTCCCCAACAGGAAGCGTGTCGAGTGATTTGATGACTTCACGCAGCGCGTCGATGTTGCCCGGCGTGCTGGCGAGCACGATCGCGTTGGCTTCCACGTCGGGAATCACGCGAATGGGCTTGGTGAGGTCAACCGCGTCCTTGGGTTGGTCAAGTCCGTTGCGAAGCAGTTGTAGCCGCCGGACCTGCTCGGCGAGTGCCTGAGCCGGGCCGGTTTTAACGGCTTCGGTAGCCGCATCGCCGGGGTGGAGCATGGCCAGCAGCATGTCGGCCACCGGCTTGGCGCTGGCGGTCTTGAGCGGGACTACCGCGATCGCTTGCTGGGCGTCGACCGGGGAAGCATCGAGGAGCTTGACGAGAGATTCGACGACGCGCCCGTCGGCGGGGGAACCGACGACAGCGATGGCCCGGCGGCTGACCATCGGCACGATCGCCACCTGCTCGCTGACGACGCCGGGTCGCTCCGGGGCCTGGGGTTTGGTGAGGCCCATGTCGTCGAGGAGCTTGCGCATCTCGGCGGGGGAGGTGTTGGTCACGTCGATGATGGTGACGTTTTGGGCGAGCGAGGTGGTGGTGTCGCCGGGATTCGTGCTAACGCCCTGAAGCTCGGCGGCGTCGAGCTCGGTGATCACCTTCTGGATTTCTTCCAGCAGGCGCTCGCTGCAGGCGATGACCAGCGAGTTGGAGCCCCGGTCGATCTCGATGGCGAGGGTTTCGCCCTGGGTCTTGGCGGTGTCGGTAAAGGTGCTGAGGAGGGTTTGACGCAGGCGGCCGGCGGCGATGTTCTTGAGGCGCACGACGTGGGGCTGCACGCGCCCGATCTGGCCTTGCTGTTCGAGCGTTTCGGCGAGGGACTTGACCTGCGCGAACTTTTCGTCGTCGGCGCGAACGATGAGCGCGCCGGTGGAGTCATCGCCGATGACGAGCACGGCGCGAGGGCCGTTCACGCGTTCGTTTTTATTGAGGTAGAGCTCGCGGATGGTGCCCGCGACGACGGAGGGCTTGCCATTCTTGATGGGGATGATGCGGGCCTTGGGCATGTCGGCAAAGCCGGAGACGTCGAGCTGCTTGACGATGCCGCGAATCTGGTCCAGCTCTTTAGCGCCCGCGAAGACGACCAGCGAGTTGGTCTGAGGCTCGGCGGAGACGGTGGGGACGCCTTGGGCGTCGATAAGGACGGTGGGCTCCTGCAGGCGGTCGTTGGGGCGGTTGTTGTTGCCCTGTCGCTGCCGGGCGTCACGGATCTGGGCCTGGCGGAGCTGTTCCTCGAGCGGGGCTCGCAGGCCTTCGTTGAGGGCCTTGGCGACGCTGGCGGCGTCGGCGTGTGTGAGGGCGATCACATCGAGCTGGCGGTTGGTGTCGTAGTCCTTGGTGTCGAGCTTGGCGAGGAGCGCACGGATGCCCTCCCACTGGGTTTTGTCGGCGCGGATGACCAGGGAGTTGGAGAGGGAGTCGGGCAGGATGGTGACCTGGCGAGCGGCGGGAGTGGCGGCTTCGGCGGCACCTCGCCCGTAGAAGACCTTCAACGCGTTGGCGGTCTGGAGCGCATTGGCGTGTTCGAGCTTCACGAACTCGGTGGTGCGTTCCTCGGCCGGCGCGAGGTCGATTTCCTTGATGATTTTTTCGATCTCTTCGATCTGGTCGGCGGGGGCGTACACCGTGAGCGTGTTGTCGGCGCGGGAGTAGTCGATGCTGGCGCGGGCGTCGTTGGGGGCGGGCACGAAGCAGTTCGTCGATGGTGTAGGAGACTTCGCCGGCGTCGGCCGCGACGAGCTTGAAGCGCCGGAAGACCTGCCCGCTGCGCACCGGGCCCGTGTCGATTTTCTTGATCTGGTCCAACGCAATGGCGATGGCCTCTTTGCTGCCGGTGAGCAGCAACGAGTTGGAGCGAACCACCGGCGTGACGGTGACCTTCACCGTCGGTGGCAGGGCGCTCTTGAGGGCGGCAGCCACATCTTGAGCGCGGGCCTGGGAGAGGGCGACCGTCTCGATGTTGGCTTCTTCGGCCTTGGGGGCCGCGTCGAGCTGCTTGAGCAGGGCCAGCACTTCGGGGTAGATTGTTTGAGGGGCAGAGACGATGACCGAGTTGGTGCTGGGCTGAGGCGTGATGACCACGCGCTCGTCACCCTTGGTGTCGCGGGCGAACATGGAGCGCAGTGCGGAAGAAACGTCGGAGGCCTGGGCGTTTCTGAGGACAATCACGTCGATGCGGCGGTCCTTGCCGCCGTCGGGCTGGTCGATCTGGGCGACCAGGTCGCGGACGATCTTGAGGTTGTCTTCATCGCCGGAAACGATGAGCACGTTGCCGTCGGCGGAGCCGATGACCGAGACGCTGCTGCGTTCGACGCCTTGGGCCTGAGCACGATCGGAGAAGAACTGGCGCAGGCTTTGGGCGGCCCGGTCGGCGCGGGCGTGTTCGAGGGTCAGGCTCTCGATGCGGTTGGCCTCGCCGCCCGGCAGGGCGTCGAGCTGCGCGATGTAGTCCGCGGCTTGCTTCACGCGTTCGGCCTTGCCGACCAGAATGAGCGATCGCTGGGCCTTGTCGATCTCGACGGTGACGCCCTCGGGGTCGGGCCCGCGCCAGCTGCGCCAGCCGGGCGTGACAAATGCCTTGGACAAAACGCTTTGAAGGGCCCGCATGTCGGCGGCTTTCACCTTCACACTCGTGATCGTCATCGTGGCGCGGTCCGCGTCCGGCACATCGAGCATCGTGATGACGTGCTCGACGGTGGCGATCTCATCGCCCTTGCCCACGACCACGATGCTGTTGGTGCGCTCGTTGGGCTCGACGTGGACCTGCGTTTGCAACTGGTTGGGGGACTGATTGCCGAAGCGGGTTTCCCAGCGCAGCTCGTCGACCACGCTGGAGATGGTGCTCGCGACGTCGGTGACGCGGGCGTTCTTCAGCGGGATCACCTTGAACTGCAGGTCCTGCGCGGGGGCGGGGGTGTCGAATGTCTTGACGAGCTCCTTGACCTGGGCCAGGTCTTCGTCGGAGGCGGCGACGACGAGCGTGGCGCTGCGGGTGTCGCCCACGATCGCCACGCGGTTGGTAGTGCGCACGCCCGGGCGGGCCGAGACGCTGGCGCGATTCTGGAAAAACGTCTGCAAGGCCGCGGCCACGGCGCTGGCGTCGGCACGCTCCAGCTTGATGGTGCGGACTGGCAGGCCGCCGGTCTCGGCCTGATCGACCTGCGCGATGATGCCCTTGACGCGCTCGAGGTCTTCCTTGGCGGCACGCACCACGATGAGGCTGGAGCCGTCCTGCGCCGAGATACGGATGCGGTCCTTCATCGCCGGGTCGCGGCCGACGAGCACCTCTTCCACGATGCGCTCCACCGTGCTCGGGGCGGCCTGCTGCAGCGTGATGATCGCCATCTGCTGATCGCCCTGGTCGAGCTTCGCGTCGGCGTCTTGGAGAAGCCTTGCCACATCCGTGTGCTGGGGCGAACTTGCGGTGACGAGGATCGAGTTGGTTCGGTCGTCGGGCACGAAGCGGGCCTGGGGCAGCTCGCCGGAGCTGGGGCCCTGGCGCTGGGCGTCGAAGAGCGACTGGAAGGTGCGCGAGAGCTCGCTGGCGCGGGCGTTTTTCAGTTCGTAGCGCTTGATCGCCAGGCGTTCCTTGGTGGGGCTCTGGTCGATGGTTTCGATGAGGCGGTCGATCACGGGGATCGCCTCATCGGGCGCGGCCACGATGATGGAAGTTCCGCCCGGGTCGCTGGCGAGGCGAATGGTCGTGGGGTCGAGGCGGGCGCTCACCGCGCCTCGCTCGCCCGCGATCGAGATGTCCATGGAGCGCACGCGCCGGGCCTGAAAGCCTTGTGGCTGCTGGGAGAAGAGATCACGCACTGCGCTGATGGCCCGCGCCGAGGCGACGCTCGTGAGCGGGTACACCTTGATCGTCATCTTCGCGCCGCCAGCACTCTGCGAGAAGTTGGCGATGAGCGAGCCGATCGACTCAAAGTCGGTCTTGTTGGAGAGAACGACGAGGGCGTTGCCGGCGAGGTCGGGGAAGATGGTGGTCGGGCCGGAGAAGCCCCCCGGGTTCTGCGGGTTGGCGCGCCCAATCTGCTGGATCGTCTGGCGGACCATCTGCGTGACGGTGTCGAGATCGGTGGCGGGCTGCATCGCGACGATGTGGACGGAGGTGGGCTCCGTCGGCATCTGGCGCTGCAGTTCGTCGGCGAGCGTTGCGAGCCGATCCGCGGTGCGCGGCGAACCCACGATGATGATGGAGTTGGTAGACGAATCCACGGCGATGGTGACGTCCGGTTCGGCTGGCGCCGGATCTGGGTCAAACGCGGCAATCGTGCTCGCGAAAGCCGCACGCGACCACCATGTACCACTGACCCCGTCTGCGGGGTCAGTGCGGGCGACGACAGGCGCACTGACCTCATCGCGAGGACGCGAAGTGGTCAGTGGCATGACGAGGTCTACTCCTTGCCGAAGCGACCCCCGTGCGTCGCTCGACTTCTTGCCGTCTTTCT
>JBAZUW010000040.1:7694-22502 GCA_041661205.1 Phycisphaerales bacterium
GTTCCTCTGCCGCGCCACCCTTGGTGCGTTTGAGCAGCTCTTCGGCGGAGATCACTTCGACCTTGACGCCCCCTTGCTGCTCCATGAGGTGCTGCAGCGTGCGGGCGAGCATGTCGGCGTCGGCGCGGGCGCGATCGACCGAAATGACACGCATCTGGCGGCTGGAAACGGCGGCCGCGGCATCGAGCTTGCTGGTGAGCTCGTCCAACGTCGCGAGCTGTGCGGCGGAGCCCCGCACGATGAGCGAGTTGCTGGCGCTATCCACGCGGATCACCGTAGCTGGCTCGGTGCTCTTGTCGTCTTTCAGCACCGCTTCGAGGTTGGTGGCCAGCTGTGCCGCGTCGGCGTTCTTGAGCGTCACAACGCGCAGGGTTTGGCTGCCGCTGGCGGCAGCCCCATCCACATCGAGCGTCGTGGCGATCTGCTCGGCCATGTCGAGAACAGCTCGGGGGCCACTGATGATGAGGGCGTTCAGGCGGGGCTCGGCGGCCACGTGCACGCGGGGTGGCTCGGTCGCGCCGCGCTGAATCGCCTGCAGGCGCATCCAGTCGGGCATCTTGTCCAGCGAGCTTTCGCGAGCCAGCAGTTGCTCCAGCACCGGCGCGAGGGTTTCGCTGCGGGCGTGCTTGAGCGTGATGGTCTTGACGCCCATGCCATCCTTCTCGACCGACGCGTCGAGCTGTTCAACCAGCGTCGCGGCCCGATCGAGCTGAGCCTGACTGCCCACGATCACGATGGTGTTGCTGGCGGGCTCGGGCGTGATAGTCGCGGCGGTGTCGCCGGGTTTGTCCTGGGCTTTGAGAGCCGCACCAAGCGCGGTGGCGACGCTGCCGGCCTCGCCCTTTTGCAGGCGGTACACGCGCACTTCAGTGGCGCTGGCAACGGCACCTTGGTCCAGGGCCCTGATGATCCCATCGCACACGGCGATCGTCTCGCGCGGGGCGTTGACCACGAGCGTGTTGGACGCCGCGTCGGCGGCGACCTCTACCAAGCGCGCTTCGGGCGCAGGGGTCTTGCCCGCGGCGACCAGCTGCTCGCGGGCGCGTGCCGAGAGCACCCGCTCCACCAGCGGCTGGATGCGATCGGCCTTGGCCGCCTGCAGGGTGTAGAGCTTCATCTCCGTGGGCAACTGGTCCGGCCCGGCGTCGAGCTTCTTCAGCACATCCTCCACAGCGGGGAAGATCTCGGCAGGCCCGCTGGCGAGCAGCGTGCGGGTGCCGGTATCCACCGCGACGGTGACGGGGGCGCTGCTCTTGGCACCCAGCGCGTTGGTGGACGCAAGCTGGCGGATGGTGTTGGCGACGTTGTTGAGTTCAGCTCGCTCGACGTGATACGAACGCAGCACCACGTTGTCGGCGAGTTTCTGGCGGTCGAGGTTCTCGACGAGTTGCTCGAAGCCCGCGAGACGCTTGGCGGGGGCGTCGACAATCAGCGCGTTGGTGCCACGATCGGCGCGGACAGTCACTTCCTTCGGGGGCTTCAGGTCATAGCGCGGCTGGCGGGTTCGCGGGTCCAGCGGCACGGGCGGATCGGGGAACATCTGGTCGATGGTCTGGGCCAGTTCCTCGGCGCGGGCGACCTTGAGCGGGAAGATCCGGATCTCTCGCCCGCTGCCGTCGTTGAGCTTGTTCTCGTTGAGCTTGTCGACGATCGTCTGAATCTCGGCCAGCATGTCCGGGTGCGCCGAGACGATCAACGTGTTGGTGGCGATGTCGGCTTCGACGTTGACGGGCTTCTTGACGCGTTCTTCCTGCGGGCGACCATCAAAGTTGCGTTGCAGCACGCTGGCGAGGTTGCCCGCATCGGTGGACTTGAGGGAGAGGATGCGCAGGGGCGGGCGCTCGGCCCCGCTCTTGGAGTCCATGTTGCGGACGAGTGATTCGATCACCGGCATCTGCGCGGGCGAAGCACCCACGAGGAGCTGGTTGGTGGAAGCAATGGTCTGGAAGACCGGCGCGGGTCCGCTGTCGTTGAGCAGCGAGCCGCTGGCTCGCGCGAGGTCGGCGAGGAACGCGGCAACATCCGCGGCTTTGGCCTGCTTGATTTCCAGCAGCCGCACATCGCGCTTCGGGCCCACCGAATCAGCCACGCCGGAAAGGATCTGCTCGAACGCGCTCAAACCTTCGCGGGTGCCCACCAACGCGGCGGCATTGGATTCGGAATAAAACGTCGCCTGCACCGGCTCTTTGACGCTCTTGCCGCTCTGGGTGTATAGCTCCTGAGCTCGCTTGAGAGCGTCGGCCGGGTCGGACCCGGCGATGTGCGTGACTCGCACCTCGCGGGTTGCGTCCGTCTCAACGTCCAATGACTTGACGATCGCTTCGACCGTCACCACATCCGCGTCCGGACCCATCACCACCAGGCCCTTGTTGTCGGGCGTGGGCACGAAGCGCACCGCGAGCTTCTGCCGCTGCGAAAGCAAACCTTCAAGAATGCGCTGCACGCTCGCGGGCTCCACATGCGCCAGTCGCAGCGTGGCGGCGCGGCGTTCCAGCGTGCCGGCAGCGGTGCCCGCGGGCTTGGCCTCAGGGTCAACCTCTGCGATGAGAGCCGCGGCCTGCTTTACCTGCTCGGCAGCGCCGATCACGGTGAGCTTGGCGACCTCGGGCAAGGGCAGCACGGTGGGGCGCTTCTTCGGGTTTTCATTCGCGTACAGGGCGTTCACGCGCTGGGCGAGTTGTTCGGCGTTGGAGTTGGAGAGGGAGAAGGTCTCCATCTGGGTGCCACCCTCGGCGCCTTCGGGCACATCGAGGAGGTTGATGACTTCCTCGACGGTCTGGATGCGGGCGCTGGGGCCAATCGCCACGATGGAGTTGGTGCGCGGGTCGGCGACAATGCTCAGGCCCTGAACCTGCTGATCCTGCACGACGCGCTGCTGGCCATCCTTGTCCACGATCACGGTCTTGCTGCGCTCGGCCATCAGCCCCTTGAGCGCCCCCAGCACGGTCTCGGCCTCGGCGTGCTTGAGCGGAAAGAGCTTGAACGCGGCGTCGGCGGGGCGCACCTTGTCGATCGCCCCGATGATCTCACGAATCCGCCGCACCTGGGCGGCGCTCTCCACCACCACCACCATGTTCTGCGCGGGCACAGCGATCACGCCCCCGAACGGCCCGACAAGTTGCTTAACCTGCTCGGTCACCTGCTCGGCCCGGGCGTTGTCGAGCGGGATGCTGACGGTGACGATCTCATCCGGCGAGAGCTTGGCGAGCGCCTGCGGGTCGGCCGCCACCGCCGCGGGGCGCTTCATCGCGTCCTGAATCGTCGAGAGATACAGATACTGGTCCTGCTTGCGCAGGTGCACGCTGAATCGCTGCAGGTTGAGGTTCAAAATGCTGAGCGCATCGTCAAACGAGTAGTTCGCGGCACTGACAAACGTCAGCGTCCCCTGCGGCGCGGGCGCCTCAAAGATGATCGGAACGCCTCCTTGACGCGCGAAGAAGTCCAGCACCTGGTCCAGCGGCGCGTCCTTGAAGTTGAACCCAATGGCATTGGGCTGCGGAGCGGGCGTAGCGGGCAAGGCCGCGGGCTTGAGGACCTCCGTCGGCTTGGCCGCTTCGGCGGGCGCCGCGGGTGCGGCCGGTGCTTCGGCGGGGGACGATGCGGGGACGGCCGGAGTCATGGCCGCGGGCGCGGCATCCTGCGCCCACACCGAGACCGGCAGGCCGACCGCCGCCACCAACGATGCACAAGCTACCCAGTTGCGTGTAGTTGTCCGCGCCATAGCGCCTCCTTCTCGCCCGACACCAGCGAAAACAAACCAACCGACCAACCAAACCCGAACAGTCGCTCCGAGGTTGTACTCGGCGTGGGCGAAACGTTTCAGATTTTTCCGATCCCCCGCATCGAGACAGTCTAACCGGTCCTCGCCCCCACGCCCGCCAAGTGACGCGGGCTGACACAGCCTTTACGTTCCGGATGGTTTTCGTGAGGCTAGCGTCTGGCCGCTGGTCAGCTCGAACCGGGCGCCATTGATGTCGATCAACACACGCTCGTCGGCGGCGTCGATGAGCGTGGCATCCAGAACATGCCCGCCTTTGAGCACGCTTACCTTCGCGTTTGTCCGGGTATTGAGGAACATGGCCTCGGGGCCGTCCTTGCCCCGGGCGACTCCGGTTAGGCGCCAGTCTTCATAAGGAACAAAGGCCACGGCCGGGGCGGCGGGGTCGCCACTTCTGGCCACCTGCACCGCGGCCGCTTGCTCCGGAGGGGGCTTGCGGAAGACATTGCGCCGCGACAGGGCCGCGGCCAGTTGCAGCGTCTCCGGGTTCGTCGGGGTAACCGCCAGTTCGGCGCTCCCTGCCGCGGGCGCGGCCCACGCGGGGGCCAGCACGGTTGCGACATTGATCCGAACCTTGAAACGCTCGCGTTCTTTCCCCACCGGCTCCAGGTCAAATCCTTCGACGCGATGAATCCACGGCTGGCACTGGGCCGCGGCCAGCGCTGCATACGCCTGCTCCAGCGTCCCCGAACCCTGCAACGACCCATGCACCACTTCAAAGTCGGGCGTCTTGGTCAGAGGCCGCTTGAGCGTCGTTGGCATTCCCTTGGCTTTAAGCAGCGGGCTGCTGACGCCTTGCGGCTGCCCGTGCTCCACCACCACTTCGCTCAATCCGGCCGTGCTGGCCAGCCGCGTGAGCCCATCGCGAAACCGCGCGCTCAGGACATCAAACTTGTCGGCGAGAAACGTCGGGCCCATCGCCTTGATGCGCGCCTTGATTTCCTTTTCGCCCTTGAGCGTCTCCTGCAGCGATTGGGCGGCGGCCAGTTCCGTGTTCATTGATTCCTGCAGCCGGGCGCGAGGGGTCGCGTAGACCGTGGTGTATCCGTACCACGCCCCGATCACCATGGCCGCGATGATCGCGCCGACTTTGAGCTTGCCGCGAAGGGCAGGATTGTCCGCAAGCTTCATGAGGCACCTCCCGTGCTGGGTGCGTTGTCGCTGGGCTTTGCGTCCGGTGTCGCGCCGGGCTTTGGCTTGTTGCCCGATGCTTTGCCGGAGTGTTTCGCCGCCGCGCTGCCCGGTGTGTTCTTCTGGTCTGATTCGTCGACCTTCGTGGTCGCGGCCGGTCGCTTGCGATCAGTCGAAAGCTCCAGCGAGAAGGACGCGGGGACGTCCGCCCCTTTGCTCATCACGGTGTAGTCGCCCATGCCCAGCAGCGCCTCGCGCAGCTCCGCGATGGGCGATCGGTCGTCCATCTTTCCATCCAGCCCGAACTTCACCTGCACCCGGTCTCCCCACTTCCCGGCGGGGTAGGCGCCGCTGGAGCTGAACGTGGCGTCCCCCGCGGCCGCCCCGGAGAGGGAACTCAGCTGCACCACGCGCGGGTCGGGCAGCTTGGCGCCCACCGACGCGAGATGGGCCATCCAATCCGGACTCGCTCGCTCCCAGGCTTCCAGGCCATTCACGCGCGCGTGCAGCACGCGGTACGTCGCGACCTTGTCAGAAAGGTCGCCGGAGGCCTGCCGCACGCTCTCAAGCTGCTTGCGAAGCTGCCCGAGCTTCTGATCGGCCACGATGTACAGCCCGATGCCGAGCACAATCGCCACCATCACCCCCGCGAGCACCAGTTGGCGCGTGCGGGCCGAAAGGTCGGGGGCCTTGCGCGGGTTCGCAAAGTCGAGCATCGGGCGTTCGACACCCAGCGACAGCAGCACGCCCGCCAAGGGCAGCACCCACGACGCCTCAAGCCCCGTAAACGGCTTGGACGGTCGCACCCCTTCGGCAGACGCGATCGCCACGCCGCTCGTTTCCATCGTCCTTCCGCAGCGTTCGGCGATTGCTTCCCACCCGGGGCCATCGCCGAGGCAGACAACGCACGCGGGGGGACCTTCCGCGGGGCCAAAGTGGCTGGCCCACGTGCGTCGACACTCCACCTCCAGCCGCTCTCCAGCCGCCGGGTCCGGCGTTTCGCCAAGCCCCGGCACCTCGATGCTGCGGCTCAAGGTCATCACGCCGTTTTCGACCAC
This sequence comes from Phycisphaerales bacterium, assembly GCA_041661205.1. Lineage (GTDB taxonomy): Bacteria > Planctomycetota > Phycisphaerae > Phycisphaerales > UBA1924 > RI-211. The sequence goes on from JBAZUW010000040.1 coordinate 13,662, forward strand.
CACCATCTCGACATGCTGCCCGAAGGCCGCGAGCGCGAGCACCGGCCCGTCGCGGCGCTGGCCGATCTCCGCCACGGCTGCCGCCAACCCGGCGCTCGTCAGCGCGATGTGCTTGACCTTGAGCCCCGCGGCCTGCGCCACCGCGCGCAGCCAGGCCAGACGATCCGCCGGAAGCGCGGCCGCGAGAACCCGTCGAGATGGCGTGCCGTTGCTCGGCAGCGGCACAAAGTCAATCGCCGTGCCCTCCGCGGGCAACGTGAGCTGGCGGATCATCTGAAGACGCACCATCGGAGGCAGGTCGGCCACTCCGTCGCTGCCCGGCACCGCGGGAGGCAGCGATAGCACCTTCAGCACCACGTCGCCCCGCGGCACGCACAACATGACGCGCCCTTTGGGCATGCGCTCGTCATCAAGGGTCTTGCCCACCCACGCCCCCAGCAGCGCCGCATCAGCTACTACCTCGGCCGGGGGCTTGGCGTGCGCCCAATTCTCGATGGCCACGCCTGCGGGCGACGCGCTGCCACGCACGGCCCACAGGCCGTCGGCCGCGATCTGTACCAGTGTGAAGTCAGTTGCCATGAGCCCCCCCGCCAACCCAGCGCCCCACCCGCGGCCCGCGTACCGCCGCAGCATTCTCTGCCGGTGGCGATGTCGGGGCATTCGGCCCAACCGTCACATCGCCCCCGCCCTTCGCATCGTCAAACTCGCCCAAACCCTTTTCAGGCAGCACGGGCGGCACCAGCGCATCAGCTGTCTCGAGTACGAGCGCCGGCTTTTCAACTTTTTCCGGTGGCATCGGCATGGTCAGGCTGTCCCACGTCCCATCGCGAAGGTAGGCGACGCGGGGCGTGGTGCCCGTGACGTCGATCACAGCGTCATAGACGAGTCGCAGCCCGGCGGGCGGGGCGGGCGTGGTGCCAGGGGTTGGCGGGCGATCGACACCCAGCCCGGCCACCTCGGGAAGTTGCGCTTCGTCGCCGGCCGTCGATATTTCCGCCACCACGCGCACCCGCCACACCAGCGAGCGCGTGGTGATGCGGGGCAAAAGCGGGGCCAACTGCGCGGGCGTCAATACTCCCGCTTCCACCGGCCACGCCAGCGATGTGAGCGAGTCTTCGCCCAGTCGCTGCCGGGCCGCGACCAGCTTGTCCGCGAGTGCCGTGTCGGACCCCGGCAAGCCCGCGATCGTTCCCGCCTCGGCGCGGTTGATATCCAGCACGCGGGTGCGCACACCGGGGGCATCGCAAAACACATCCAGCACTCTGCCCCATTCCGCCAGCGGCGTGTTCTGCGCCCCCAGCCACGCGACCAGCCCCGCCATCGTGGTGGGCCTCTTGGTGTCCGCAGCTAGTGCTTCCAGAACAGCATCCACACCCCGATTGTCGCCCGCCACGGCTTTAGCGCTCGCTCCATCCCACGCACCGCCGATCGCGATGCGATCCGCACCCGAGCGGGCGGCTTGCGCATCGGCCGAAAAAACCGTCACGCGCGACAACCACGCCGGGGTGGTTTTGGCCGGCGCTTCCGCGGTCGTTTCCGAAGTGCCGAGTGATTCCGGCTCGCCAGCTTCGACCTTCGGCTTTTCCCCGTCGCTCGCAAGCCCCTTCAGCTTCGGCCCGCCCTTGCCCACAACTTCGCGAAGTTCTTCCGGGCTGGTCCAGGTGCCGCCGGCGATCTGGCCCGCGTCATTCGCGAGCTCGGAAACGCGGGCGAGGTCGGCTTCATTCGCGCCGTTGAGATCCAGTCGCGCACACTCGCTCGCGAAAGGCTTGGCACCAAAGGCCTGCAAGCTCACTGTGCCCTTGAAGCCCCCAGAGGTAAACAGCGTCCAGCGGGACGTAAGGACCGGGTCTTTGCCTTTCAGCAGCGCGTCGCGCTGGGCTCCCAGTTCGGTCATGCTGGCAAGCACGCCCGACCACGCGAGGGACCGGAGCTGGTCGCGATCCGCACCTGCGAGCCCCGCCGCCCGCGCGGCACCCGCGCCCTGGATCATCCCCGCCGTCACCAGCGCCGCGATCGCCAGCGCGAGCACGACCACAAACAAGATCGAACCCGAGCGCGATCGAATGCGTCCGCTTCGCTGCCTCATGCCCCACCCCCGGTGGCGCTCGGCGCGTCGTGCACCGCGATCACCCGCACCCGGTCCGCAGCTCGCAGCGTCGTCGCGTTGAGATCGGCCGCGCCACCCTCACCCGCTTCTGCCGGCTCGGCGCCAGCCCCCAGCCACAACGAGACTTCGACCGCCGCGGGAAGCTCCCCGGCTTGGGCGCTGTCAAACGATGTCTTCCACTCGTTGCCGACGTGATATCGAAGCCGAAGTCCGGCGACCGCTGGAATGGACTCCCACACCTGCGCCTTGCCCCCCACGATGCGCTGAGCGCTCAGCCCCTGGGAATCAAGCTTGAGCTCGCAACCCCCAACGTCCGAAGCCCCAGGCTGAAACGCCCACGCGCGGCTGCGAACACTGAGATGGGCACCGTCGCCGACGACCCCGCCCACACCATCCCGCCCCGACACAAACGTCGTCGCCAGCGATTGCTCGAGTTCATCGAGCACGGCTTCGGCCGCGGCCATCTGACCGGCCCGCGCATCGGCCACCTGCGACGCGGTGCGCAGCCCATCGATGAACGAATACAGCCCCCCCACCAGCGCGATGAGCAGCACGATCGCGAGCATGACCTCGATGAGCGAGAAGCCGCGCGCGTGGGATTGCCTCGCCCCCCGCGTCATGGCGTGCCTCCTTCGGGCAGCCCGGAGCCGACGGAAAGGTTGGCCAGGCTGCGCAGCGTGAAAGAGTCAGGGTCGTTCTGCACACCGGAGCGAGAGGCGGTGACTTCGACCAGTGCCAGGCCGGCGAACTGCGAGGGTTCGGAGTGCACCACAAGGGTGTAGCCGGTGGGGTTGCCCGCGTCGTCCTTTTGCTCGCCGCTGAGGGTTTCGGGGGAGGCCAGTTTGGCTTCGATCTGCGACATGGCGGAGCGGGCGAGGTCGCGGGCGCGGGCCTGGCGCTGCGTGCGGGTGGCGACATCGGTCGCGAGGTTCGACATCGCCAGCAGCGACAGGCCGATGGCGACAAAGATCGCCAGCGCGATGATGCACTCCAGGAGGATGATGCCGCGACGGGTGGCGCGCGTCATTTCTCCACCTCCGCGGCGGACGGCGATTCAGCGGCGGCGGCCGGCACATCCTCGAACGACACCTCGCCCGTCCAGGTGTTCACCTTGGGCAAGGCGTGGCGAGCCCCCGCAACCAACTGCCACCCCGGTGCAAGCGTGACCTGGCCCCCGGGGAGGATGGTGAGAAGCACAACGTCCACAGCGGGCGCCTTGCCAGAGGACGAAACCGCGGCAGCCCTCGAGCGGGGCGAAGGCACAGAGGCCTCGGTTGCAAACTCAACGTCCAGTTCAGGGCCCTGGCTGCTGGTGTCGCCCGGCACGATGCTCACACTGGTCGGCAAAGCGCCGAGCACTTCACCCATGCTCCGCGGCGGGCCGGATGCATCCCCACCATCGGGCGTGCTTACCACCGCGCCCGCGCGCAACTCCACGCCCGCGGCCCCCGCATGGGCGATGAGTTGGGTCGGCCGCCCAAGGTGCATGGCCATGGCGCGGGCTTCCACGGTGGCCATGGAGACGGCCCGCTGGGCCTCACGCCACTGCGCGGGGCCCGCGTCCAGCGCCGGCAGCACGAGCGACCCGATGGCAATGATCAACGCCAGCGCGAGCACGACCTCCACGAGCGTGAAGGCTCGACGTGCCAGCCAGCGTGGGCCGGCGCGGCAACTCACCGGTTAGCCCCCTGTCTTGCTGCCCGAGGTGCCGCCGGCGGGCGTGGATGAACCAGTAGTGCCCGTGCCTTCGGCGTCCACCGTCCAGGAGACGATGTCGTCGGGGGTGTTCTCAAGCTTGTCGCGCCCGTACGACCAAAGGTCGTAGGTTTCTTCGTCCCCGTGCTCGCTCTTTTGGCGATAGCCCCACTCGTTGCCGTAGCGGTCCTTGGGCATGGGCTCTTCAAGGAGCTTGGTCCACTTCTTGGATTCTTCTTCGTCTTGAATGGCAGTCTTGTCCCACAGGGCCTTGAGGCCCTCGTCGTCGGTGGGGTAGCGGTTGTGCTCGAAGCGGAACTGCTTGAGGGAGGCCTTCAGGGTGTTCATGTCGATACGAACCAGATCATCCTCGGCCTTTTCCTTGGTGCCCAGCAGGTTGTACGCCACCAGGCTGCCCAGCGCGAGCACGATCACGATGACAATCATCACCTCGATAAGAGTAAAGCCGCGGCGAATCATTCCTTGACGACGTCGATCCATCGGTGACCTCCTGTACAGATGCCCCCACCGGGCGGTCCGTCTGAGTTGTACGCCTCCAAGCGGAACATGATACTCGGGAAAGTGGCATCACCAGAAAACGGCGCGCAAAGGCGGGCGATAAGGACCCGTACAGATTGTAAAGCCCGGGGGTAAACCTTGATCGGCTAATGCATGGCGGATGACATCTTGGCCATGGGAAGAATGAGAGAGACGGCCACTAGGCCGACCACCAAGGCGATGGCCAGGAGCATGAGGGGCTCGATGAGGCGGACGGCACCGGTGAGAAGGCGGTCGAGGCGCTTCTCGACTGTGTCGCCCACGCGGGTCAAGACCTCGCCGAGGTTGTTGGCTTGCTCGCCCAGGCGGATCATTTCGAGAATGTCGTCGTCGAAGAGGCCGCTGGCTTCGAGCGGGGGCGTGAGCGCGTGGCCGGCCCGGGCGGACTCGGCGGCCTGGTCGATGGCGTCGCGGAGGAGCTGGTTCGAGGCGCCGTCCCGGGCGATGGCCAGTGACGGCAGCAGCGGCACCCCGTTGTCGAGCATCGCGCCCAGCAACTGGCAGAAGCGGGCGACCGCCAGGCTGCGAACAAGACGCCCGACCACCGGAAGGTTGTTCTTGAGTCGCACCGCGCGGGCCTGGACCTGCGGCAACTTCAGCCCGCGCCACGCCCCAAAGCCCAGCAGCACCAGCGCCACCGCCGTGTACGCGCCGTACACGGTCATCGCATCGCTGATGTGGAAAACGACCTTGGTGATGCCTGGGAGGTCGTTGCCCAGCTTGGCGAACATGGGCTTAAAGCGGGGCACAAAGAAGCCGAAAATGCCTACGGCGACCACCGAGCCGACGCTCACGACCATCGTCGGATAGATGAGACTGCCGACGACCTTGTCGCGCAGCTCGACCTGGCGCTGGACGAGCTTGGAAAGGCGGTCCATGACGCTGTCGAGGAACCCGCCCTTTTCGCCCGCTCGCACCATCGCCACATGGACGGAGGCGAAGACATCCGGGGCGTTGTCCATGGCGGCGGCCAGTTCGACACCCTTCTCCACGGAGTCTGCAAGCTCGCGAAACATGGCGGCGAGCTTGGGCCTGGATTTGCGAGCGGCCAAGAGGCGCAGGCAGCGAAGCAGCGGCACACCCGCGCGAAGCAGGTCGGCAAGCTGGCCATATGCCTCGCCTAACGACCGCAGCGAAGGGCGGCGGCGGGTCGAGGGGGCTTCGCTGGCCGCGACCTGCACCGGCGTCAGCCGCCGATTTTCCAGTTCGGCCAGCAGGGCCTGCTCGCTGGGCGCAGTGAGAATGCCGGAGACACGGTCTCCGGCAGCGGTGAGTGCGGTGTACTGGTACACGCCCATGCGGCAGAATGTACCACCTCGGCGGGCCCTGGTGGTTTACTTCTCCGCCAACAACTCATTGAGCTTCTTGCGGAGCGCTTCGTCGTCGGGCTTGATGCGCGAGTCGTAGCGGGCCACCACCTCGCCCTTGCGGTTCACCAGGAACTTGGTGAAGTTCCACTTCGGGTCGCCCCCGACGGGCGCGGGCTGCGAGGCCAACTGCTGGTAGAGGGGGTCCTGCTTCGGACCGGTGACGTCGATCTTGGCGAACATCGGGAAATCGACCTTGTACTTGCTCTCGCAGAAGGTCTTGATTTCCTGGTTCGTACCCGGCTCCTGACCTCCAAAGTCGTTGGCGGGGAAGCCGAGGATAACGAGGCCCGCGTCTTTCTTGTCCTTGTACAGAGCCTCCAGCCCCTCGTACTGCGGCGTGAAGCCGCACTTGCTGGCGACGTTCACGATCAACACCACCTTGCCCTTGAAGTCGGCGAGGGGCTTGTCCTTGCCGTCGATGGTCTTCATGGTGTAGTCGAGGACGTATGGCCCAGTCTTCGCCGCGGCGGGAGCGTGTTCCGCCTTGGTGTCCGCCGGCTCGGCTTTGGGTTGAGCGCTGTGCGTGCCATCGTCCTTCTTCGCGGGCTCCTCGGTCGTGGCGGGCTGCTTGGCGGGCGTGGTTTGAGCCAGGCACGCGGCGGGCAGAATCATGGCGGCTCCGGCCGCAACCAGAACACACACGCGAGACGAAGTCATGGGCATAAGAACCTCCAGAGGTGACGACCTTCCCAGCAGGATTCGCCGGGGCGTCGCGTTCGGATGATACGACGCACAAGGCCGAGATGATCGGGTGAGGCAAACCCTTCTCGGATTCGCTCCCGCTCCGCCCGTGGGTGGAATCAGTACTTGAGGCTCCAAATGTCTCCGCCCATCCCCAGTGCCCAGTCACCCGTGCGTTCCTCCTACCCTCCTTGCATGGTCTCGCTCACCCGCACAGTTCGGTTCGCGCTAGGCTCTGCGGAGCAGGAGGGCACCAACGGGTACGCCGGCAAGCCGGCGATGACGGGGTTCGGCAGTCACTGTGAGCTGACCATCCGCTGCACCGGCGAGCTCGACCTGAACGTGGGATATTTGATTGATATTCAGGAGATCGACCGCGCCGTGCGCGACGTGGTGTTGCCGCGCCTCCAACGAGCCCGCGATGCCAACTCAGACCCGATTGACGCCCTTCGCGACGCGTACCCGGCGCTTGCGGCGTCGCTGCGCAAGCCGCTGGCCTCGCTGCGCCTGAACCTGACCCCCTACTACTCCCTGGAGATCGCAGTCATGCCAAGTTCATCAAGCAAGCCCGATAAGGCGGAAAATATCGCGGCGTCGGCACCCGCGCTGGTTCGCCAGCGCTTTGATTTCGCCGCGGCTCACCGGCTGCATGTCGCCGGGTTATCCGACGATGAGAACCGTCGCCTCTTCGGCAAGTGCAACAACGCCAACGGGCACGGGCACAACTACCAGGTGGAACCGTGCGTGGCGGTGGCGCCGGGAGTGCGGTTTTCGCTCCTGCTGCTTGAAAAACTGACCAAAGAGACCATACTGGACCGATTCGATCACAAGCACCTCAACCTGGACACGATTGAGTTCGGGCCCGGTGGCGTCAATCCGTCGGTTGAGAACATCGCCAGGGTGACGTTCGAGTTGTTGGCCCCGGTGATCGCCGCGGCCGGGGCGACGCTTCGAGATATCACGGTGTGGGAAACGGACCGGACCAGCGCGACGTATCCGGGGTAGACACTTCTCATGGCCATCGGAACTCTCCTCCAACATCGTGGCGTGCTTACCCCGGCCCAGCTTGACCGGGCGATCGCCGAGCAGCGCGCCAGCGGGGAGCGCCTCGACCGCGTGCTGATCCGGATGGGGCTGGCGAGCCGCGAGCAGATCTTGGCGGCGGTCGGCGACCAGTTTCACCTGCCCGTGGTCGATCTCGCCACCAGCGAGGTGGATCAGGCCGTACTGCGGCTGCTGCCCGCCAAGATGGTTTTTAAGCAACGCTGCGTGCCACTGCGCAAGGAAGCGGGCGTGCTGACTGTGGCCACCGCCGACCCTTATGACCTGACTGTGCTGGACGAGCTGCGGCTGCTGACGGGCTGCCCGGTGGAGCTGGCCCTGGCCGACGAAGAGCAACTGTCGGAGTTCATTCGAACCAACTACGGCGTGGGCGGCGACACGCTGGACGCGATGGCGGGCGAAGGTGGGTCGCTCATTGAGAGCAAGCCCGCCGACGAGGCCGACCAGGCGCAGGAAGCCAGCGTCATCAAGCTGGTGAACGACCTGCTCAGCGAAGCAATCGAGCAGCGGGCGACGGATGTGCACATCGAGCCGTACGAGCGAATGCTGGCGGTGCGCTATCGCATCGACGGCGTGCTGGAGCGCGCGAATGTGCCCCCCGCAATTCACCGGTTCGGTGCGGCCATCGTGTCGCGACTCAAGATCATGGCGAGCCTGAACATCGCCGAGAAGAGGCGGCCGCAGGACGGGCGAATCACCTTCAAGCACCGGCCGCCTCAGGGCGGGCAGGCCAAGGAGTTTGATCTGCGCGTGAGCGTGATCCCCATGCTGTTTGGCGAGGGGGTGGTGCTGCGCGTGTTGAGCAAAACGGCGGCGATGATGCCGCTGGAAGAGCTGGGCATGCCCGAGGGGGTGCGCGAGCGCTGGGGCAAGCTGATCACGCGCCCGCACGGGATTCTGCTTGTGACCGGGCCGACCGGCTCGGGCAAGAGCACGACGCTGTACGCCTCGCTCAACCGGATCGTGAGCGACGCGATCAAGGTGATCACAGTCGAAGACCCGGTGGAATATCAGGTGCCGGGGATCAACCAGATTCAGGTGAACCACAAGGTGGGTGTGGACTTTTCATCCGGGCTGCGGGCGATTCTGCGGCATGACCCGGACGTCGTGATGATCGGCGAAATCCGCGATAAGGAAACCGCCGAGATTGCGGTGCAGGCCTCGCTGACGGGCCACTTGGTTTTCTCGACGCTTCACACGAATGACGCGCCCGGGTCGATCACTCGGCTGCTCGACATGGGCGTTGAGCCGTTCCTGGTCTCTTCCTCGCTGGAGGGCGTGCTGGCCCAGCGGCTGGTGCGGCGGGTGTGCGACGCGTGCGGCATGCCCCACGTGCCGGATGAGCACGAACGCAAGGGCGTGAAC
>JBAZUW010000041.1:0-21383 GCA_041661205.1 Phycisphaerales bacterium
TTCGTTCACGTGCCCGGGGCGGGTGAGCCATGACACCAGCGTGGCGCTGGGCATGTGCTGGGCCTTGTGCAGCTTGGCGGCTTCGCGCAGGCGGCGGTCGCTGCTCACCACCAGCATGCCGCGCGGGCGGAGCGACGACGCCAGCAGCCCCTCGATCACATCGTCGGCCTCGACCCCGGCCCCGGAGAAATGAAACGACACTTCGTCGCCATCGCGCCGCAGTTCGCCAGAATCTATCGCCGGGTGGAGGTCGCCACGGGTCCAGGCGGCCAGCATCCCTCGGGGCGGGTCACCGTCGCAGACCATCAGCACCTCGCGGCGAAACAGCCGCCGATCGCGGAGGGCGTGGGCCAGAGCCAAGAGATCCCACGCCGCGGCCTTGCGCACCGCGCGGGCACGAAAGAGCACGTTGTGAGCGTCTACCAGGACCAACAGAGTCTCCAAGTGCGGTGCGCAGCGCGGAAGAGAGTTCCGAACGACACAACGCTATCCGCCCGAAGTGCGTTGTAGCTCCGGCCGGCACAACCGTGCCACCGAGGACGGCTTGGCGTCCTCGGTGCTCTGGAGAGGAGCATGTCGCCAGTTCGGCACCGAGGAAGCCCAAAGCGGCTTCCTCGGTGGCACAGCTTTGGCAGATCCGTGGATTGACTGTGCCCGACTGCGCCTACTCGAAGCTCATATTCGCCGGCCCGCCGCCACCGGGGGAGCGCCGCAGCAGCCAGCGGATTTCTGGAGCCCGCCACAGAAGCGCCGCGGCCGCGTACACCGCCGCCCCCACCATCACCTGCACCGCGCACCGGGTCGCGTGGCCCCACCACGAGACCCACCATTCCGTCGCGGGCAACAGCCACCCCGCGAGCCACACACACACACCCATGCTGGCACTGGCGAGAATGACGCGGGCGAAGGCCCGCCACGTGGCCCGGTCCATCGCGGGGGTTTCGAGCCGCGTGTGGCACAGCACCCCGAGAATCACGCACTGCACGGTCGCGGCGGTTGCGGTGGCCCACGCCAGCCCCGCCTCGCGCAGCCACCAGATGAGCGTGATGTTCAGCGTGAAGTTGAACACGACTATCAGCATGGCGATGCGCATGGGCGTGGTGGTGTCGCCCTTGGCGTAAAACGCGCGGGTCCACACGTGATTGAGCGAGTAGGCCCAGACGCCAGGAGCAAAGCCCGCCAGCACTGCAGCGGCACGCAACACACCGTCGTGCGAAAAGCTGTGGCGTCCCTTGCCGCCGAAGATGACTTCCAGCATGTCGTGGCGCACGAGAATGAGCCCGACGCTGGCGGGCAGCCCGATGAAGAGGCTCAGGCGTAGGCCCCGGCGCAGGTTGGCGACGAACTCGTGGGGACGATCGGCACTGCGAGAGAGCATCGGGAAAACCGCTGTAGCGACAGCGATACCGAAGACGCCCAGCGGAAACTGGTAAATCGTCTGGGTGTAGCTGAGCACGGCGTTGGACTTTTCATCCAGGGTGACCGCGTAGCCCAGCACGGTGAGCCCCACCCAGTTGGGCCACATCGCGATCAGCATGTCCATCATCGTGTTGAGTTGCAGCGTGCCCAGGCCGATCATCGCAGGAACAAAGCGACGCAGCACGGCCCGCCCGTGCGTGGTGGCCGCGGCTCCCGCCTTCAGCCACCTCACCCGCCCGCGCAGTGCCCACCACGACCACACCACCTGTGCCACGCTGGCCAGCACCGCCGCCACGCCGATGGCGTAGGCCGCGTTCTCGCGCCCGTGGAAGTACCCCAAGTAAAACGCCAAGCCCGCGGCGATCTGAAACGCGTTCAGCAGAATCGGTGCCGCCGCCGGAGCCGCGAACCTGGCATGGGCCTGCAGCATGCCTCCCAGCACCGCCGTCAGACACACCGCGGGCATCATGGGGAGCATCAGGGCCATGAGCTGGAAACTGAGCACACGGTCGGCGTCGTGGGGCAACACCAGAATCGCAAGGCACAACCCGGCGATCAGCACCAGTGTGACGGCGCTTGTGACCAGCGTGAGCAAGCGGACCACCAGCGTCGCGAGCTCATCGGCCGTGGTGGGGTCGTCGCGCCGCAGCAGCGTGTACTCGGGCAGGAAGGCGGCGGAGAGTGCCCCCTCGCCGAACAAGCGCCGGAAGAGGTTCGGCAGGGCGTAGGCCGCCCGGAACGCCGAGCCCAGGGCGTCGTCGCCAAGCAGGCGGGCGGTGATGACGTCCCTCGCCAGCCCCGCGAAGCGGCTGAGGAGCGTGAACCCCGACACCGTCCGCACCGCTCCGCCAAGCATGCCCGTAGAGACATGGTCGGGGTCGTGGGTGGCCCCGGGAGCGGCTGAAGTTGGTGGCGGGGATTGAGTCGTCAAGGTACTCATGGGTGCGGGGCGGGGGAGGAACGCCCACCCTTGCCAAACCCCTCTTCATCGGATGAACACCACCCATTGCAACACCAGCACGGGCAGCAGCAGGGCCACCGACCACCCGATGTACCCGAAAAAGCTGGGCATCTTGACGCCGAAGCTCTCGGCGATGCTGCGCACCATGAAGTTCGGGCCGTTGCCGATGTAGGTCATGGCCCCGAAGTACACCGCCCCGCACGAGATCGCATCGAGAATCAGTATCCCTTCTGGGGTGGCGATCCACTCGCGCACTCGCTCCTTGCTGATTTCCTCGGGCACCATCGCCAGTTGGAGGAAGTTGAGATAGGTCGGGGCGTTGTCGAGCACGGCGCTCAGCGAGCCGGTGGCGAAGTAGTAGGCCGTGGGCGAGTCGACGCCGAACTTGGCGCCGTTCGCCGAGAGGTAGGCCAGGGCGGGCACCATGGTCGCGAAGATGCCGACGAAGATCAGGCCCACTTCTTTGACGGGGAAGAACGAAAACTCGTTGGAACTCAGGATGTCCTTGGGGGCCAGCATGTGGGCGACGGTGGCGACGATGATCTGGAAGGCCGCGCCGTAGGGCAAATGCGGCAAGCTCGTGTGGCTGTACACCCAGGGGTCGATGAAGACACCGGCGACCATCAGAACCAGACAGAAAATCCCGGTGTGCCCGTGGATGCGCAGCGTGACGCCCGGCTCTTTGGCGAAGGGGTCGGTCGCGGTGGCGACGCGTTTGTCGATCCACAGGTCGTAGACAAAGTACATCACCAGCAGCAGCCCGATGGTGAAGAGCCAGTTGTACCACAGGTGTTCCAGCACCCAGAAAAATGGCACACCCTTGAGGAAGCCCAGATACAGGGGCGGGTCGCCAATGGGTGTGAGCGAGCCGCCGCAGTTGCTCACGATGAAGATAAAGAACACGATGTGCAGGGGTCGCAGCCTTCCCTCATTGGCCTTCATGAAGGGTCGGATGAGCAGCACCGAAGCACCGGTGGTGCCCACGATGTTCGCCAGCACCGCGCCCAGGCCCAGAAGAATGGTGTTGACCGTCGGCGTGGCCCGCCCGTGCATGGCAACCAGGATGCCCCCGGACACCACATACAACCCGCCGATGAGCGCGATAAACGAGACATACTCGATTCCCGAGTGCAGCAGCTTGGCCTGCCCGTAGCTCATACCGTGCTCGTAGCCCGGGCGCGAGTAGCCGAGCAGGAAGTACGTCACCACCAGCGAGCCTAGGAAGAACGCCACATCCGGAAAGTGGCGGTGCCACCATCTGGCGTTCACCAGCGGCACCACCGCGATCGCCAGCAGCAGCGTCGCGAAGGGCGCGAGCAGCCACAGGGGAACATTCGGCGCGGTGGCCGCCGGGTCCGGGTAGTTTCCGGGCAAGGCGAGCGCTAAGCCCACCCCCACCATCGCGCCCGTCACCGCGCTGATGGCCCAGACAAGCGGCCCGTGCCAGAAGTACCGTCCTTCGAGTTGGTCATCGCCGTGCATGATCGCAGAGGGTAGAGGTGGCCCGTCGCCGACGCATGAACGAAAGCTGCGGGCGGTCGCTGGCACACTCTTCGCCCAACCGGCGGCGGGCGCGGCCCTCCCCCTGCCCGGCGCCAAGCAGGTCTCTTCGCTTCACGGGCGCGGCCGGTTGTCATATTGCAGAAAATCGGAACTCTTGCGAAATTATTCTCCGGCTCGTGCATCATTCAGCTCGCACCGAGCGTTCAACCTTGCGAGCGGGGTCACACGACTCACGCTCCATCGGCCGCCTCGGTGCTTGCATGACGCGAGCATTGACCCGGCGAACGCCCGTCGCGCGTGCCAGCGCGACCCCTTCCTGAAAGGTGGTTTGCATGCTTCGGCTCTCTCATGTGGCCCGCAGTGCGCCCGCAACTTTTTACTTTGATCTGCGCGGGGTTGGTTCGATCATCGTGAGCCTCGCCACACTGGCCGGTGGCACGGCTGGCGCTCAGCAGGAGACCATCGCGGGACGGTTGGGCGACCGCGACCAGTGGCGTCAGCACCAGCAGGGCGACCCACGCCACCCAGGTGGCCCTATCGCGCCACAGCCATCCACCGGTTATCGCTCGTACGACGGCTCCGGCAACAACCTTCAGCACGCCGCGTGGGGAGTCGCAGGCACCAACTACCTGCGAGAGGCGAGCGGGGCCCACTATGCCGACGGCATTGGCGCCCCGCTGGACGCGGGCCTTCCCAGCCCCCGGCTGATCAGTAACGCCGTCAGCGCGCAGGGGGATCTCTCCACGCAGGACGAGCGAGGCCTTTCCACCGCCATTTACGAGTTCGGCCAGTTCCTCGATCACGACATCGGCCTTGCCCGGGGTGGCTCGACCGAGTCATACGACATTCGCGTGCCCACCGGCGACCCGTACTTTGATCCCTTCTCCACCGGCACTCAGCTCATCTACCTCGATCGTTCGGCGTACCACGGCGGCATCACCTCGCCCCGCCAGCAGATCAACACCGTGACCGCCTTTGTCGACGCCTCGCACATCTACGGGTCGGACGCCGCCCGAGCCGCATGGCTGCGCGAGTTCCAGGGCGGGCGCCTCCGCGTGCGGCACACCGCCTACGGCGACATGCCCCCGCTCAACGACGGCACCCAGGCCAACGACAACCCCGTGGGCGTTCCCACCAACTCGCTGGTGGTAGCGGGTGATGTCCGCGCCAACGAGCAGCCCGGCCTCACCACCCTTCACATCGCCTTCCTGCGCGAACACAACTACCAGGCCGCACGCGTCGCGGCTCGGAACCCGCGCTGGAACGACGAGCAGCTTTATCAAGAGGCCCGGCGCATCGTTGGGGCGGAAATGCAGTCCATTACTTACAACGAGTTCCTGCCAGCGCTGCTGGGCCGCCCGCTTTCGCCGTATCGCGGCTACAACCGCAACGTGAACCCCGGCATCAGTAACGTTTTCGCGGCCGCCGCCTACCGCTTCGGCCACTCCCAGGTCGGGCCCGACATCGGCGTGATCGACAACAACTTCGTCGAGATCGACAGCATCGATCTCGCCAACGCGTTCTTCAACCCCACCATCATCCCCTCTGTCGGCGGCATCGACCCCTTCGTGCGCTACATGGCCATCGACGACGCCCAGCACATTGACACCATGATCGTCGACCCACTGCGGAACTTCCTCTTTGGCCCTCCAGGCTCCGGCGGGTTCGATCTGGCTTCGCTCAACATTCAACGCGGGCGCGACCATGGCCTGGGCTCGTTCAACCAGGTCCGCAACGACTTTGGCCTGAAGCGCCGGCGTTCGTTCGCGGAGGTCACTTCGAACCCATCACTCGCTAACGCATTGCAAAGCCTCTACGGCAGCGTCGACAAACTCGACGCCTGGGTGGGCGTGCTTGCGGAGGATCACATGGCAGGCTCAAGCCTCGGACCCACCGCCGCGGCGATCATCGAAGACCAGTTCACCCGTCTGCGCGACGGCGACCGCTTCTGGTACCAGATCGCCGGGTTCGATCGAAACGAGCTTGCCCGCATCGATCGCACCCGCCTCGCGGACATCCTGCAGCGCAACAGCACTGTCACCGGCCTGCAGAGCAACATCTTCTTCGCCGCCGACCTGGCCAGTCGGTTCGCCTGCCCGGCGGACTTTGATGCCTCCGGAGTCTTGGACGAAGACGACGTCACCGCATTCACCGTGGCCTACCGGCGTCACGACCCGGCCGCCGACTTCAATGGTGATGGGCGCATCGACCCGCAGGACTTCGACGCCTTCATCTTGGCCTGGACCACCGGCTGCAGCATGTAAGACGTGATCGCGTGCCACCGACCCCGTCCTCGGGGTCAGTGCGCTTTGGAACCCTCGACCGGAGAAGGCCGCGGCACGACCACAACCTCGCCCCCGCCACGCTTGGAGAGCAGCGCGTCCCACTCCTTCAGCAGGCTTTCGCCCAGCGCCCCGTAGTCGGCCGCCCCGGGGGCGTCGGGCGCGTAATCGAAAATCGTTTGCCCGAAGCTGGGGCACTCGGCGAGCTTGATGTTCCGGCGGATCGCGGGCCTCAGCACCCGCGCGAACCGCCACGGGCTCTCTTGCTTGCGAGCCTCCTCGAAGAACTGCTCCAGGTCGGCCACCACCTCGCGCGTGTGCGTGCTCGATGTGTCGTGCATGCACAGCACGACGCCGGTGACCCGCAGCCGCGGATTGACCGCCGCGCTCACCAGCTTCACCGTCTCCAGCAGCTTGCCCACACCCTGCAGGGCGAGAAAGTGCGCCTGCATCGGAATGATCACTTCCCGGGCCGCGGCCAGCGCGTTGATCGTCAACAGCCCCAGAGACGGCGGGCAATCCAGCAGCACAAACTCGTACGCCCCGTTGAGCGACGCGATCGCCTTTTCAAGCCGGCGCTGACGATCGGGCACGTTGGCCAGTTCGGTCTCGGCCGCCGCCAGGTCGGTCTGGGCCGGCAGCACCGCCAGCGTGTGGTTCACCTTGTGAATCGCCGAGGCGACATCAAACGCCGGGTCGATGAGTACGTCGTACACGCTGCGATCGACCGCCGCGGCGTCGACCCCCAGGTGCAGCGAGGCATGGGCCTGGGGGTCAAGATCGATCACGAGCGTGGAGCGGCCGGCGCGGGCGAAGGAGGCCGCGAGGTTGACGGTGGTGGTCGTCTTGCCCACCCCGCCCTTCTGGTTCATCATCGCAATCAGTCGTACCGGTCGGTCAGCCATGCGCCGAGTATACCCGGGGCGTGACGGAAACCTTTTTGCCTGGGGAGGTGCCCTGGGGGCAGGGCCCCGGGCCCGCAAGCGAGGTCAGTCGCGCTAGGCGTTGGTAGACCGGGCGCTGGGCTGACTGGCCGCCGCGGGGGCTGGGGCAACCTGCGGGGCCGCCGTCGTCGCAGCGGCGGGGCCTGCCAGGCCCGCAGCCCGTTTGGCTTCGTATTCGGCCGCCTGCAGCTCGATGGCCCTCTTGCGGGCGATTTTGATGGCCGTCACACCGACAAACGACACCAGCACCAGCCCTAAGAAGTAGACCATTCGAGCCCGCACGAGCGTGATGCTGGCACCCAGGGCGGCGAATGTGGCCGCGATGCCGTACAGCACCAAAACTGCACCCTTCACGCCCAACGCCCGCTTGAGCATGTGGTGCAGGTGCTGGTCGTCTGGGGCCGAGATGGGCTTGCCCTCCATCTTTCGCCGGATGATCGCCAGCGTGGTGTCGATCACCGGGATCGCGTAGATCATCAGCCCGGCCACCACCAGCGATGTCTTGCCCGTGTCACCCATCATCAGGATGATCACGCACGTAACAAAGCCCAGCAGCAGCGACCCCGCGTCGCCCAAAAAGATGTTGGCCGGGTTGAAGTTGTGCGGCAAGAACCCCAGACACGCACCCAGCAGCGCCAGGCACAGGATGATCCGCTGCGAATCGCGGGGTCCGTCGTCGATCACCGCCAAGCCCAGCGCTACCACCAGCAGCCCGGTCGCGGCGATCGCCGTGGTGCCGCTCAACAGCCCGTCCAGCCCGTCCACCAGGTTCGACGCGTTGCACAGGCCCAGCACCGCGATGGCGATGATGGCGGTACCAACCCAGTAGATGATGTCGATGGGAATGGCGTGCGCACCTGCGATCTCGAAGGGAATCGGGATCTGCAGCATCACCGTCGCGGTGTTATCCGGCAACATCGTGAGCGGGATGCCGAAGCTCTTGGCCATCGGCATCAACAATCCGGCGGCCAGTTTCACACCCACGTTGTCCACCGCCAATCCCGCGGCCGCGAACAACTGCCCGCCGAGCTTCACGCGCGGGCTGATCCCCGTCACGTCGTCAATCAGCCCCACCATCATGATCACCGTCATCCCCAGTACGATCGACAGCGGTATGGGAAGAAAGAAGTCACCCAGCTCGTGGTACTTGGAGACGTGCCAGTCGATCAGGCCCGGAACCTGCACGCCGAGCACCGCATAGAAGAGCCCGCCGATGATGCCGAGATAGACGGCAACGCCCCCGAGGTAGGCGATCGGGATGCGATGGATCTTGCGGGCCTCGTTGGGGCGATCAATCACCCCTTGCGCGACCGCGACCCGCCGCATGATGGGGGTGGCGCACAGCGTGACCATGAACGCGACCATCAGGACACCGATGTATCCTTCAACGATGGACAGCCGCGTGGCATCGTGGGCGGTGGCGGCGACCGGAGCGGAGGCCGGCGCATCATCCGCGCTCAAGACCATAAGCCCCACGCCCCGCGCCACGATGCTCAGCATGTCCACACCCGCAATCACGTGCTAGCTCCAGTGCGAGTGTCCGACGCCAGAAGTCTTCATCCAAGTCGCGACGTCACGAATCGTCTGCTCAAGCTCAATCCGCGGCGAGAAGCCCACGGCCCCCTTGAGCTTCTCCAGCGCGGGCCGCCGCTGCTGCAGATCCTCAAAGCCCGCGGGATACGCCTCAGCGTACGGAACGGTGCGAATCTGCGACGAGCTTCCCAATGTCTTGATCACCAGTTCGGCAAGCGCCCGGATGGTAATCGGACGATCCGAACCGACGTTGTATATCCCGCCCTTGGTAGAGTCCGTTTCCAGCATTCCGGGAAGCACGCCCGACACGTCCCGAACATCGCAGAAACATCGGGACTGCGAGCCGTCGCCGTACACCTCCAGGGGCTTGCCCTGCAGCGCCCACGCGACAAACCGCGGCACCACCATGCCGTACTCACCGATCTGCCTCGGACCCACCGTGTTGAAAAACCTCGCCACCGTCACGCCCAGGTTCTTCTTGCGGCTGTACGCCAGGCTCAGATATTCATCGATCGCCTTCGCACACGCATACGACCAGCGCGACAAGGAGGTCGGCCCGTACACCACGTCATCTTCTTCGCGGAAGGGGCTGTGAGAGGACTTGCCATACACCTCAGAGCTCGACGCGATCAGCACCCGCGAACGCCCGCCGCTGGGCCCGTGCGTCACGGAGAACCGGAGCAGCTGCGAAGTCTCCTCGACGTTGACGTCGATCGACCGGATCGGGTCATCGATGACGAGCTTGACACCCACCGCCGCCGCCAGGTGATAGATCTGCTCGAAGCACTCGCCCTTTCCCAGGGCTCCGAGCGCATGACTCAGGTCGGCTTCCACGAAGCGCAAGCGCTCGTGCTTGGCCGGCAGGTTTGCCCGCCGGCCCGTCGAGAGGTTGTCGACCACCGTCACCTCGTCGCCCCGGGCCAGCAGCAGCTCCACCAGGTGGGAGCCGATAAAGCCTGCCCCGCCACTCACCAGCACGCGCCGACCCGAAGGAGCGACGGCTGCAATCGAGGCTGTATTCGCGTCGCTCTGTGCCACGGAGAGTTCCTTTTTCAAGGGTTCTGGTATTCGTGCGCGGTCTGGATGTTCCGCTTCATGTAGCCGCCACTGGAGGACTTGACGGCGTTCACGATGATACCGAGGAACTCGCCCCGGGCCTCGCTCATTTCATTCTTGATTCGGGCGACCATGCCGCGCTTGTCGGCCAGGGCCCGAACCACGAGCACGGAGCAGTCGCAGCGGTTGGCCAGGGCCAGCGCATCGCCACTGACGACGACCGGCGCAACGTCGACGATGATGACGTCGTACATCGCCTTGACCGACGCGAGCACCTCGCTCATGGCGTCGGTGGCCAGGCGCTCGAAGACCCGCTGGTCCTTGGTGCCCGCCGTCAGCAGGTCGAGGCTGGGCGTCGTCGTGGCCTGCGTCACTTCCGCCAGGCGCTGTGCACGTTCGTCGGGCTTGGCGGCCAGCACGTCGGCCAATCCGGGCGTTTCCTGAGCGCTGAAGACCCGGTGCAGCGCCGGGCGGCGGAAGTTGGCGTCGATCAGAAGGACCCGCTTATCCGCGGACGCAAACGAAAGGGCCAGGTTGGCCGCGACTGAGGTCGCGCCCGACTGAGGCATACCGGAGGCCACCAGCACGGTGCGATGCCCGCTGGAGTGAAGGCGCTTGGCGATGGAACCCCGGATTTGCCGGAAGCTCTCGGCCACCACGCCCCGAGGCCGCTCTCTGAACGCGGTCTCGATCGCGCCCTGCCCGGCAGGGTCTTCGCCCCCATCGGGCACCCAGCCGATCAGGCGCACGCGGGGCATGATGGCGACGTCGGACGGGCTCTTGACGCGGGTATCGAGCAGTTCAATGAGGACGATCACGCCTGCGGTCAGGCCGAGCAGCACGACCGCCCCGGCGGGGAGCAGAATCTTGAGCTGCGGGAAGGACATTTCGATCGGGGCGCGCTGATCCTGCACGAGGATCACGCGGTTGACGTCCACCGAGCCCTTCTGAGAAATGAGCCCTTCCATCTCCTGCTTGGAGACGCGCTTGCTCTCCGCCAGGCCGGAGATCTGCTCCTTGTAATCGTTGAGTTCCTGCTGGGCCTTGGAGAGGTCCACCAGCTTGTCCTGCAAGGCGGTGGTCTGATCCACCAGGGACTTCTCGATTGCTTCGTATTGCGCGATGCTCTTGCGCGTGGAATCCAGCTGCGCCTCGAAGAGCTTCTTGAGAACCTCTTTTTCCTTCTCATCGAGCGTGGCATTAAGACCATCCAACTGGTTGGTCAGCTGCACCATCTCGCGATGGGTGGGCATCATCCCCGAGATCTTTCTCGCCTCGATCGCGGAGGTCACCCGTTGGATATCACTGTGGAGTTCCAGGATCTGCGGGTCGCGGTCGGCGGTGGCACGAAGTTCCGCCGAATACACGATGCCGCCGGGGCTGCTGTACTCCGCCTCCATCTGGCTGAGCGAGGTGCGCTGGGCCTCCAGACTCTGCGCCACCGTCAGGCGCTTGTCCGTGACTTGGCTCAACTCAAACTTGGTGTTGGACTGGCGATCGTCGACCGAATCAAGGCCCTTGGACTGGATAAGGGCCTGGCGCTTGCCGGAGAGAATCTTGATTTCACTCTCGAAGCGGTTGATCTGGTTATTCAGGCCGTCGATCTTGTCGTCGAGGCCCGCCTTGCCGCGGGCCGCCAGCGAATCCATGTATTTTTCTTTGACCATCCCCACCAGCTCGGTCGCCTCCCACTTGTCGCTGTAGGTCACCGAGACCTGCAGGAGGTTGGTGCCGGAGATCACGCTGGCGCTGACGATTCGCCGCAGCGCCTTAAGCGCCCCGACGGTGTCGAAGGCGTCGCCACCCTGGCCGCCCCCGCCCATGAACTGGCTGCTCCACTTTGGCGCCCGCTTGGTGAGCACGCCCGAATCCTCGACGACCTTCTGCAGCACCAGATCCTGCCGGATCGTGCTGATCTGCGTGAGCATGAAACGCTGCATTTCCTCCGCCTGCCCCGTACCCGCGATTTCCGCGATCGTCTGCGTCTGAGGCTTGCATTCGAAAATAACCTGCGAGGACCAGCGCGGTGCCACCTGGGCCAGCACGTAGTTGCTGATGACGCCCACAACGGCGCCGATCACCAGCGCCGCGATCAGGTACCACTTGTATCGCAGCAGCAGCTTCACCGGATCGATGGTGATCCCCGGCCCTTGCGAGCTGGCGGCCGGAGCCATGGCGCTCGGCATCGGCCGGCTCGGCGGGATCTGCGCTACTTGACTGCTAGATTGAACGATCGTCATACGCCGAACCTTTCTTCCCACACCGCAAATCGATCCGATAACCGGCCTCACGCCGCCTGACCGCGGGCAGTACTACCTTCGGTCCGCGGCGTGGGTTCGCTTTGGTGCGCCCCATCACCCCGGACCATTCTGAGCCTTTATTCACCCAGCTTCGCCTTGAGCGCGTCCAGCTCCGCTTTCATGACGTCCTTGTCCGGCATGTCCTCGGTGGTGCCCGCCAGCAGGGCCGCCGCCTGGGACAGCGTCTGCTTAGCCTGATCCGCCTTGCCGGCGCACTGCAATGCGTCGGCCAGGTGCGTCGCCGCACTGATCCCCGCACGCGCCGACCTTGCAAAGTTCACGGCCTGCTGCAGGATCTTGGCGGCATCGTCGCATTTGTTATTCGCCCGGTACACAAAGCCGATCGAGTCCAGGATCTCCGCCTGCGGGGCGGGATCATCCTTGATCAGTTGCAGCAGTTGCTCCGCGAGCGGCAGGGCGTCGGCCGGCTTGTTCAAGTATTTCGCCAGTAGGAATGAGTAGTTATTGAGCAGCTCGGGATCGTTGGGGAAATCCTTCAGGCCCGCCGCCATCGACTGGCCCGCCTCTTCGTATCGCTTGTCTCCGAACAGGATCGCCCCGTGGGCGCGGCGTGCAAACTGCCGGGCCTCCTTCCCGGTCGCGTCGGCCGCGAGCCGGCCGAGCTGCGTGATCGCATCGGCCTTGAAGGAAGCCTCATTCACCGCCAAGGTGTTGCGGAAATACACCAGCCATTCGTTGGCATTGGGCACACTGCCCCGCTTCACAAGGTCGTCCAGGAACGCGATGTATCGCGTGGGGACGGGGATCAGCTTCTTCATGTCGTTGTCCCACGACAACATCAGAGTCGGGTTGGCAGGGTTCAGCAGCTGCAACGACTGGATCGCGCTGCGACCCGCGTTGTTGACCTGTCCCTCGGCCATCTGCACCTTGGCGAGCGCCAGCAGGAAACCCGGATTGCTGTTCACACGCGGCTGGCCCAGCACGCCGAGCAGCTTCTGGGCTTCCTTCCACCCCACGCCGTCGGGTGCCAACTGCGAGTCCAGCAGCCGCTGCGCGATCCCGTCGGCGGGATCGAGCTTGAATGCCTGCTCAAAGTACTTGGCGGCCGTCTTGTTCCGACCCAGCGTCTGGAAAATCGAGCCCACGCGGGAGAACCCATTGGCGCTCAGGGGCCGGGCGCTGAGCGCCTCGTCCGCCATCTTTTCCGCGTCCTGATCGCGCTTCAGCTGAATCATGCGGAAGACCAGGTCGTTGAGCTGGCTGTCATCACCCGGGTTCAGCTGCACCGCCTTGATCCAGTCCGCGATCGCCTTGTCCACGTTGCGATCACGCTCCGCGTCCGTGCCTTTGATGCTGCCGTAGGCGCTGGCGCGAAGGCGGTACACCTGCCAGGAGTTGGGCGAAAGCTGAATCGCCTTGGAGAAGTCTTCGATGGCATCCTTGATGCGCGTCTCATCATTCATCAGGAACTGCCCGCGCTTCACGAACACCGACGACTCGGCGGGGAAGCGGGCGACCGCGCGATTCAGCACCTCGATCGCGCCCTTGTGTTCCTTGGACGCGCCGATCTTGATCTCGGCATCCAGCAACAGCGTCACCGCGTCGGGGTCCTTCCCCGCCAGCAGCGGCGCGAGTTCCTTCTCGGCCCCGTCGTAGTCGCCGCTGCGGGTCAGCGTCTCGACCAGGCGTTTGCGGAAGATGTTGCCCTCCCCATCGCCCCCGGAGGCGATGATGCGGCGCATCGCCTCGGCCGCGTCCTTGTAGCGGCCCAGACGGAAGGTCGTCTCGGCGATGGCCCGGTCGGCCTCGAGCTGCTTGGGGTCCTGCAGCGAGCGGGCCGCGTCAAGCTGTTTGAGCGCGTCGTCGGCGCGATCCACTGAAAGCAGGAAGTTCGCGTAGTTGAGCTGCGCCACCAGCTTGTTCCGGTCTTTCTGGAGGTTGACGAATTCCTCGTACAGCTTGGTGGCCTTCACCGGGTCACGCTGCATCCACGAATACTGAGCATCGAGGCGAATGCTCTCCAGGTCGTCGCCCCCGGCGCGAATCTTGTCGATCACCTTCCGGGCGTTCTCAAACTCGCCCCCATTCATGTAGATGCTTGCCAGGGCCTGCAGGTTGTCGCGGTTGCCGATGTCAGACTTGGCGATCTGTTCGCGGCGGGCCTTCGCCACCGCGCGGTCGCCGATCTCCTGCTCAAGGTTCAACCACCGGTCGACGAAATCGCGGTTCGCCCCCACCGCGGGGAACTTCTGGCTCTGCCGCGCCACCACCAACGCCTGTTCGCGCTGGCCAGAGGAGTTCAGAGCGTCGATCAGATCGTTCACCGCGCCCGCGTCCTCGGGGCGCTGCTTCAACGCCTCGCGGAAGCTGTTTGCCGCGTCCGCCCATCGTCCCAGCTGCGCCTGGAAGCGGCCCAGCAGTCGCCACGTCTCGGGCTGGGCGCCGCCCTGCCCGATGACCTCCTGCATGACCTTGGTCGCGCTCTCGAAGTCACCCTTGGTCGACAGCAAGCGGGCCTGAAAGGTCTTTCCCCCCAGGTGATCCGCGTCGATCTTGGTCGCCTTCTCAACCAGTTGCGCCGCCTCATCCAGCGAGCGGCGTTTGAGGGCATCGAGGAACATCACCTCGACCACGCGCGCGTCGTCGGGCGCGAGCGCCTTCATCTTGGCGATCTCGGCATCGGCCTCAGCCTGACGCTCCGGGACCGCCGTGCTCAGCACCGCGTATCTCTCCAGGCACTTGTCCAGCGCCGGCTTGTCGGACTGCTCGATGAGCAGCAGCCTGCCGTCGACGGGATCCTTCGTGGACAACTGCAGGTCAAAGCTCTTCAGTTGCTGCGAATCGGGGAACTTCGCAAGGCCCGCCTTCACGGTCGCGATCGCGTTGTCCCGGTCGCCGACGTTGAGGTACGACCCCGCCAGCGCGCTGTAGAGCCTTGCGTCAGCCGGCAGTCGCTTCATCGCGTCCAGGAGGAACTTCACCACGTCCTGTCCGGGATCGGTCGCGCCCGGACGAGGCTTGTTCAGCTTGTCGGCATCAATCAGCGTCTGCATCACCGGATCGTCCGACTTGCCTAGGCCCGCCAAGGCCTTGGCATTTTGCAACCGGTCCGCCAAGAACTTGTTGCCCGGCTGCAAGCGCACCAGATTCTCAAGGATCTGCACGGCGGCGACCGGATTTTCGAGCTTCAAGTTCAGGTCCGCGAGCGCCACCGCCGCCGGCACGTTCTGGGGTGAGACCGCCAGCGCATTGGTCAAATGTTCCTCAGCCTTGCCGGTCTGGCCGCGCTTGAGGGCGATGTTGGCCCACATGAGCAGCGTGTCCACATCACCAATGCGATTGGTCCGCTCAAGCTGTTCCAGCAAGCGGTCGGCCTTGTCCCACTGCTCTTCGGCCTGAGCCACCCAAGCGTCAGCGAGCTGGAGGCGAGGCGAATCCTGCGATTCGTTCGCGGCCAGATCCTGCCGATACTGCCGCACCCGCTGCATGATCCCATCGCGATCGCCCGGCGCCGCCGCCATGTACTGCTTCACGCCCCACAGCACCCGCAGGAAACGGCTGGTGTCCTTCTGGCCGAACAGGGACGACCCGGGAATGCCCACCGGGAGCAGCGGCAGATTCATGACCTTTTCAGCCGTCGCGATCGCCAGCGGAAAATCCGCTCGCTCCGACGCGAGGTCGGCCTTGTACATCAACAGGCCCGCGTCGTTGGGACGCTTCTCCAAGGCGCGGGTAAGCAGCGCCTCGGTCTTCGAAAGCCTGGTGGAAGGTGAGAATGTCTCTTCCATCTGCCGGTGCAACCCCAGCAGCACCAAATCAATCTCCTCCGGCGGAAGCTTCATCGCCCGCTGCGAAGCGTCTTCAAACATCGGCGCAACCTTGGCCGTAAACGCCTGCCCGGCGGCGATGACGTCCGGGGGCTCGCTCCCCGCCGGAGTGTTCTTCGCCGTGATGGAAAACTCGCGGGCCGCCACCTGCAACTCGAGCCGGATCTTCGACAGCCGCACCATCGCGTCGGCGTCGTTCCTGGCGATGAAATCCGTCTCGATCTCGCGGGCCTTGCCCAGCATCTTGTCAAAGCCCTCGGGGTCGTTGCGACGCTCGGCCCGATCCGCCTGCAGGGCGTAGTAGCTCACCAGGGCGAGCGCTGTGTCGGCGTCACCGGGGTCGGCCTTGGCCGCGGCCTCCAGGTCATCCTTCGCTTCCAGCCACTGCTGATCGGTCGAGTCCGGCGCGTCGGTCACGGCGCGAAGGCGCGCGATGCCGCGAATCTTCTTGAGCTTCTCCCACTCCCCCGCGGGCTTGCCGCTGTAATACCCGATGAGCGTGTCCATCTCGCTGATGGCGCGCTTGTTGGCCTCGCGGTTCACCGGGCCGGTGAGGTACTGCTCACGCACGATGTCGCCGTAGGCCACCTGGTCGGCGAGGTTGTCGCGCTGCACCAGCGCCATCTGCCTCGCGATGCCCACCCAGCTGCGAAAGGCCTCGATGAACTGCTGGCGGGTCTCCGGAGACTTCTTGCCCAGCGCGTCGCGCCACTTGCCCAGGTAGGTGATGTTGGTGCGTTCCTTATCCACTGCCTTGGAGTAGTACACAATCGCCGAAGGAATGTCGTCCTTGGCCAGCGCCTTGTCGCCCTTCTTAGCCAGGTCCGCGGCGCTGTTCACCAGCAGGAAGTACGCGGCCAGGCCCAGCGCCCCCACCAGCGTCACAATCCCCGCCCCAAGCGTCGCAACAAACTTCACATTCACCTTCGAAGCCATGTCAATCTCCGCGTTGGTGTCGCGAGCGTTCTGTCCCGCCACGCCACGATCCCGATCGTCTCAGTGTTTCGCGTCCGGTTCAGCACCGTCGTCCGCCGCCGGCACATAGTCGCCCTGCTGCACCGCCACCCAGTCCGGCAGGCAGGTCATGATGTCGCCCATCAGCTCATTCAACAGGCTGGCGCTCGCCTTGGTCATCTCTTCGCCGCTGGTCACGCTGGCGGTCGTCACCTGCACCTTCGCGTAATACGCGTACTTGGAACTCAGGTCGAAGGCCAGCAGACGCACTTCCTCGGCCTTCGCCACCGTTCCCCCGTTGGCGATGAAGAAGTACCCGGCGAACAAGTCCGGTCCATCCTTCTGAACAAACCGCATCGTGCGCAGCTTGATGTCCTGCGGATCTCGCGGCAACCTCGGATACAGCCCGTTGCTGCTTCGCGTCACAAAGATGTGCCCGGCCATGTCCGGGCGCACGCTCGTGTCCTCGCGCCAGCGCGACCGATCCAGCGGCAGCGGCAGATCACCCAGAATGTCGCCGATCTGCATCCCCCCGCCCACAAAGCAGCGGTCCGGCACGTGGGGCACCGTGTCGATCATGCCCGTGTAGTACGCCACGTGCAGGTCAAGCAGCATCGGATGCGCCTTGTCCTTCGGGTTCTTCTCTTTGTACAGGCGCGAGACGTAGTTCTTGGTCCCCAGAACTTCCTCGACTTCCGCCGACTCCTTGCGATCCGCCCCCACCCGAATCCACGACTCGGTCTCGGTCGGCAGCGACGTCAGCAGCAATCGCGATTCGGGGTAGATCGGCAGCTTGCGCAGCGTGAGCTTGAAGGCCGAGATCGCCGAGGCGATGCCCAGCGAGGAGCCCAGCAGCAGCACCATCGCCACCGTAAAGCCCGCGTACTTGGCAAGCGGCTGCTTCATGCCTTGGCTCCCGAGGGCGTCGTTGACGGAGACTTCACGGATTTCGCCGGCTTGGTCTTGTTGTTACCGGAGCTCGCCCCGTCATCTTCGCCGATCGCCTTGTTGAGCGCCCACACGAGCCCAAGGAACAGGCCGAGCCCCGGCAGCAGCAGCAGCGTGCCGATCAGGATGTGCAGGTCACCGGATGCGAAGTTCACGTTCCACAACGATGCGACACCCAGCGTCGCCACGCGAACGATGTTGAGCAGAATCGCCACGGGGGCCGCCAGCAGCACCACCGTGATCCGCTGCCACCAATGGCGGCAGGAAAGAATCCCCACGATCGCCGACAACGCCAGAAACGCCACCAGCATCCGCAAACCCGAGCACGCTTCGGCCACGCCCATCGGGTTCCAGGTGCCGCTCGTGCGATTGAAGATCTTGATCGTGTTGCCGTCCACGTCCACCAGGAACCAGTCCCCAGGCAGGCTGATGAGCCGCAGCAGGAACCACGCCCCCTTCGAAGAGATCAACTGCAGCGGAAAAGTGATCCGCTCCATGATCTGGTCCGACACGGTGACGCTGAAAACCAGCAGGAGAATCGGCAGGAACGCGATGCGGAAAATCTTGGTGCCGCCGACAAACAACGTCAGCCCCGCCACCGTCAGCACCATCGCAAAGCCCTGCAGCATGTGATTGGAGACGCCCACGATAAAATAGAAATAGCAAAGAATGCCCAGCAGCAACGGCAGAATGCCCGGCCAGAACGTCGCCGGGGTGATGCGCATCAGCTCCGCCCGGCGCATCCAAAGCAGGTACACCCCGATCAGCGGCATTAGCAGCGTGTGCCCCCAATCCTGGATGTTCTTCAGGCTCAAATCCCACTGCACGTGCAGCCAGCGAAAGTACAACCCCGCGAAGGCCGCGACCAGAAGCGACACCTGCACCCACGTCCACACCGACCATGCGCCCGCGGCATGCGCCGCCAGTGGTCGAGCACCGGGTTGTCCTTTCGTCAAGGTCGACATCGCTCACCATGCCTCCCGAAAGACCAATCGCACGAAGGCCCGCCGCGCACCCATCCGACACCGATACCCCGCCGCCCAACGGCGAGTGCGAATCTCAACCCTCTTCTCTCTCCCTCTCCCGCCCATCCACCGGCACAAGCATCACCCGGCGTCAGTTCGTGGAACGCTGCACGCCGAAGATGTCCGACGCCAGATTCCGGTCCAGCACAAATCCAAACCCATAACTCGCGCGGAAGCCGTTGCGGAAGACCGCCAGCGGCAGCGCCCAGAAGTTCGATCCCACATTCACATGGTCGTTCGGCTTCAGCCAGATGTCCGGCTGCTCGCCGTTGTTGATCGCGCCCAGGTCGAGCATGATCGTCGACTGCCGGTCCCGTCCCGTCATCCGCACCAGGTCCACGCGGCTGGCGATCGCGATGCTGCTCAGTCCCCCCGCCGCGGTGATCGCACGCGTCAGCGTCAAGCCCCCGCCCTGCCCGGGCAGACCGAACACCCCGGGCCGCTGCACCTGCCCCGCGATATACACATTGCCCGTCGGCGCGGCCGGCACCCGCAGCACGTCGCCGGGTCGAATCACGATGTTCACCGATTGCTTGCCCGCCAGAAGTTCCTTCACCGGAACCCGAATGATCCGCTGCGTGATCATCTCATCGGTGGCGGCGGGCAGGCTGTCCTTCGCACCCGTCGCAGGTCTGGGCATGGCGGCTCCCGCCAACTGGATCCACCTTCCGTTCAAAAAGACCCAGCGCCCATCGGCATTCGAGGTCGCCATCGGCTCCGGCTCGGGGGTTGGGGCCGCCTCGTCGGGCAAGTTCACCACCGGGGCGCGGGGCTTGCCTGCGGGCTGCGCACGCCCCGCGCTCATCGCGCCGGGGTGACCGCCGCCAGTGGGCTTGCCCGGCTCGGGCGCGAGCTGGTCGATGATGTCGATGAGCTTCTTGCCGTCAGGCGCCCCGGGATTGGTCGCGGGCTGCTGTCCGGGCGTCGTCGACGCCGGCTGATCGCCTCCCATGACATCATCGCTGAGTGCCACCTGGCGAATGACGTACACCTCTTCGATGGTCTCGTCAAAGCGTCCGCCCGCCGTGAGCGCCTCAAGAATCCGGTAGTTGGCGCGGGGGATGAAATAAGGCCCGGGACGCTCGACACCACCCACAACGTTGAACGTCTGTTGACGCTGGGCCGTGGCGACGACCGACGCAAGCGGGTTGGTCACCAGCCGCGTCATGGCTTCCTGCACCGCCTTGGTCGCTTCTTCGGAGGTCTTCCCCCCCACCAGCACGCGCCCAAGCTGCGGCAACTCGATGTACCCGCGAGAGTCAACATCGACGTCAAACTTCTCCGCCGCCCCCTGCTGAATCAGGTCGTACATCGTCACCTGCAAGGCGTCACCCTGCCCGATGCGGTAGCGCGACGGCTGCGGCTTGAGGTCTCCCTCGACCGGATCGCTGTATTCGACGACTTCGCCCTGATCTTCTTCGATGGCCGCGAGGCTCTTGAGGATCGGCACCGACGTCGGCGTGCGTCCCCAGCGTCCGGCCTTGTCGATGCTGGGATCAAGGAAGGAGCGGTTCGAGCATCCACCCGCCAGGCAGAGCAGCCCCGCCGCGGTGACGAGCGCCAACGAACGTCCTGTTGTCATGCGTCGCATCGTCCTCACGCCCGACTCCTTCACGCGGCTCAATCCGCTGCCAAGTCATAGTCCACGCGCCACATCCCCCTAACCAGGGGAAAACCTCGATGCGCGGGACCAGCATTGTAGTTCCCGGACCGTCAGAATCGACCCTTCGGCGGGTCGGGGTTCAGCCGGGACGAGGATTTTGATCCGGATTCACCGCCGAACGCGGCGTGGCCGCACCTGAAGAACGCAAACCCCTCCTGCCACACACCTTCCAATCCATCCATCCGTGCATCCGGCCGAAGGCAAATACGCACGCCTGAAATCGAAGTTCGGCGCACCTCGCGTTTCTTGCACTCATTGTCCCCGAAACCACCCTCCCGCACCCTACAGTTGTTCCAATGCCCACATCTACCCCGGCATCCCCCGATCCCGCCCTGCAGAGAACTCTGGCCCGGCACCCGCGCCCCGCAGGCGGCGACCCGCTCCGCACCATCGACGCCCCGCGCCTCAGCCTCTCCGGCATGGTCCTCAACAACCAGACCGGCACCCCCGATCAACTGCTGATCAAGCGCAAGCCCGAGTGGCTGCGGGCCCAGGTCCCCGGTGGGCCCGGCTACCAGCGCCTCAAGGGCATCATGACCGAGCACCGCCTGCACACCGTGTGCGAAGAGGCCGGCTGCCCCAACATGGGCGAGTGCTGGAGCCGGGGCGTCGCCACCATCATGATCCTGGGCGACACCTGCACCCGCGCCTGCGGCTTCTGCAATGTCAAAACCGGCCGGCCCAACACCCTCGACAAAGATGAACCCCGGCGCGTCGCCGAGAGCCTCGCCCTGATGGGCCTCAAGCACGTTGTCATCACCAGCGTGAACCGCGATGAACTCCCCGACGGCGGGGCGGCCATCTGGGCCGAAACCATCGTCCGCGCCCGCGAAGCCTGCCCGACCATGTCCGTCGAGGTGCTCATCCCCGACTTTGAAGGCAACTGGCCCGCGCTTCAAATGGTCATCGACGCCAAGCCCCACATCATCAATCACAACCTTGAGACGATCCGGCGGATGTACCCCGCCGTTCGCCCCAGCGCCAAGTTCGATCGCTCGCTGGAACTG
>JBAZUW010000042.1:0-20773 GCA_041661205.1 Phycisphaerales bacterium
CGCCGTCGCGAGCCCGCCGCACCACCAGCCCTCCCCCTTCCAACTTGTCCAGGTCAAAGGCGTGGCACGGGTTGCCCAGCTCCAGGCACACCCAGTTCGTCACATCCACCACGTTGTTGATCGAGCGTTGCCCGGCCGCTTCCAACGCGCTCGCCAGCCACGCCGGGCTCGGGCCAACCTTGATCCCCGTCACCACCCGCGCCAGAAAGCGCGGGCAGGCATCTGTCGCCTCGTTCACGAGCGTCAGCCGCGTACCCGGCCCCGTCGCCGCCGGCGGCACACACACCGGGGGCTTCAGCTCCAGCCTCAACTTCGCCGCGATCTCGCGCGCCAAGCCGAGGTGCGAAATGCAGTCGCCGCGATTGCTGGTGATCTCAACGTCCAGGCGCACATCGCCGTCGGGCAGCACATCGCGCGACTCGATCGGGAAGCCGGCATGAATGAGCGCCTGCTCGGCCTGCTCCGCAGTGCCAGCCCAGTCCTTGATGTACGACGTCATCCAACGCAGGCTGGTGTTCATGCAATCCCTTCACGCGGCCGCGCCGCCATTCCCCCACCGACACTCTCCACGTCCCCGGTCAGGCGGGGCAGACTTTATAGCCGCGCTCGCCTCCGGAATACCCGGCTCCCGCGCCCCGTCCGAGAACTCAACACCCAACTTCGCCCCGATGCAAATATTTGTAAAAACGAGACAATTTGCATTGACGTTTGCCCAACCACCTGGCACAGTGTGCCCTGAACCGTGCCCCCGTCACGCCGCCCGGGAGCGCGGGCCCCCCGCGGCAGGTTCAGCCACCTCAACCTCCAACCTCACGCCGCACCGCCGCGGCGCGAGATGTTCCAGCCCCCCTTGAGAGAACCCCAGATGCGCCACACAACCGCCCTCACCTTCGCCGCCGGACTCGCCATCGCCGCCAGCAGCGCCGCAGCCCAGGTCTACTCCAGCGCCCCAAACGCTGAAATCCCCAACGTCGGCCAGTTCGTGCCCCTGACAGACACCATCACCATCACCGGCGGCCCGGCCCGCATCGCCGACCTCAACGTCAACCTCAAAATCCAGCACGAGTACGACGAAGACGTGCACGCGGTGCTGCAAACCCCCTACGGCTACATCAACCTCACCACCAGCAACGGCTTTGGTCAGGACTATCTCACCACCCGCTTCGACGACTCGGCCGCCAGCAGCATCACCAGCGGCGCCTCCCCCTACGACGGCGACTACCGCCCCGAAGGTCTGCTCAACCAGTGGGCGGAGTACGACCCCAACAGCGCGGCACAGTTCTTCGGCCCCAACTACCGCCGCCTGACGGAACTCAACGGCCTCTCTGCCAACGGCGACTGGACGCTGTGGATCGAGGACTTCAACAGCCTCTTCCAGACCGGCACGCTGCTCTATTGGTCCCTCGAGTTCAACTACGCGTCGGACTCCAACAACCCGCGCGCCGCCGCGCCGGCGCCCACGACGCCCCGGGCCAAGGCCAGCATCAACTACTCCGTCTTCACCTCCGGCCAGACGGCACGCTTCCTGATCGATGTGACCCCCGCCTATCTGCCCACGCCCAGCACGGGCATTACCGCGACCGTCAACGCCTCGTCCATCGGCCAGGGCACCATCACGCTGCTGGATGACGGCGTGAACGACGACGGCGTGGCGGGCAACCTGATTTTCGGCGGGGCCGTTCCCGTCGACGCCGCACTGGGCGACTACGCCCTGAGCTACTCCGTGCAAGACGCGCAGGGCCGCGCCACCACCGGCACCTTCCCCACCATCTCCGTCGTCGGCCCGGGCCCAACCTGCCCCCAGGGCCAAGACCCGCAGACCTTCACCAACCTCCGCGCCTTTGGCGGGTGGCAGCAGGACCCCGACAACTCCCTCGCCAACCTCGCCTTCACCGGCACCGGCCGCATCACCGACATTCACCTCAGCGGGCGCCTTGCCAGCGGCAACACCGGCAGCTTCGCCAGCAACGCCGGCATCGCCATCTACTTCACCGACGGCACCGCCAACCTCTTCGAGCCCATCCCCGACCAGTTCAACGAGTTCAGCTACGTCGATGTCGCCGACGCCGACCTGCACCTCTTCACGCCCCGCGACCCCGGCGAAATCGTCGGGATCGAGGTCTACGACAACTTCGAAAACGAAGGCCTCGACGAAACCTGGCAGACCCTCTGCCTCTCCTTCGAAACCCGCAACACCCTCCCGATCATCAACTTCGCGTACAACGACCCCTCGTCTGCTGAGCCCGGGGCCGCCGCCGGCTTTTACGCCAGCGTGGATACCGGCGTCAACCCCTTCAGCACCAACCTCACCGTCACGGTCGATCTCTCCCCGCTGGGCGGGGGTAGCGCGGAGCTCTTCGACGACGGCGCTCACAACGACGGCGACGCCGAAGACGGCTTCTATGGTGGCGACGTCACCATCCCCGCCAACGCGCCCTTGGGCCCCGTGACGCTCAACGTCGTCGCCGCCGACGCGCAAGGCCGTTCCGCCAGCACCGAGGTCCCCTTCACGGTGGTTGGCCCGGTGCAATGGGACGAAACCGTCAACGGGGGCGGCGACGCCGGCGATCTGCCCGCCTCCGCCACCCTCATCACCGGCGCAGGCACCCTCGGCAGCCTCAGCGGCTTCATCGACCTCGACAACGCCGACATGTACGCCATCAACATCTGCGACCCCGCCAACTTCTCCGCCGACTCAAGCGACCCGCGCACGCAGTTCGACACCCAGATGTGGCTCTTCAAGGCCAACGGCGCCGGCGTTGAGTTCAACGACGACGGACCCAACGGCGGCTCCTTCCTCGACAACTCCTTTGTGACCGAGCCCGGCACCTACTACCTCGCCATCACCAGCTACGACTACGACGCCCGCGACGGCGACGGCGAGCTCATCTGGGAGAACACTCCCTTCCAGGGCGTTCGCGCCCCCGACGGCCCCGCCGCCACCAGCCCAATCTCCTCATGGAGCGGCTTCAACTTCTCCACCGGCCCCTACGTCGTCAACTTCACCGGCGTCTGCTTCATCGGCAGCGCCTGTGATCCCGATGTCAACCAGGACGGCAACTCCGACCAGGGCGACATCGACTACCTCATCAACGTCGTCGCGGGCGGCGACAACCCCACCAACATCGACCCCGACTTCAACCGCGACGGCAACGTCGACCAGGGTGATGTTGACGCCCTCCTCAACGTTGTGGCCGGTGGCGACTGCCCGTAATCATCAACCTACTAAGCCCGGCCTCTCTCGGCGCTCGTACCGGGATTGGGCACAGTCCATTCTCCCCTCCGTGGCCACCCGGGCTTCGTCCTGGGTGGCCGCTTTCTTTCCGCCGCGAAGTGCCCCACGATGCATCCGCTCCGATAACCACAGGACGCGCACCGATGCCACCTACGCCGGGAACCCCGTAGAGAACGCCAATCTGGCAAAAACGGAGTGTTCAAGGTTGACGAAGACGCGATCTGTGATCTAATGCCATGGGATTCCAGCGTTCTCGGCAAGCCGCGCGTGTGCGGCGAATGCACCACTGTCTGCTCTAGCGGGCCGTGCGTGTGCCGGATCGCATCTTTGCGCGAGAGGAAGTGGGTGCGAATTATGAAGAAGACTACGATGTTGGCTGCTCTGGCCGGTTTGGCCCTGGCCGCCGGAACCGCGTCCGCCCAGGTTTTTTCGAGCTCTCCGAGCCTGCCGATCAACGATCTGTCCACCCAGTTTGACACCATCACCGTGTCGGGTGGGCCCTCCAGCATCACGGATCTGAACGTCATCGTCCAGATCACCCACACGTGGGACTCCGATGTTGACATGGTTCTTCAGGGCCCCACCGGCTATCTGCTGCTCAGCAGCGATAACGGCGGTGCCGGCGACAACTACCTCACCACCCGCTTCGACGACGCCGCCCCCACGTCCATCACCTCCGGTGCGGCTCCGTTCAACGGCAACTATCGCCCCGAAACCTCCTACAACGGCTGGTCGGGCACCGCTGGCATCTTCACCGGCAGCCAGTTCACCAGCCTCGCCGGCTTCAACGGCGGCAACTCCAACGGTGCGTGGAGCCTGTACGTGGCTGACGGCGTCGGTGGCGACGTCGGCACGCTGCTCTACTGGTCCATGGAGTTCAACTTCGCAGCCGACCCCAACGATCCGAACCCCCCGCCGCCGCCCCCCACCGTGCCCAGCGGCAACGGCAGCTACACCGTCGCCTCGGTTCCTCAGGGCGGGATGACGGCCTTCCGCGTGGCGGTCATGAGCGCGATCAACCCCAACAGCACAGGCCTGTCCGTGCGGGTCGATGCCAGCCCCCTGGGCCTGAGCAGCAACCTGGCACTGCTGGATGACGGCGTGAACGACGACGGCATCGCGGGCAACAACATCTTCGGTCTTCCGGTGACGATCAACGCCGCCCCTGGCGACTATGTCCTCGGCTTCACGGTGAGCGACGCGCAGAACCGCTCCAGCACCGGCAACTTCCCCAATCTCAACATCCAGCCCCCCCCGCCCTCCTGCCCCGAAGGCAGCAACGCGGTCACCTTCTCCAACCTCATCTCCAACGACAACCAGGGCGCTCCCGGCAACACCATCATCAATCTCGGCTGGACCAGCCCGACCGACTTCGTTCAGACGATCCACGTCAGCGGCCGCCTGATCCAGAACGTCGGTGGCACCTTTGCCAGCGAAGCCCGCATCCGCGTCAACTTCAACGACGGCAGCAACGTCGTTCTGCAGCCCTTCACCAACGCGACCTGGACCGGTCCGCTCGACGTGTTCGATTACGCGTTCACGCTGACGAACCCCAAGCAGGCCAGCTCCATCACCAACGTCGAGCTGTACGAGAGCTTCAACGACATCGCTGGCCCCGACGCGACCTGGGTCAGCCTCTGCCTCACCTACGACGCGCTGGTTGGCCCGACCGATCCGACCATCACCGGCGTCGCCAACCCCGGCACGATCTCCGCGGGCGACATGACGCACTTCAGCGCCACCGTCAACCCCGGCGCCAACCCCCTCAGCACCGGCATCACCGTCACGGCTGATGCCAGCTCGCTGGGCCTGGGCAACGTCACCTTGCGTGATGACGGCGTCAACGACGACGGCATCGCCGGCAACAACGTCTTCGGCGCCAACGTCACCATCCCCTCGGGCCAGACCGACGGCCTCTTCACCGTCTTCCTCACCGCTCAAGACGCCCAGGCGCGTCAGGCCTCCGGCAACTTCGATGTCACCATTCTGCCCCCCGCCCCCCCCTGCCCTGATTACGATCAGCCGCAGACCTTCACCAACCTGACCTCCTTTGGTCCCATCGGTGATGCCGGCAACAGCATCAAGTTCTTCGCCTTCTCCGGCAACGCGATGGTGACCGAACTGCACGTGAGCGGCCGCATCATCAGCGGCGGCACGGGCACCTTCCTCACCGAAGCCCGCTTCCGCGTCGCCTTCACCGACGGCACCTTTGCCAACCTGCAGCCCTTCACCACCGGCACCACCTTCACCATCATGGACCTCTTCGACGCCACGCTGCCCCTGCCCGTCCCGCACGCGGCCAGCGAAATCTTCAGCATCGAAACCTACGAGAGCTTCAACGACCCCGGCCTCGATGCCACCTGGCAGCAGATCTGCGTCGCCACCAAGGCATCGCAGACCAACCCGGTGATCACCGCCGCGGCTGCCAACCCCGCAACCGGCTTCCCCGGCTCCACCATCCACTTCTCTTCCACCGTCGTCCCCGGCGCCAACCCCGTCAGCACCGGCCTGGTCTCCAGCGTCGACCTCTCTTCCATCGGTGGCCCGACCCTCAACCTGCTCGATGACGGCATCCACGATGACGGCATCGCTGGCAACGGCGTCTTCGGCAACGACTACACCATCGACGCCAACGCTCCGGGCGGCACCTTCGCCCTCACCGCCAACGCCAACGACGCGCAGGGCCGCTTCGCCGACCCCCGCAACTTCAACCTC
The DNA here is from genome assembly GCA_041661205.1 of Phycisphaerales bacterium. Lineage (GTDB taxonomy): Bacteria > Planctomycetota > Phycisphaerae > Phycisphaerales > UBA1924 > RI-211. The sequence continues at coordinate 5,951 of JBAZUW010000042.1, forward strand.
AGCATCGCTGTTCCCGCCCAGTGGGAAGAGTCCGTGCAGGGTGGTGGCGATGCCGGCGAATCCCTCTTTGATCCTCAGCAGGTCACCGGCTCGGGCTCGCTGACCTCCGTCGGTGGCTCGATCAGCTTCAACGGCGCCGACTCTGACTTCTTCCTCATCAACATCTGCGATCCCGCCAGCTTCTTCGCCGACACCGCGGCCGGCACCGGCGGCGGCGGCGACCTCACCGACACCCAGCTCTGGCTCTTCAAGACCGATGGCACCGGCGTTGAATTCAACGACGACACCACCGGCGTCCGCGCCCGCATCGATGCCTCCTTCGTGGTCGATCCCGGCAACTACATCCTCGGCATCAGCGGCTACAACCGCGACGCCATCGATGCCGACGGCAGCCTCATCTGGAACAACGCGCCGTTTGGCGGCGTCCGCGCTCCGGACGGCCCCGGCGCCTTCAACCCCATCGCCGGCTGGACCGGAACCAGCGCCACCGGCGCCTACCGCATCGATCTTGGCGGCGCCTGCTTCGTCCAGGGCAACACCTGCGACCCTGACTTCAACCAGGACGGCAACGTCGACGCAGGCGACATCGACTACCTCATCAACGTCGTTGCGGGTGGCGAAAACACCACCGGCCGCGACCCAGACTTCAACAACGACGGCAACGCCGACGCCAACGATGTCGACGCGCTGCTCAACGTGGTCGCTGGCGGCAACTGCCCGTAAGTCCCTATAAAGGAACGACTTAGGTTGTTCTGACCAAGTGATGTACCCGGCCCCCGAGGCACACCTGCCTCGGGGGCTTTGGTTTTTGTTCATATTCAGGATTTTCTCAAACCGAAGGTTGCACCGGTTTTCAGATTTGCCGTCCCTTCACACATATTTTGCGCTTGACCAAAACCGAGATTGTGGTGTAATGCCATCCGAGGAAGCGGGGAGTGTTCCCTGTACAACTGCGTGGTTCTGGCCCCCCTCGGTGCGTGCCGGGGTGGCTTGAACGTCAAGAGAGAAAGTGAGCTTTTCCATGAAGAAGACGTCAATTCTGGCGGCGGTCGCGGGTCTTGCTATCGCCACAGGCGCGGCATCGGCCCAGGTCTATTCCGCCTCCCCCGGCTTGCAGATCATCAGCACCGCCACCCCCAGCGGGACCGTGAATAGCACGATCAACGTTGCGGGCGGCCCCTCCAACGTCACTGACCTCAACGTCATTTTCCAGGCCAACCACACCTGGGACTCCGACGTCGACGTCGTGCTGCAGGGCCCCACTGGCTACATCTGCCTCAGCACCGACAATGGTGGCAGCGGCGACAACTACCTCACCACCCGCTTTGACGACATCTCGACCGTCAGCATCACCAGCGGCGTCGCCCCCTTCAACGGCAACTACCGCCCCGAAGGCACCCTCAACGGCTGGGCCGGTAGCCCCCTCACCTTCGTCGGCACCAACTACACCACCATGGCTGGCTTCAACGGCACCAACGCCAACGGCGCCTGGACCATGTACGTGGCCGATGACACCGGTGGCGATAGCGGCATCTGGTCCTACTGGTCCCTCGAGTTCAACGGCTCGGTCGACCCCGTCGGCCCACCCCCCTTGGGCGCGCCCACCAACCCCACCGGTGCGGGCAGCTACTCGGTCGCCTCGATTCCCAGCGGCGGCATGACCAACTTCCGCGTGACCGTTACCCCGGGCACCTTCCCCAACAGCACGGGCCTGGGCGTCACCGTCAACGGCGCCGCCGTCGGCTTGGGCACGGTGTTGCTGGTCGACGACGGCACGAACGATGACGGCATCGCCGGTAACAACATCTTCGGCCTCAACAACGTGGTCATCACCGCCGCTCCCGGCGACTACGTCCTGCCCTTCACCGTCACCGACGGCCAGGCTCGCAGCTCCACTGGCAACATGCCGAACCTCAACATCCAGGGCCCACCCCCCGCGTGCCCCGCTGGCACCCAGCCCGCCAGCTTTGCCGGCGTGGCGTCCTTCGATGCCCTCAACTCGGCGAACAACGCTCACCTGAACTTGGGCTGGACCGGCACCGACGCCATCCAGGACATCCACGTCAGCGGCCGCCTCACTCGCGTCACCGCCGGAACCTTCGCCAGCGAGGCCCGCATCCTCATCACCTTCTCGGATGCCTCCACGATCACCCTGCAGCCCTTCACGACCACCGGCTTCACCGGCTTCCTCGACGTGACGGACTACGTCTTCACCCTTCCCACTCCCAAGCCCGTGAGCAGCATCACCGACGTTCAGCTCTATGAGAGCTTCGACGATGCCACCGGCGCGGTCGACTCCACCTGGACCGCGCTCTGCCTCACCTGGAACCCGCTGCTGGTTCCGATCGCTCCCTCCGTCACCGGCTCGTCGACCCCGGCCGCCGGCTTCGCGGGCGCTCCGATTCACCTCACCGCCAACGTGACCCCGGGCTTCAACCCGGCCAGCACGGGCCTGGCGGTCTCGGTCGACGCCAGCGCCATCGGCGCGGGCACCGTTGCCCTCCTGGATGACGGCATCAACGACGACGGCATCCTCGGCAACAACATCTTCGGCGCCAACACCACCGTCGCCGCCGGCACGCCCGACGGCCTCTACACCCTCTCCGTCACCGTGACCGACGCCCAGTCGCGCTCCGGCTCCAACACCTTTGACGTCACCGTCAACCCCCGCGGCCAGTGGGAAGAATCCATCGACGGCGGCGGCGACGCGGGCGAACTGCCCACCACCGCCCAGGTCATCGCCGGCCCCGACGGCCCGGTTGATTCCATCGGCGGCAACATCGTCAACGGCGAAACCGATATGTTCGCCATCAACATCTGCGATCCTTCCAGCTTCAGCGCCGACCCCGCCATCAGCACTCGCACCGACTTCGATACCCAGCTCTTCCTCTTCGATTCCAACGGCGTCGGCGTTGAGTTCAACGACGACACCACCGGCCTGATCTCTCGCCTCGATAACTCCTTCGTCACCGCCCCGGGCCTCTACTACATCGCCATCAGCGGCTACAACCGCGACCCGCTCGATGCCGACGGCTCCCTGCTGTGGAACAACACCCCCTTCAACACCGTCCGCGCTCCCGACGGCCCCGGAGCCACCAACCCCGTGAGCTCCTGGACCGGCACCGGCGGCAGCGGCAGCTACATCATCACCCTCACCGGTGTCTGCATCCAGAACACCGTCCCGTGTGATCCCGACGTCAACCAGGACGGCAACGCCGACCAGGGCGACGTGGACTACCTCGTGAACGTCGTCGCCGGTGGCCCCAACGACACCGGCATCGACCCCGACTTCAACCGCGATGGCAACGTCGACCAGGGCGATATCGATGCCCTGATCAACGTCGTCGCCGGCGGCGCCTGCCCGTAAGGGAGAGGCAGTAGGCACCAGGCATTAGGCACTAGGGCCTGAGGTGGTGCCGAGATCTGAAGTGATTCGAAAGCCCCCCGCACACGCGGGGGGCTTTTCTTTGTCATCTCATCCGACTTCCGCATCGTGCCGGTCGCGGACCGGTATGGCGGCCGAGTCCCCATCCGGACGACCTATCCACGCGAGCCGTGGCCGTTCTCGGACCAGCATCTGTAATTAATCAGTGAATGCGGAACTTCCTGCGTGATCTTCTGGCCCGTACCGGGTATACGCCAAGCTTAGAGTTGCGTAGGTCTGGCTTTCTGTGGCGCGTGCCGCACAGGGCTGGGCCGGTCGTTGAGAAAGGGAGAATACTTTGAAGAACGTAACGATGTTGTTGGCGGCGGCCGGTCTGGCCATGGCCGCGGGTTCCGTGTCGGCGCAGGTCTATTCAGCGTCGCCCGCCTTGGCTTCGGTGGACTTCGCCACCAAGAGCAGCCAGATTTCCATCGGTAGCGGTCCCTCGAACATCACCGACTTGAACGTGATCGTCAGCCACTCGCACACCTGGGACGCTGACCTTGACATCGTCCTCCAGGGCCCGGGCGGGTACATCTGCCTCTCCACCGACAACGGCGGCAGTGGCGACAACTACCAGTTCACGCGTTTCGACGATGCCGCGACCATGGCCATCGCCGCGGGCAACGCCCCCTTCTTTAACAACTTCCGTCCCGAGGGGCTGCTCAACGGCTGGACCGGTACCCCCGCCACCTTCACCGGCACCAACTACGCCACCCTCGCGGGCTTCAACGGCTCCAGCGCCAATGGCCTCTGGACCATGTACATCGCCGACGATGCCAGCGGCGATAGCGGCATCTTTTCCTACTGGTCGCTCGAGTTCAACGGCGCTGTCGACCCCAACGGCCCACCCCCCATCACGGCTCCGACCGACCCCACCATCACCGGCTTCGGAACTCCTAACGCGGTGGTCCAGGGTCGCGACGTCGTCCTCACGGCCACGGTGGTGCCCGGCACCAACCCCGCGAGCACGAACCTCAGCGTGGTGGCCGCGGGCGGCATCGTTCTGCTGGATGACGGCATGAGCGGCGACGGCATGGCAGGCGACAACGTCTTCGGCGGGGCCGCGAATGTGGGCAACCAGCCCCCCGGCATCACCGACTACGAGATCGTTGTGACTGACGGCCAAGGGCGGACCGGCATTGGCTCGATAATTCTCAACATCCTCCCCAGCGGCCAGTGGGAAGAAGGCAACGATGGCGGCGGCGACGCCGGCGAGCTGCCCGGCACGGCTCAGGTCATCACCGGCCCCAGCGGCCCCATCGCGACCATCGGCGGCGACATCCTCGACGGCGACACCGACATGTACGCGATCACCATCTGCGATCCGTCCAGCTTCAGCGCCGACATGACCATCAGCGATCGCACCGACTTCGACACTCAGCTCTGGCTCTTTGATGCCAACGGCCGCGGCGTGGAGTTCAACGACGACACCTTGAACGCCGTCTCGGCGATCGACAACACGTTCGTCACCGCTCCGGGCCAGTACTACCTCGCGGTGACCGGCTACAACCGCGATGCCCTTGACGCCAGCGGCGCCCTGCTGTGGAACAACCAACCCTTCACCGGCGTCCGCTCGCCGAACGGCCCCGGCTCCGCCAACGCGATCTCCTCCTGGTCCGGCACCAGCGCTGAGGGCTCCTACCTCATCACCCTCGGGGGCGTGTGCATCCAGAACCCCTCCATGTGCGACCCCGACGTCAACCAGGACGGCAACGCCGACCAGGGTGACGTGGATTACCTCATCAACGTCGTCGCAGGTGGCCCCAACGACACCGGCATCGACCCTGACTTCAACCAGGACGGCAACGTCGACCAGGGCGACATCGATGCGCTGATCAACGTGGTTGCGGGCGGCGCGTGCCCGTAAGAGGGAAGGCACCAGGCATTAGGCACCAGGGACAGAGTTCGGTGCCCGAGAACAACTGTGAACTCAGAGCCCCTCGCATCCGCGGGGGGCTTTTCATTTTTGTGCTGTCCGCACGCCGCGACGGACTTCGAGCAGCCGCCGCAGGCCCGCCCCGGTGTTGGGCACCACGGGAATGGGCGCCGGCGAAAAGAAACCCCGCCACACCCCACGCGCCACGCACGCCAGCCGGCGGGGCGACAGGCCCGCATGCATCATCGCGCGGGCGACACCTCCCAGGACGCCCATCACCGCCGCTCGCCCGCGCCCGTGACGGCGGCACAGCCAGATCCAGTTGCGGGTGGCGAGCCACAACCAGCGTTCGCTCTTGGCGGCCGCCGCCGGGCTGTCATGCCACGCCCGCCATGCCGGATCACAGCGCACGTGTCGCCCCTGGGCGAGCAGCGTCAGCGCCAGGTCGGTGTCGTTGCGATAGAGGAAGAACTCGCGCTGGTAGCCCCCGGCAGCCGCCCAGGCTTCGCGCCGGACCAAGTTGGCGCACCCCATGAATGGAAACGCATCCAGGGGCTCACGCACGAAGGGCCATTCCGCCTGCCCGCTGCCCGGGTGCACCGGCACCAGCGCGATCGCGGCGAGCGCGGCATCGCGCTGCATCGCCCCCAGCGCATCCTGAAGCACCCCCTCCGCAGGCCACGCGTCGTCATCGAGAATCAGCAGCACCTCGCCGCTCGCGGACTTGGCACCCACGTTGAACGCCTCGACGCCCACGTTGGCCGCGAGCTCGATGAGCGTGACGGCGGGAAAGTCGCGCCGCACCATAGCTGCAGTGTCATCCCCGGAGGCATTGTCGACCACGATCACGGTGCCGATGATCTCGGTGTCGACGATGATGCCGGGCACCCCGAGTTGGGCCAGGTGCGCGAGCGTCGTACGGAGGGCGCTTGCCCGCCGGTAGCTCACGATGACCACCGCGAGCCTCACGGCGTTAGCTCACGGCCGCGGCGGCGGGCATGTGCTTCGCAGAAAGCGCGGCCGGGCGATAGGCCGGCGCGGGGGGCAGGGGCACCACATGCGGCCCGCGCAGCGCCACCTGAGCGCACAGCCTAAGGCCCCGCAGAAAGACACTCGCGGCCTCGCGCGTCGCCTTCCACGGCTTGACCTTTCGCACCAGGAGGCCCTCGCTGGTGACCTCGATAAGGGTGCGGCCACGGAACCAGTTGGCCGGCCAGCCGGTGGGGACAATCGCGACCTCGGCGCTGGGGCCGGTGAGAAGGCGCCACATGGCCGCGGCCACGTCGACCATCAGAGCCTTGCGGTGCGAGCGGGGCCGCCACAGCCGGCGATCTTCGGGCCATTCAAACTCCACCTTCGCAAGCTCCTTGCGGAAGATGTGCAGGCCGGGGATGAGGGTCTTGAGCAGCGGGGCCACGTACAGCGTTTCGGGTTTGTTCGAAGCTTGCCCACCGGCTTCGCTCACGAGCGACTTAAGCTCGGAGAAGGGGCGAAAGCCGATGGAGGGCAGCAGGTTCTTGGGCTCGATGCTCGGGAACTTCTTGTCGCGGGCATCGGCAAGGCCCTTGAGATGCAGCTCGGAGAGCTCCGGCAGCCCCATCATCGCCTGCGCCGTGGCCTTCAGCACCTCGCGCCACCCGCGCCGGAACCGCTTCCACCCGCCCATCTCCATGAGGTCGATGTGCGAGAAGCAGTTGCGGGCGATGTAGTACCTCGCCCAACTGACAAAGCGGCGATTGCCCGGGGGGTGATACGCCCGGCTGCGGGGGGCGCCCACGCACTTCAGCCCCGTCTTCGCCGTCATGTGGATGCACCAGTCAACGTCGTCGTAGTAAATGAAGTTCTCCGGGAAGAGCCCGGTCTCTTCGATGGCCTCGCGGCGCACCAGCCCGCTGCACGCGGCGATGTACGTCGAGCGCACCAGATACCGCCGGTCCAGATCTCCCCCGCCCGCGGGCCACACACCCCCGTGACGCGGGTTGATGTTGCCCCCCACCTCCCAGGTGTGGCCGGTGGTGATGTCGCCCATCGCCGAACCCACGGCACCGATCTTCGGCCGGGTCGCAAGCACCTTCACCAGCTCGATCAGGCAGCGACGCCCGGCCCGGGCGTCACTATCCAGCCACCAGACAAAGTCCGGCTTGCCGTACACGCCCGTCAGACCGGCCCCGGAGACCACGTGGCTCATGCCGGCGTTGAACCCCCCGGAACCCCCAGAGTTCTTTTCCAGCCGCAGGAACTCGACCTCCAAGCCTTCGGGGCACGCGATGGTGCTCAGCGGCTGGGTAGAGGCGTTGTCGACCACGAGGCACCACAGCTTGATCCCCTTGAGTTCCTGGCGGGCGACGTCCTTGAGGAGGATCTCAAGGTCGGCGCGGCGGTTGAAGCAGGGGATGACGGCCGCGACCTTCCAGACACGCTCAGACGGCTTGTAGCCGTTGGTGCCGTTGGAGTGATGGCCATTGGAGGCGGGTGTCAGCGTTTCCAGTCCCAGAATCGCGGGCTTGGTGCTGAAGGTGTGAGCGGGCTGGTCGGATGACAGCATTGGGTCGTGAGTATAGCCTTGTAACCACTTTACTTAGCCCGCAAGAACCCCTGACGACAGGAGCCCCACAGGCACCAGCGACAGGCTGCCCAGTGGGCACGCCGTCGCGGCAGGTGGTTGGGGGAAGTTTACTTGGTTTGGCCGAGCCTGTCCATGGCCAACATGGCCGCCCCGTACACGCCGGCGGTGTCTTCCAGCACGCTTTCGACCACATCGACCTTCTTGCAGGCCTCGGGGAATGCGACTTCTCGGACCTTTTTTTCGACACGCTCGACAAACACCGGCCCGAGGGCTTCGGTGAGGCCGCCGCCGAGGATGACACGGGGAAGGCTGAGCAGGGTGACCACGCTCGCGATGGCCTGGCCGAGCAGATCGGCGCTGGCGTCGATGACGTCGATGACGAGCTTGTCCTCGCGCTCACCCTCCCGGTAATAGCGGGCCAGGGTGCGGGACTTGATCTTGTCGTAATCCTCCCCGACCTCGGCGGTGAGTTTGGACTTGTGGTTGGCCTTAATCAACTTGACGATGCGATCCACCACCGCAGTGCGGGAGCAGACCTGCTCGAGCTCGCGGAAGCCGTCGGGCATGTTGGGCAGGAGGATCGTGTGGCCGATCTCACCCGCGCTGCCGAAGTGGCCGTAGTACAGGTCGCCGTTGAGGATGAGCCCGCCACCGATGCCGGTGCCAAGCCAAACGCCGAGGAGGTTCTTGGCGTTCTTGCCCCCGCCGAGCTTGTTTTCGCCGTACACCGCCACGCGCACGTCGTTATCGAGCAGGACCTTCTGTTTGAGCCGCTTGCCGAGCAGGTCGGCGAGGGGCACGTTGTCCCAGCGCAGGTTGACGGCCTCCAGCACGATGCCCTTGGCAAGGTCGATGGCGCCGGGGGCGCCGATGCCGATGCCACCCAACGCCGAAACCGGGATGCTGGCGGTTTCGCAAGCTTCTTCGATCCCCGCGACGATGCGTCCCAGCACACCTTCGACCTTTTCCTCGGCCTTGGTCTTGCGTTTGGCCTCGCCGATCAGCTTGAGGTCGGGGGAGACGATGCCAATCTGGATGTTCGTGCCGCCGAGATCAATACCGGCGAAGGGTTTGGGGGGCATGCAGGGTTCCTGTGAAAACACGGCCTGAGAATCCGGAGTGTACCCGGGGTGGAGCAGGGGACCGCTGAACACCAATCGGCGGCACGAAGCCGCGGCACCGGGTATTTTCAGGGTTCGGCACCGACGTGTTCAACAAAGCTTGAACAGGTTCATGGCACGTCCGTGGCACGTGCCTTACATCCGTCGCTTGCCGGCGCGGAGATCTGCCTCGATCGCCTCATGAATCAGGCCCAGCCGCTGGACCGCCACTTGGGTGCGGTCGTTGTCGGGGCCGAGGGCTTTGCGGAGCGTGTCGGCGGAGTACTCCCCCGCCTCCAGGGCGTCGTCCAGTCGGTGGGCGGCCAGGTGGGCGCTGCACAGGTTGGCCGCGAACGCGCCGCACATCCAGTGATCCTCGCCGAGCTTCTTGCGAGCCCGCGGCACCATCTCGGCGAGCAGTTGTTCGCCCTCTTCGACTTTGCCGAAGCGGACCAGGGCCGCGGCCAGGTTCGCCGTGGAGATAAACGTCTGGACGTTGTCACGCCCCATCGCCTGCGTGATCCCTTCGGTAGCGGCCCGCAAGGACTTCTCCGCGTTTTCCTTGTCCCCCAGATCGTCGTAGGCCATCGCCAGGTTGTTCAACGTGCCCAGCGTGCTGCGATGCGTCGGCCCCAGCACGCGGCGCTGGTTCTCCAGCGTCTTCTGAAGCACGTCCTTCGCCTCGGCGGGGCGGCTCAGCTTGAGAAGCAAATCGCCGTAGTTGCTCTGCGTGACAAACGTGTCGGGGTTGTCCGGCCCCAGCACCCTGGGGGCTTTGTCCATGGCTTTCTTGAGCAGGACTTCGGCGGCCGCGAAGTCGGACTGGTCCTTGGCCACCGAGGCCAGGTTCATCGTTACCAGGATGGCGTCGGGATAGTCCTCGCCGTGGGCCTTCACGACCAGGTCGAGCAACTTTTGAAGTGTGGCGCGGGCATCGGTCAGCTTGCTGGCGTGGATCTGCGCGACGGCGAGGTTGTTGTACGCGCTGGTCGTCTCGTCGTCGGTCGGCCCTTTGAGCTGCTCGGTGCGCTCCGCGATCGATTGCTTCATGGGTAACGCCTCGTCGAGCCTTCCCGCGGCGTCAAGTGAGCTCGCCAGCACCGACTCGCAGTCCAGCGTGCGGACCGACAGAGGCCCGAACTGGGCCCGCGCCGTGTTGGCCGCCTGCGTCGCCAGCTCGATGCTGGTGGGAATCTGCCCGAGCTCATAGTGGCACGAGGCGCGGCCGCTTTTCGCGCCGATCGCTTCATCGCTGCTGGCGCCCAGCACCGCCACAAACCCCTTCTCCGCGGATTCGTAGTGCCCGAGCGCCTTGTCGTAAATTCCCAGCGCGGCATACGTCCGGGCCAACAACGCGTGCGCGCTGGCCGCGCTCAGCGGATGATCCTTGAACTGCTCGTCCACCGACTCCGAGCCGGCGTCGAGAATGTCCGCCACGCGTACGTCGCGGCCTTGGTTGTGCGGGTCCGGCGCTTGCAGCATGTGCTCTAGAAAACTCTCGGCCCGCGTGGCGTTGGCGGCTTCTTCCTTGGCCATGTCGCGGGCCTTGGTGAGTTGCTGCCCGGCATACACCGACCAGGCCAGCGCCCCCGACACCACCACGGCGAACGCGCCCGCGACCCACGCAACGCGCCGGTAGCGCCGGGCCTTGGTGCGCAATGTGTACCACGCGCTGTCGCGCCGCGCCCGCACCGGCTCGTTGTCCAGCCACGCGTCCAGGTCCTGCGAGAGCTCGGTGGCGCTCTGATAGCGCCGCGCCGGGTCCTTGGCGAGGGCCTTCAAGATCACGGTTTGCAGGTCTTCATCGACCGCTCGCGAGAGCTGGCGTGGCGGCACCGGCTGGGCGCTCCTGATGTTCTCCAGCGTCGTCGTAATCGAGCGGCGCACGTCGTACGGGAAGGAGCCCGTGACGGCTTGGTAAAGCATCACGCCCAGCGAGTAGACATCGCTGCGCACGTCCATGCCGTCGGGCGTGCCTTCGACTTGTTCCGGGCTGGCCCAGGGCAGTGAGCCCAAAAACTGGCCGGTTTTGCTGACATCGATGGTGTCGGGCCCGCTGATGGGTTTGGCGAGGCCAAAGTCGACGACGCGCGGGCCGCCGGCATCGACGAGCACGTTGCCGGGCTTGAGGTCGCGGTGAATGACGCCCCGTTGGTGAGCGTGGGCCACCCCGTGGCAGACCGCGGCCAGCACGGCAACCCGCTGCTTGATCGCCCCCTGCGGGCTTTCCTCAGGCAGCGCCTCGCTCAGCACATCATCCAGCGGACGCCCGTCGACAAACTCCATCACGAGGTACGCGAACCCCTCGGGGGTCATGCCGCTGTCGAAGACGCGCACGATGTTGGGGTGGCGCAGGCTGGCCGCCATCTCGGCCTCGCGCTCGAAGCGCCGCTGCTGGACGGGCGTGGCGAGCGAGCCTGCGAGCAGGACTTTGATGGCGACGCGCTGGCGGGTGGAGCGCTGCACCGCGTCGTAGACAACGCCCTGGCCCCCCCGCGAGATTTCCTTGAGGCTGTCGTAGCCGGCGATGGAGGGCGCGAGCTTGGGCAGTCGCACGGTGCGCGCCACGCCCAGCAGAAGGTCTTCATCCTGATACCAGGTGGCGGGCTTGAGGGTGTCGGAAGACTTCATTTCGGAAGGTGTTGTGTCGGGAGGTGTCATGGGGTGCTCACCCTTCCTCCCGCACCTGCTGGTCGATCAACTGGCTGAGTCGCTTGAGCACGCGCGACTTGGCCTGGTACACCACGTCGGCGCTCACACCCAGCTCGCGAGCCACTTCCAACACGTCCTTGCCGTCCAGCGCGTACATGGTGAAGGCCCGCCGATCGTTCGCGTTGAACTCCGCGTCGACGGTGCGCATCGCCAGGCGTAGGTGATATTGCCGCCATTCCTGCTCCCACTGCTGCTCATCGGGTGCATCCGGAGAGCTCTCAGAATCTGGTAGCGGCATGTGGTCGCTGGTCTGACGGGATTTTTTCAGAATCGCGTGAATGACCACCGTCTTGAGATAGGACCGGAACAACCCCTTGGTCGGGTCGTAGCGGAACCCGGGCATGCTCTTGCTGAGTGACAGGAGCACGTCCTGCTGCACGTCCTCGCAGTCGGCGGGTTGAAGACCTCGGCGCAGGCAGAAACCCCGGATCAGGTCGCCATAACGGCTCACGAACTCGGCCCATGCGGCATGGTCCTGGCCGGTGCCCAGGCGAGCCAAGAGCGTGGTGTGGGTGGCCGTGCTCAAACCCATGCGAGAAATGTACAACGGATCGCGGCGCAACGCACCCGGGCGAAATGCGCGTCCGAGAATCAGCCTCGAGTTGGGCCGCATTCGTGGTTTTTGCTCGAAAATGCGTGGGGCGGGCGGGCTGGCGCAAATGTGGTGCTATACCCCTCCCCGGCGGGACCGCAAACTCATCCTGGGTTGAGCGGGGTGAGTGCCCGCGTTTGGAAACCCGGCGGGTGCCCTGAAACTCTGCAAATCTCTCTCGGATTCTGTCAGAACCGTCCGCTGGCTGGACATGACAGGGGGCGGGGCGTGCGTACGAGCCGCTGCGAGAGAGAAGGGTGCGCCGGCCGGAAACTGGCGGCCGCGGGAAATCCGCGGAGAAGGGGATGTTCTTTATGTTGAAGATGCATGCGAATCGGGCGGCGCTCTTGGCGGGCGTCGCGGGGCTGGCGATGGCGGGCAGTGTGGCGCAGGCCCAGGACCGGACGTGGAACGGCGGCGCAGGCCTGTGGGGGACGGCCGCCAACTGGACGATGCCCAACGTGCCCGACACGTTCTCAGAGCGAGGCGTGATCAACGCCCCGGGAACGTATGTCGTGACGATGGCGGCGTCTTATGACCTTGGGGGCCTGCTGCTGGGCAACGCGAGCGCGACCCTTGATATCCCCCCCAGCTTCACGCAGCGCTGCAACGCTGATATCACCAACAACGGGACCATCAACTTCAACAACAGCGGCGCCAACGCGGGTACCCAGTTCACTCTGATTGGCAGCTTCTCGCTGCTGGGCAGCGGCCAGCTCGTCATGAACGCCAACGCCGCAAACGTTGACACCGCCTACTTCTACTGGAACGGCGGGGGCGAGGTGCTCACCAACGGCGCCAGCCATACCATTCGCGGCACCGGCAACATCTACACCTATTTCACGAACTTGGGCACGGTCAACGCCGACCGCAGCGGGCTCACCCTCAACTTCCGCACTCAGCCCAAGACCAACTCGGGCACCATGAAAGCCACCAACGGTGGCATCCTGCGCTTCGATAGCATCAACGTCACCCAGGCTGCCACCGGCACACTGCTCGCCGATGGCGGAACCGTGCAGCTCCACTCCGTCAACGAAACCGGCGGCACGCTCACCGCCATGCCGGGCAGCCAGATCCAAATCACCGGCACCTCGTACATCGGCGGCGCCACTGTCAACGGCACCTTGGCCGTTGTAGCCGGCAACAACGGCCGGATGACTTCGGACCTCCTGAACAACGGCACGATTCTGGTGAATGACAGCGGCGCCAACGCCGCCACCCAGTGGTACATGAATGCCAGCGCCACGCTCAACGGCCCGGGCGATCTTCGCCTCAACGCCAACGCCGCCAACCTCGACACCGCGTACATCTACTGGAACGGCGGGGGCGAGTCGCTCACCAACGTCTCCACGCACCTCATCCACGGCACCGGAAATATCTACACGTTCCTTACCAACAACGGCACCATCCGGGCCGATGTCGCTGGCCGCACCCTGCAGCTGCTCACCCAGACCAAGACCAACAACAACCTCATGACCGCGGTGAGCGGGGCCAACCTCGCGATCACCAACTGCAGCGTCACCAACGCCGGCACGGTTTCCGCCGTCGGCGCTGGCTCTACCGTCAACTTCACCAACGCCGGCCTCACCGGGGGCAACGTCGCGGCCTCGGGCGGGGGCGTCGTGAACACCAGCAACCACACATTTGATGGCGTCACGCTCTCTGGGCCCATCAACGTCCTGCAGGGCACGGTGCTTGCCCTCGGTGCTGCGGGAATCACCGACAACGGGACGCTCACCGTCAACTCCACCGGCGCCAACGCCAGCACCAACATCCGCCTCAACAGCACCCTCTCCATCGGCGGCAACGGAACCATCGTCCTCAACGCCAACGCCGCCAACCTTGATACCTCGTACGTTACCTGGAACGGCGGGGGCGAAACCCTCACCCACGGCGCCAACCACACCATCCGCGGCACCGGCAACCTCTACACCTACCTCATCAACAACGGCACCATCTCGGCCGACATCTCCGGCAGGACCCTGCAACTGCTTACTCAGCCTAAGACCAACAACAGCGTCATCCGCGCCATCAACGGGGCGAACCTCGCCCTCTCCAACTTCACGCTCACGCAGAACTCCCCCGGCTCGCTCACCGCCACCGGCGCGGGCTCCACCGTCTCGCTCAACAACTGCGGCGTCAATGGGGGCGTGCTCAGCGCCACCGGCAGCGCCGTCATCAACAGCAACAACTGCACGCTGAATACGCTGGTCGCTTCCGGACCCCTCAACGTGCTGGGTGGCACCGTGCTGGCGACCACGAGCGGCTACACCAATAACGGCACGATGCTCCTCAACAGCACCGGCGCCAACGCCGCTACGTACTTCCGCTTCAACACTTCCTGCACCATCGATGGCTCGGGCAGCTTCGTCCTCAACGCCAACGCCGCCAACCTCGACACTTCGTACCTGATCTGGAACGGCGGGGGCGAGGTCTTCACGCAAGCTGCCAACCACACCATCCGCGGCACCGGGCGCATCTACGTGAGCTTCGACAACCTCGGCGCCATCCGCGCGGACGTGCCCGGCAAGGTGCTGGAACTCTCCACTG
>JBAZUW010000043.1:0-20480 GCA_041661205.1 Phycisphaerales bacterium
CGTTTCGTGACGAGTTACCCGCGCGACTTCGGCGATGACGTGCTGGAAGTGATCCGCGATCACCCGCGGATCTGCCGCTATCTGCACGTGCCGGCGCAGACCGGCTCCGATCGTCTCCTCAAGCTGGTGAACCGTGGATACGAGGTGGGCGAGTACCTCGAGTTTCTGGATCGGGCGCGGGGCTATCTGGACCAGCCCGAGATCGGTCGCCCGCTGATGGTCTCGGGGGACTTCATCGTGGGCTTTCCCACTGAAACAGACGACGATTTCGAGGCCTCGATGAACCTGCTGCGCCGGGCCCGCTACAAGAACTCGTTCATCTTCAAGTACTCGCCTCGTCCGGGAACTGTCGCAATCGACAAGTTTGCGGATGACATTCCCGAGGATGTGAAGCGGGCCCGGAACAACCGGATGCTGGCGGAGCAGAACGCCATTTGCGACGAAATCAGCCGCGAGCAGGTGGGGCGCGAGTTTGATGTCTTCATCGAAGGGTTATCGCCGCGGGCCCGCAAGCAACGCGCGAAGGCGGCCGGCGCGGTGGCGCTGACCATCGGCGGGCGAGCCGCGAGGGACGAAGCCCCCGCGGCGGACGCGCAGCTCTCCGCCCGCACCGACGGTGACCTCATCGTGCTGCTGGACGCCCCCGCCGGGCGCGACGCGGCGTCGATGATCGGCGAGATCGTGCGTGTTCTCATAGCCGACGCCGGCCAACTGTGGCTTAATGGCGTTGTGGTTACCGGCTGATGCAAACACGTTCTCGGCCTGCGCCTGATTCCGAATAAGTCAAATTCCAGCTGGAATTGCACTCTTTCTGTCCCTCAAGGAAGACAAGCACCCATTCATGGCGCATGCTGTGGGTGCAGCGACAGTTCACCTGATGCGTTGGAGCAGGACCTGTCGCGTTTGTTCCGTTCGGCTCACACTGTGCCGAAACGTTCAGTAGCAGGAGAGAGGGAGACACATGCGCAAGATCTGTTACGCCGCCGTTGTCGCGACGCTTGGCCTTGCCGGCGCCGCCCAGGCCGGAATCGCCTTCAGCTTCGCCGACCCCATTCCCGGTCGCCAGCTGACCAGCACCGCCAACGCTCAGGAAGCCGGCGTGGCGAGCCTCACGTACGACCAGTCCGCCGAGATCACCTTTCTCGTTGACGGCACCGATGCCGGCTTCGGCAATGTGGTCTTCTCGCACGCCCGGCTTGAGATGAACCTGGCGATCGGCGCCGCATCCACCGCCGGCAACGTCACGCAGGCCCCCGTGACGGGCTCCTTCACGATCTACGACTTCACCAACGAAGTCCGCAGCAACATCATCACGGGCATCGCCGATCTGGGCACCTATGTCCGCATCGGCAACACCAACTCGCTGCTCTTCAGTGATCCTTCGTTCTCCTACATCGCCGGCCCCGCCCTCTCGGCCTACCTCGCCCCGGGCACGACTTTCAGCAACCCCACCGAAGGTGTCTTCACCCTTACGAGCATCTCGCCCAGCTCGTTCCTGAACCCCGACGGCACCTTCAAGAGCTTCCAGGCAAACGCCTCGTTCACCGGCAACACCGAAGTGGTGCCCGCCCCCGGCGCGCTCGCGCTCGCCAGCATCGGCGGCCTTCTCGTCGTCCGCCGCAAGCGGGCCTAAGCAGCGTACGTTTCCGAAATAGCCAGCCTTGAAAACCCATGTGCACACCACCACCGCCTGTCAAAGGGCGGCGTGGTCTTTTTTGAGCAGACTGAGACATCTGTACCGGGGCAAGGCAAGCACTCACCGCCGGACCGGAACCAGTGTGGCTACGCCCCGCTCGCGGGCCCCGGCGGATTGGCTTGGGGCGGCGGCCCGCCCGGACCACCACCCGGGCCACGCGGCTTGC
Source organism: Phycisphaerales bacterium (assembly GCA_041661205.1). Taxonomy (GTDB): domain Bacteria; phylum Planctomycetota; class Phycisphaerae; order Phycisphaerales; family UBA1924; genus RI-211. Next base: position 1,863 of record JBAZUW010000043.1, read on the forward strand.
CACGACGTCTGCGGCGTGGTCCACCCGGCCCACCCCCGCCGCGGGGGGGCGGTGTTCCGCCCGGACCTCTTGGCGGGGGCGAGGCGCCAAAGTCGTCTTCGAGCGACCTCATGAGGTCATCCACTTCCTCATCTCGCGACGCGGGCTTGGGCGGGCCAAGGGGCGGCCGCTGCGCGGGAGGCGCCGCTTGCGGACGCGGGCCCGGGGGCCGCGGCGGGCGTGCGGGGCGTTGGCCGCGGTCATCGCGCTGAGGGGGGCGACCACCCTCGCGGGGTGTGTTGTTTCGTGTGCCGGCGTCGCGTTGTCCGCCCTCGGCCGGCGCGCCATCTCGGGGCGCTTCGGTCGACTTGGCTGCCCCGCGATCCGCCTGAGGCAGCCGGGGACCGCGCACCGGGGGAGGCACAAACACCGGGCGCACGGGAGCCACCGTGCTCTTGGGGGGCGTCAGGTCCTCCACCGCCACCGCTACCTGACGGATCTTTCCGTCGCTGCCGATTTCGTCCAGTTCGACGAGCACCAACTGCGTGAGAATCTGGGAATCGAGCACAAGGCCATCGCCCTCGGGCGTGCCCACGCGGCTTTTCTTGCGGGGCAGGCGCTTGCGCAGGTCTTCATACGTCTGGTCTTCGTAGCGCAGACAGCACATGAGGCGCCCGCAGCGACCGGAGATCTTCAGCGGGTCCAGCGTCGCCTTTTGCGTCTTGGCCGATTTCATGGAGATCGGCTTAAGCACCTTCAGGAAGCTCTTGCAGCAGCAGTACTGCCCGCACTTTTCGTAGTCGGCCGTGAGCCGCGCTTCGTCGCGGGCGCCCACGTGCTTGAGGTCGATCCGCACGCCCAGGCGCTGAGAAAGTTCGCGGTACAGATCACGCAGCTCGATGCGTTCCTCGCTGGCGTAAAAGATCGTCAGCACTTCGCCACCCAGAATGGGCTCGACGTCGACGATCTTGGCGGTGACGCGCAGTCGCTGGGCGACCTCACGGGCGGCGGCCTTGATCTCGTTCTTGGATTGCTCGAGTTTCGCCTGCGCGTCCACATCCTCGGGCGTCGCCAGCCGCAGTACCTTGCCGTCGGTGAAGAACGGGTAGTCGCGTCCGCCGGAGTTGCTGATGTACTGCAACATCTCCTGACGCGAGACGCTTTTGGAGCAGCCGGAGTTGGGGCAGGTGCTGGTGAGCATCTCGCCCAGCTCGGTGCCGCGATGGGAGCGGATGACGACTTTGCTGCCGCACCCGGGCTTGACGGTGCCCGCGTACGGGAACTCGCCGACAAGTTTCATGGAGCCGAAGCGGACCACGATGGACGTAGGGATCTTGAGTTCCTCGTACCGGCGGCGGTCCTCTTCATCCAGATGCGCCTTGACGTCCTCTTCAAACTGCGGGAGCGGAAAAATCGGCATGTGGCGGAGTTCCAGTTACGGATGCCCAAGCATCGAGGCTTTGGCGTCCAGAAAGGCCTGCGCCAGGGGGAGACGCTGCAACGGCTGAAGCCCGCTGCGAATGTCAAGGTGGTACACAGAGATCGTTTCGGTGCGGCTGTCGAGCACCAGAATCAAGTCCTCAGCCCCGCCATCGGCGGTCATGATCGTCGCGGTCTGCGTGCGGCTTACCATGCCCGATGCGCGGGCACCCTTCGCAAATGCCTCGGGCTGCCCGAAGGAGACCGTCGCCTGCACCGCCACCAGAAACGCCAGCATCACCGCCGACACCCACAGCCCGGCGATCTGGCCGCTCCGCCCGGTGCTGGTCTTGCTCGTGGTTTGCTCGTTCACTGCTCAATCTCCGCGTGGGGGCGCTGCTCAGCGCCCCGGCTTGGACACACCGTCGGTGGACAGATTGCGATAGCCGATGCCCGCCATCGCGCTGGTGCTCGGGTCCCACTTCAGCGCCACGAGTTCTTCGTTGTTGCTGTCGAGGATGTACACCACGTTGGACCCGCCCGCGGCAGTGTGCCCCGCGATCATGGTGTAATCGCCCCGCGCCCGCCCGGCCGGACGCTCGATCGCGTTCTGCGCACCAGCCCAGGGCGACCATGAGAGGACCGCCAACGCCGCGAGCAGCACGAAATTCGCCGCCAGAAGACCGCGTTTGGAACCGGTACGCACCAGAACCTCCGTTGAGCGAGTGAGAAAGAAACCGCGACGTCGCGTGGGAACGGCCGCCGTTAGTCCTGGTGTCCACGCTTGGGGTTGAGCAGCCCAGGAGCCGCGACCGCGCCGACGATGACCAGTGTCGCCAACAGCGACAGAATCGCGGGCGGCTCATCGGGCTTTGAGGGCGTGGGAGGGTTCACCACCGTGGGGGGCGGGGGCGTCGGCTGAGCCATCGCGGGCAGCGTGCTGGCCCCGATGGCGGCCGCCGCGACGAACCCGGCAATCGAAAAGCGTGCAAGTTTCATGCCGAGATAGTATCGCATCGGGCATGGGTTTGCACGTTCCGGGGCATGCCTGCTAGCGATCGATCTCACCTAACCCCCGCCAGCAAACGCTCCATGGCCGGAAGCGGCGGCAAGGCCGCCCGCCCCGCCTCCACAAACGAAAACCCCACCCGGCGGGTCTCTCCCACGCCGTAGGGCAACGGTGGAGCCAGCGGCCCACTGATCTCGTCAAATGTCTTGGTCGGCACGTTCATGGTGCCCCACTTGGGGCTGCGGACCTTGGCCGCCTTGGCGTAGTCCCGCACCCGCACCGCCCGCAGCGAGTACCAGCGGCCCTCGTGGGTCACGATCTCCTCGAACAGCGCGTCCGGGGGCAGCTCATCGCACCAGTACACAAACACGAACACAGCCTCAAACCCCGACCCAAAGAGCGACTCCCAGCGGATCAGGCTCTCGATGTCATCGCGCGTCACCCAGTTTTCCAGCCGGGTTGCCCCCGGCGCCCCGTGCTTGCGGCGCGTCAGCTTTCGCCCCTTGCACTCCACCAGCAGGTTCGTGCTCGCCCCGTAAATGACGAAGTCGAAGCTCTTGAGGCTTCCGACGCCACCTTGCGAAACAAAGGCCTCCCACGAGCCGCCCCGGTCGGGCATGAGGGCCTTGCGGGCCTCATCGACGGCGACATAAGGGATCCGCCGCGTGCGGAGGTAATTCTCAAACGCCTGCTCGTAGTGATAGCGGCGCTGCATGGCGACAACTATACCAAACCGGGGACGAACCGGGAGCGACAAGTGATGCCGCCGACGACCTACCCGTTTTCCTCCGCGTCTTTGGCGAGGCGTTCCGCGGCCCGGCGTTTGGCCGCCAGCAGCCCGCCCTCTTCGGCTGGCGCCTTGATGGCGGCAGTGGCAGGGATCACCGATTCGGGAGCCGCCACGAGCGGGGCCAACTTGGCCGCCCGGCGCCGGTCCCGGGCCGCTTGCCGCAAAGCGGCGGCTTCGTCGTCGCCCATCGCCATCGCCGGAGCCTGCTGGTCCATCACGGGAGCGGTCCGCAGCGCCCCCAGCGTCAAAGCCGGGGCGGCAACTGGGGCAGTCTGGGCAAGCTCAGGCCGGAAGCGCCGGCTCACCCAGCGATCCCACGCCACCCGGCGTCCCGCCACATCCAGCAACAGCAGCCCCACCAGCCACGGCAAGAGGTCGCGCCACGCGCCCGTCACCACCTCACGCGGGGGCACGCCGGAACGATCAAACAACTTCGCATCCTCCGGGTGAGCAAGGTCCAGCACCCTGCCCCCGGAAAGCTGGGCAACCTTTTCCAGAAAATCCTTATCGCTTCGCAGGCTTCGGTACTCCGCGCCCTGCAATACCGACACGCCAGCAACCAACGGCGTGAGCGCCTTCTCGCCTTGCGAGGCCTTGAGAACCCCCACATAGGTGCCCGCGTCGGCCGCGTCGATCCGCGTCTGATACCTGCCCGGCCCCACCTGAGGCAGAGTCACGTTTCGCGACGACCCGTCCGGGGCGAAGACCGAGGCCGACGCCACCAAACCGTCCAAGGGTCGCCGCGTGTCGTCCTCGCCGGAGAGGGTCAACATCAGGCCCCCGTCCACCGGCGACACCTCCGCGTGCAGGCCCTTCGCGCCCGGGGGCCTCACGATGGTGTGCAACACATTGGCCCACAGGGTGCGGAACGCCGGGCCAGCGATCCACGCCCTGGCCCAGGTACTTGCGTCGCTGGTCCACGCCGCCACCTGGCCCAGACCCACCGGCCAGTGGGCCAGCACCGGCTCTCCTTTGTCGCTCACGATCGGGGTCTGTGCCGTCGGGTCGCTGCGCCGGGCGGTGATCACCATGCCGCCCAGCAGTGGCACAGAGTCCAGGCCCGTGACCACGGGCGAAGCGCCGGGAGTGAGCCGAGGCTGAAACGGATCGTCGCGAAGCAGCGGCGTGCGCACAATGCGAACCGCCTTCAGGAGCAAGCGGGGCAGCGACGCGATGTTCTGGGCGTGGAAGAAGGCACCGCCCCCCGCGGTGGCCATCTGGGCCAGGCCCCCGGTGTCGGCCTCATCCCCCACCGCGATGGTTGAGACTTTGATGCCCTTCCCCGCCAACTGCTTGGCCAGGGGCGTCAGCAACTCACGCCCCTGTGACACCCCGTCGGTCAGCAGCACGATGTGCTTGATCTTGGCCTTGCCCGCACTCTTCTCCATCTGCTCCGCGGCCATCTGCATGCCCGCCACCGCGTCCGTCCCGCCCCCCGGGCTAATCCATCGCAGTTTGTCGCACGTCCGCTGCGTGTCCTTGTTGGGGCCCAGCGGCACCAGCAGCGACGCATCGCTGTTGAAGACCACGACGCCCACCAAATCTGTCGGATCCAGCGAGCGCACCGCCAACGCCGCGGCGTCGTTGGCGATCTCCTGCTGCGAGCGCCCAGTGCCGAAAACCGGGCGCGACATGCTCCCGGAGTTGTCCAGCACAAAGACCGTGGCGACCTGGGGGGACATCACAATGTCGGGTACGTCTAAGTGCACGGGCAAAATGGGCTCGATGCTGGAGCCGCGCCACCCGCCTGGAGCAAAGCTGTCCGGCCCCCCCACCATCATGAGCCCGCCACCCAGGTCGGAGACATACGACGCCAGGAGCGCCGCGAACCCCTGGGGAACATCCGCCGCGGAAACGTTGTCAAGGATCACAAGGTCGTAGGCCTGGAGCGACAGCAGATCAGCGGGCGCGCCCGCCGGCGGCAGCGTCGTCACGTCGGCCCCGGCGGCTCGGAGCGTTCGCGCCAGGGTACCCACATCCCCCTTTTCATCACCCTGCGAAACCCCATCCAGCAGCAGCACCGCGCCGCGCCCGGGCGTGATTGTGAACGCGGTGGCAATGTTGTTTTCCGGCACCGTGTCGGCGATGGGTTGCTGGCTGCCGTCCGGTGACATTTCGAGATCGGGCTGCAAGTAGGCCGCGAACTTGTGAACCTTGGACTTGCCGGGCGAATGCTCAAACCTGAAAACATTGGCCCCCGGGTGGAGGACGACTTTGCGGTTGGCGATCTGCTCGGAGCCGTCGGTGAGCCGCAGCGTGCCGCTGGATTCGTCGGTGGAACTGATGACGACGCGCAGCGTGAGCGGGGAACCCTCGCTGGCGGTGGGCGGAGCGTCGAAGGCTTCGATCGCCATTTCGCGTTTGATGTCGTATACAAACGGCACGACGTCGATCGGCACGCCCAAGCCGCGTGCCCCCCCGCCGGCCCGCCCGGAGGCCTCGGCCGCGGCGAAGGCGTCTCCCCGCGTCTGATTGCCGTCGCTGAACAACACGATCCGCCCTCCTGCATCCGGCGGGATGATGGCGCGGGCGAGCTTGATCGCCTGTTCGATGTCCGTGCCCTGCACACCGGGCGGGAGAATGTCGCGCGAGGTAGGGTCGCCAGTGGTGGGCCGGGCCACGGCTGCCGCACGCCCATCGAAGGCAACGATGCCCAACAGGTCTTCAGGACCACGATGCCGGGTCGCCCCCTCCAGATATTGCCGCACGCGCGCAATTGCCTCCGGCCCACCTGCGAAGCGATCCATGGAACCTGAGACATCCACCAGCGCCACGACCGCGAGCGCGTCGGTCTTTTTCGCGATGCTGATGCCCGCCAAAAGCGCGGCGATCAACCCCAGGAGCGCCACGCGCACCAGCACCGCCCCGGAGCGTCGCAGGCTGGTCATGCCCGAGAAGCTGCGGAGCCCGACCCATACGGTGGGAACCGCGAGCAGCATGACCCAGAACCACGCGGGCTGTTCGAATCGCAGGTCCACCGCTTACCGGCCTCCCGGCTTGGGCGCGTCTTGCGCTGGCGTGGGCGCGACCGGTGCCGCGGCCGGTGAGGCCCGTTCCACATATCGCCGGAAGACGCGTCGAACCACGTCGGCGTAGGCGGCGGGTACGGCTTGCTGCTCGATGGCTCGCTCAACCCCGTTTGCAGCTTCGCGAACGGTTTGCGTGGTCGCCGGGGCCGCGATGTCGCGATTGGGGGCACCCTGGTCATTGCCCATCCACGGGGCAACCGGACGCTCGCCCGCCGAGAGGTCACCACCCGGACGGACGATCGGGCCGCTGCCGGAGCCCCCCGAAGCTAATAGAGACGCTTGATCCACAATTGGCCCGCGCGGGCCCGCGCCTGCGCCGGTGCCTCCGGCACCTTTGCCCTGCCCGGAGCGTGACAGAGCCGGGTCACTCGGGGGCGGCTGGCTCCCTTGGGGCTGCTCGCCTCCGGGCGGCTTGACCTGCGGCTTTGCTGAGTCCTTGGCGAGTTGCTCGAGTTGTTGACGTTGCTCGGGGGTCATGCCACGCAAAAGGTCTTGGGCTTGTTTTTCGAGATTCTGCGCGTCGCGGGCGCTCTGGGTAGCCTGATCACGCTTGCCCGCTTGCGAGGAGAGTTGCTTGGCGAGGTCTTGGAGGGCCTGCGAGGGGCTTTGATTCTGCGAGTCGCCGTGCTCGCCGGGTTGATCACTTCGGGTGGGCTGGCCGCCTTCGGGCTGCGACCCGGGTTGCGGGCGCTGACCCTCGCCTTCACGCGCCTGCGAACCTTGTTGGCCTCGCGGCTGCTCGCCTTGAGATGACGACTGGGGAGAGGTGCCGCCGGGCTGGGGCGTCGCACCGGGTTGATCCGCTTGGCCACCCTGCGGCTGCTGGCCGACTCTTTGTCCGTTGGGTTGCGATCCCTGCGGCGGTGATCCCTGAGGCTTGGACCCCTCAGGCTGCGCACCGGGCTGCTGGGCATCCTTTTGCTGAGGCTGCTGACCTTGGTCACCCTGCTCGCTCTGTTGGCCCTGATTCTGAGGCCCGCCAGATTGGGGCTGCGCCATCGGCTTGCCGCTCTGCGGCGTCGCCTGCGGCTGCGAACCCGGTTGGTCCTTCGCGCCTTGGGGCTGGGAAAGGTTCTTCTGGTCCGCCTGCTGGCTCTGTTGCCCAGGCTGTTGACCCTGCTCGCCGCTCTTTGGTGGTTGCCCTGGCTGCCCTGATTGCGGCTGTTCCCCCGGCGTCGGCTCAGCTTGTTTGGAGTCGCCTTGCTTGGTGTCACCTTGCTTGGCGTCAGTTGGCTTCGGTTCACCCTGCTGTCCCGGCTGTGTCGCGCTGGGTTTCTGGCCCGCGTCGGGCTTGGATTGTCCGTCACCGCGTTGCGATTGCTCGCGTTGGCCGTCACCCTTTTTGCCAGGCTGAGCGTTCTTCTGATCCTGAGACTCGCCGGGCTTTTCGCCCGGCGGGCGGTCTTGCTTGGGTTGTGCTCCGCTGTCTTGCTTGTCGCCAGACTGAGTGTTGCCGGGCTGCTTTTCGCCCGCAGGCTTCTCGCCGGGCTTTGGTTGTTGGCCGCTGCTAGGTTTCCGCTGGTCACCGGGCTTGGAGTTTCCGGCCGGCTTTGATTCCTGCGGCGGCGTCGACTTCTCCCCCCCTGGTGGTGCGGCGTTCGGCGATGGTGTTTCGCCCGGCTTGCTTGGCGGCGTGTTCGGCTGTTCGAGCGCCTCACGCGCCCGGCGGGCGGCCTCCGCCATCCGTTCCGCGTCGCTCGGCTTGGATGGTGGCTCGTCTCCCATAGGTGCGTTCGCGGCGTCGTTCTTGGACGGCGTCGCCTCCGGCTGGCCCGGTGCGGCAGAACTCTGCGGCTCACCCTGCGGCGTGTTGTTGGCCGCCGCTTCCGCCGCCTGCTGCTGTTGTTGCTGCTCCAGCGCCTGCTGCATGGCCTGAAGATCGCTCGCCAGCTTGGCCTTTTCGTCGGGCGTCATCTTGGAGAGTTGACCCGCAGCCTTCTGCAACGCTTCGGCGGCCCCAGCCAGATCACCCCGCTTGAGCTTTTCGCCCACTTCGGAAGTCTCGCGCCCCGACGCCGCGTCGGCCAGACGCTTGCGCACATCGTCAGTCTGCTTGAGGGCCTCCTCGGACTGTTTCGCAAGCTCCGCGGCGGTCTTGCTCACCTCGCTGGCCACCTTCGCACGCGCAGCTTTGTCATCGAGTTGCCCCTTGGCGAGTTCTTTTTCAAGAGCCTCCAGCGCCGCCTGCCGCTCCGGCGTCGCGACATCCGCCGAATGGGCCGTGGCGTCTTTTGCAAGTTGCACCAGGTTCGCGCCCGCTTCTTGCGTTGCTTGCGTCACCGGGGGTTCCGGCTTCACACGCGTGCCGGCTTTCAGGGCCGGCACCCACAGCCCCAGGCCCACGCAGGCCGCGAGCAGCAGAGGCGCGACCGACCACGCCGTTCCCCGCCACTCGCGATTCACATCGATGGCCCGCGCGACATCGGCCGCCGCCGCCGCCCGCGCGGCGTCCGCGTCGATCAAGGGCCCAAACTCAGATTCCTTTACGCCCTCCAGCGCTGTCGACAGCCGATCTTTCAGCCCGAGCCGCGCGTCGAGTTCGCGGGCCGCGTGCAGATCGCTCCAAGGGCGAATGAGCGCCGCCGCCGCGCCGACGAGCACCCCCGCCCCCGCGCCGGCCGCCGCCACAGCCCACCACGGCAGGTGTCCGAGCTCGGCCGCGGGTTGCCACACCACAGGAAGCAGACGGCCCGCAAGAATCGCCAAACACGCCGCCCCGCTGCCGGCCGCGAGCCCGATGCCGCCGAACGCTACAGCGCGGCGGGCCACCTCCCGCCGGCGGGCCATCTGAATCACGTTGCGGACGGTCGGTTGCGACACGAGCACTCCTTGCCAGCACCCCACCTGATCGTACGTACCACTTTAGTGTTGGGGTTCGGTGCCGTACGCTCTCGCCGATGCAGATCCGAGAAACATTGGGGGTGCTTCTCGCGGGGGGCACGCTCGACAGCACCCAGGCCGAGGCGTTCTTTGAGGCACTCCTCGAAGGCCAGCTTGATGACGCGCAGATCGGGGCGGCCTTGGCCCTCATCGCCCGCCGCCGCCCCACTACCGACGAGCTGCTGGGCGGGGCCAAGGCCATGCGCCGGCATGTCAGCCGCATCCCGGGCGTCGAGTCGCTGGCGAAGCAGATTCTCGACACATGCGGCACTGGCGGGGCCCAGAAGACCTTCAACGTTTCGACGATTTCGGCGATCGTCGTGGCCGCCGCGGGTCAGGGCAGAGTTCTGGTCGCCAAGCACGGCAACAAAGGCCGCTCCGGGCGAGGCTCGGCCGAGATGCTGCGCACGCTGGGCGTGAACATCGACGCCGGGCCGAGCGTGCAAGCCCGCTGTCTGCGCGAGGCGGGCGTCTGCTTCTGCTTCGCGATTCACCACCACCCGGCGATGCGCCACGCCGCCCGGGCGCGGCAGTCACTCGGCTTCCCGACGATTTTCAACGCCCTAGGCCCCCTCACCAACCCGGCGGGAGCACAGCGGCAGCTCATGGGCGTATACGAGCCGCAGTTGGTTGAGCAGAACGCCCGCGTGCTGGCGGCCTTGGGCAGCCGCCGGGCCATCGTCGCCCACGGTCGCGACGGCATCGACGAGATTTCGACGTGTGCGCCCACGCTGATCGCGCGGGTGGAGAACGGGGCGGTCACCCTGGAAGAGTTCGACGCTTCCGAGCACGGCATCCCGCGTGCGACGCTGGCGGACCTGCAAGCCAGCGACCTTGATGATGCGGGGGCTATCGCTATGGCGATTCTCGCCGGCGAGACCGGACCTAAACGCGACATGGTGCTCGTGAACGCCGCGGCGGCCCTGACGGTGAGCGATGTGGCGCCGACGATCGAGGCAGGACTCACCGCCGCCCGCGATGCGATCGACTCCGGAGCCGCGCGTCGCACGTTTGAGTTGCTGGTACAGCTTTCGAACGAGGGTTGAGCTTGGCTTCGCTACGAACCCCACGCGCAAGCGTGGGGCCGCACCGGCGTCCGATTCCAAGCGACTGTACCTCCAAGTTCGGTGGCAAACGCGACCCCACGCTTGCGCGTGGGGTTCGTTGATCACTTCGCCGCCTTCTCAACCGCCTGATTCACCGACGCCCGCAGCCTGTCCAGCCCCTTCTCGCCCATCGCCTCGCCCCCAAAGACCTGCACCTTCAGCGGCTGGTTCTTCCCCTGCGAGGCAATCCACACCACGCTGTCCACGTCGTCATCGTGCGCCGCCAGCCACGCCTGCATCACCTTCGGGGCGTCGGGAGAATCGGCCGGGCGCTGGCCCAGGGCCAGGCGTGCGGAGGCGATCAGGTCCACATCGCTGTCATCACCGCTCATCTCAAGCGTGTCGCCCTCGTCGGCCGGCAAGGCGTTGCCGAGCGCGGTGATGCCGACGCGCGACAGACCCTTCGAGACGCCCCGCAGGGTGGTGTCGCTGGTGCCGCTCCAGGGTTGCAGCACGTCGTTGATCACAAGCACTCGAGCGTCCACGCGGGGCCAAGCCTGCGTGTTATGGTCGTTGGATTCGAAGGCCGCGGATTCGTCGGTCGCGACCGAGACCACCGTCGCGCCGCCACGCGAAACGCCGACACTGGCGGCGGGTGTCGAAACCGCGATCTGGCGAGCAGCTTGCCGTGATTTCTTCACATGCACCGTGTTGGCAGCCACCAGGCACGCGACCATGATGGCCACCGCGACGCCAACCCCGCCGTTGATCGGCTTCTGCGACGTGCCGCAGAAGCGCCAGTTGCCACGACGCTTTTCCAATCGTGTCTTTGCGCCGTCGAGACGGGCCCGGGCGCTGGCGAGCTGCTCCGCAGCGCTGCGGCGAGGTTGCTGAGGAGCCAGCGGCACCGGCGTCGCACCCATGCGCACATCCACCGGCGGCACCACCTCGGCCCGCCCTGTCCACCAATGCGTCACGCGAATGTTCGGACCATTCGCCGACGCTCGTGCCGCCGCCGTGTCCATCGCGCCCTTGATCGCGCCGCCGATGCTGGCGCCGAGCGCCCCCACCGCCGCAGCGAACGTCGGGATCGGTGGCGGAGTGCCCGGGCCGGCACCCGCCGCCGCCCCCACCTTCATGCTGGGAAGGTCGATCGGGCGAACCGCAAAGGGGTCGGGCGCCATGCGCACCACATCAAGGTCCGCCAGCATGGCTGCGGCACTCTCGTAGCGCTTGTCATAGTCCGCCATGGCGCGACGGATGATCCACTTGACCGCCTCAGGGCAGCGCTTGGTCACCTGGCTCAGGCCCCCGTGCGCGGGGAACGAATCCTCGATGAGGCTGAACAGCACCGCGCCGGCACCGTAAATGTCAAAACGCGTGCCGTCGACCTCGTGCACCTTCACGCCCTTGAGCGCGAGCCGCACCATTTCCGGATCGCGGAAATACTCAGTTCCGTGGGTGGTCAGCGTCATGGCGCTGCGAAGCGAAGACACAAGCCCGAAGTCCACCAAGTGAGCGCGTCCCGAGGCATCGACAATCACGTTGTCGGGCTTCACATCCTTGTGCCACAGCCCACCACGGTGATAGACCGACAGCGTCGAGACCAGATCGGAGACGTAGCCGAGCCCTGAGTGCATCGCCACGGGCGAAAGGCCCCCCGGCCCGCTGGAGGCGTGCAGACGCTTGGTCATCATGCCCAGCGGCTCGCCCGGCACGTAGCGCATCACGTAGTAGAAGCGGTCGGCGGTCAGCTCGTGGTCGAGAATGAGCCCGAGCTTCTTGGCCGCGTCCAGCGAGCGGCTCTCACGCACGATCTGCGGCAGGCTGCTGCCGTCCTTCAAGCTGAACGTCTTAATCACGACCTGGCCGACGTGATCGATGCCGTCGCGCTGAAAGGCCGCGAACTTGGCGGCACTGGGCTGTGCGATGTACAGCTTCGCCCCTGAGCCCCCCGCCGCCAGCGAACCGACGATCGAGTACCCCTCGAACTTGCCGCCTCGCCCGCCGGGCGCCTCGCGGGTCGGAGCGTTGGCCATGACTTCGGGGAGCCGCCGCTCGACGCCTTCCACCAGCCCATGCAGGCCGACCAGGCGAAGCGGGTGCGACAAGGCGACGCGATAGAGACACAGTCCGGCGCTGGAAAGCTCGTGCTGAAGGGCACGCCCATAGTGCCCGCTGGCGGAAAACCGCCCGATGACGAGGTTGGCCAGCACCAGCGGCACATACAAAACGGCCAGAACAACCGACCCGACGAATCGGGCCGAATCCATCACCATGCCGCCGATGAACGCGAACACGTGCCGAATGAGAAGACCGATGCCCTTGAATAGCGGCACCAGCACGCTGGTCAGCAGTACCACGACGAGCACTAGGCCGACGATGCCCGCGAGCACGACCAAGAGGATTTCGACAGCGGCCATGATCGACTCCCTTCCCGGCGGCGAACACCACCCCGGGTGAAGGCCGCGGCATCAGCGCAGACGTGCCGCCTGATCCTGCCTCCGCAAATCCATCTGGCGATGATAAATCTCGCAGATGGCTTCGTCGAAGAGGGCGTCGTCCGCCGCGGTCCGCTCTTGTTTCGGAGTCGCGAGCAAACCATTTCGCGCCGCTTCGTCCTTTTCATCCTCCGTGAAGCTGTACATGCGGATGACATCCACCAGGCGTTCGCGCAGAACATCCCGGACTTTGGCCAGCCGGCGGCTCACGGTGGGCTCGCTGATGCCCAGCGCCTCCGCAACCTCCTTGCCGGGCTTGCCCTCAAGCACCCGCATGGAAAAAATCGCGAAATCGCTGAAGTCGGTCTCTTTTTCAACAACGCGAATGGCCGCTTCGACCTTGGCGCGGAACACGCCGGCTTCATACTGAGCGTCTACGCCAGGATCGGTCGACGAAGCCATCCAGCTCTCGTCCAGCTCGGCGGCCCGCTTGTTGCCGCCCCGTTTTTGGGCGTGGCGGCGGTCCAGCTCGTCACCCAGGACGTGCTTGGCAATGGCCAGAAGCCACGTCGAAAACCTCGCCCCACGACTGGGGTCGAAACGTTCGATCGACTCAGACAGGGCCGCCAGAGTCTCCTGAGAGAGGTCCTGCACGGTCTGCGAGCCGATACGTCCCTTGCCCCACTTGCTGAGTTGCGAGCGGACGACGGGACCAAAGGTCTCCCACACCTCAAACCAGGCGGACTGGTCATTGGCGCGAAGCCTCCCGATAAAATCCATGTTGACCGGGGTCAGCATCGTGCGTTCCGTCCGTTCAAAGAGGGCCGCCGCGTCGTCGCGCCTTTACCAAAGGATAATACGCCATATTCAGGCCCCTGCAATGTGAGAAAGTGGAAAACGCAAAGGTCTGAGAATCGACGGGCTAACTGCATCACGACGGCTGCTGGTGGGCAGGCGTCCCACCTGTCCACGCGTTCTCGAGTTGACCGATTCCAACGCCAGCACTTGGTCAGGCGGGACGCCTGACCCACCATCAGCCTGAGAAACCTTCGACGAACCCTGAAACTGCTCGGAGCCTTTCCCGACCAAAGGCTCCGACGCTGGTGTCTGATGCTTCGGGGCGTATCCCGGGCCGACGCCGCGGCGGGGCTTTAGCCGCAGGAGATTCGTCATGTGCTTCGTCAAGCATGTCGTTCGCTATGGGGTGATCGCAGCCCTGGTAGGCGGAACGGCGGCCCTTGTGGCCGGCCCGGACCGCGTGCACGCGCTGATCACCCAGACCCGTCAACACGTCAACTCGGCGATCGACGCCCAGATTGACGACCCCATCGCGCTGCGCAGCCAGATGCGGCAGCTCGCGGGCACCTATCCGGAGCGCATCGCCTCGGTCGAGCGCGACCTCGCCGAACTGCGTAGCCAGCAGGCCCAGCTCAAGCAGGAATCCATCGTCTCCGATCGCGTCGTGTCGCTCGCCAACGCCGACCTGGATCAGATGAAGGGCCTGCTCGACAAGGCCCAGACCACGCAGACCAGCTTGGCCGCGGGCAACCAGGCGGCCATCGTCCGCGTCGTCTTCAACAGCGAATCGCTGGACGTCAACGGGGCCTACGCCAAGGCCCGCTCCATCCAGCAGGTGCGCGACGCCTACACCACTCGCGCCAACGACATCCAGCGTGACCTTGGCTATCTCGGCCAGCAAGAGGAGCGCCTCACAAAGCTGCAAACCCAGCTCCAGCAGGAAAACGCCGACTTCCAGGCCCAGCTCTGGCAGATGGATCGCCAGGTCGACTCCATCGCTCGAAACGATCGCCTGATCGCCATGATGGAGAAGCGCCAGAAGACTCTGGACGAGCAGGACCGCTACGGGGCCAACAGCCTGCAGCAGCTCTCCAGCCGCTTCGCCGACATCCGCACCAAGCAGGAGGCCCGCCTCCAGACCCTCGGCACTGGCACGGCCATCAACAACTACGAAGACCGGGCCAAGCTCGAGCTGGATGCCCAGCGGGCGTACAACCCCGGCGTCTTTGACAAGCCGGCCGCCCCGATCACGCCCAGCGTGATCGAGATCACCCCGGACAGCCCGGCCCCCGCTTCGCCCGCGCACGCCCCGTCGGTTCAGGGCAAGACCCTCGCCGGGACGCTCGCCTCGAACGTCCAATAACCTTCCGAGAGAATGTCAACTCAAACCGCGTTCGCCGCCGACGGAGCCCACCGGACCGTCGGCGGCTTTTCTATGAAGGCCGCCATCTGTCGTATTCGTGAGCTATGACCACAACCTGTGGCCGGGTCCGCTAAGATGAGCCGATAATTGTGGTGTGGCCGCGGCTTGCGTGCGGCCCGATGGAGCAGGAAAATCCCCATACGGGGGGCAAGGAATCGCCACGTGCTGTTTGATCGCCTTCTGGGATTGTTCAGCGTTGATATGGGTATCGACCTGGGGACGTGTAACACCCTGGTGTCGGTGCGTGGGCAGGGCATTGTCCTGAATGAGCCCAGCGTGGTCGCCGTGCGCAAAGGCACCAATCAGGTCCTGAAAAATGGCGAGGCTGTCGGTTGGGTCGCCAAGGAAATGCTGGGCAAGACGCCCGGCTCAATCACGGCAGTGCGACCTCTGAAAGACGGCGTGATTTCCGACTTTGAGATTACCGAGGCGATGCTCGGATACTTCATCCGCAAGGTCAACGGGCGCAGCAAGATTTTCGGGCCGCGCGTCGTCATCAGCGTGCCCAGCGGAATCACCGCCGTCGAAAAACGCGCGGTCTTCGACTCGGCAGACCGGGCCGGGGCGCGCAGCACCTACCTCATCGAAGAACCTATCGCGGCAGCCATCGGCGCGGGGCTTCCTTTCGCCGAGCCCACCGCGTCGATGATCATCGACATCGGGGGCGGCACCACCGAGGTTGCCATCATGTCCCTCGCCGACATCGCCACCTGCGAGAGCGTGCGCATCGCGGGCGATGACATGGACGAAGCGATCATCAATCACATGAAGCGCACGTACAACATGATGATCGGCGAGCAGACCTCCGAACGCATCAAGATCGACATCGGCTCGGCTTTCGCCATCGGCCCCGAGCAGACCATGGAAGTGCGCGGGCGCGACATGATCAGCGGGCTCCCCCGCAAGACCGTGATCTCCAGCGAAGAGATCCGCGAAGCCTTGCAGGAGCCGGTGCAGGGGATCACCGAGGCCGTCACTCGCACCCTGGAAAAGGCCGAGCCCGAGCTCGCGGCCGATTTGGTCGAAAACGGCATCACCATGGCCGGGGGCGGCTCGCTTCTGCGGGGCCTGACCAACGTTATTCAGAAAGCCACGGGCCTGGAGACGAGGTTGGCCGAAGACCCCCTCACCTGCGTCGCGCGCGGTACGTGCATTTATCTTGAACACCTCGAGGAGTGGAAGTCCACCCTTGAGAACGACATGAACTCCTAGGCGGCCCTGCCGCCCCTGCGTGAGGCTCCACACTTCTCTTCGCAATGCAGACACCACTCATCCAGCGAGTGCTTCCCGCGGTCATCGGAATGCTGGTGGTGCTTGCGCTGGGCGTGCCCGCTCGATTTCAGTGGTGGGCCGCGGCACTGGGCCGCACGGTGATGGTGATCGAGGCACCCCTGAGCGGCCCGGTTTGGCGGTTGGCCACCTCGCTGGGCCCCAGCCGCCCCGCGCCGTACGACGATGCGACCCGGGTGCTGGAAGAAGAAAACGAGCGACTGCGTGGGGAGCTGCTTCGCACGCAGCTCGAGAACGACCGCCTGCGACAGACCATCACCGACCTGCAAAGCGGCCTGGCGCTGCAGGACAACTCGCCCGTGCGCCAGCTTGAAGCCTCGGTGCTGGGGGCCGGCAGCGACCCGGAGAGCGGGATGCTCACCATCCGCGCCGGCACCCAGCAGGGCGTGAACACCGACGGCGTCGCGCTGGCGCCGGGGTTGCAACTGCTCGGGCGCGTGGTCGCGGTCTCTGAACGCACCTGCACGGTGCGAGCCCTCACGACCAAGAGCGGCGAGGCCATGACCGCCATGATCATGGTCAACCAGGAAGTCGCCGACGGACTCAAATGCACGCTCACGCCTGTGGGCGACGGCACCCTGCGGGGCCCGGTGTCGGACCGGCGCGACCCCGCCACCAACGCGGCCATCACGCCTCAGCCCGGCCAGATCGTGCGCCTCGACGACCCGACCTGGCCCAAAATCTCTCGGATGCTCAAGCTGGGCGTCGTCGAGTCTGTCGAGCCCAACCCGAACCAGCCGCTGCGGAGGATCGTCACGGTGCGCCCCACGGTGCTGGATCTGGAACGGATCAGCGACGTCATCTTGTGGACCCCGATTGACCAGGCTGGGGGCAAGCCATGAGGGGCGTCACCTTCGCGTTGCTCGCGTGGATCTTTCTGGGCCTGGAGCTGGGGCTGAAGTCGCCCTTGGGCTTTGGGCCCTCGGGGGTTGCGCCCAGTTTCATGTTCGTGCTGCTCACCTACATCGCGATGGCGGCAACCCCGAAGCAGACGGCGTGGGCCGCGATCATTCTGGGTGTGCTGATGGACCTGACCAATCCGTTCACGCTGCACGGAAAGATCCAGCCCGCGGTCGTCGTCGGCCCCTACGCCTTGTCGTTTCTGCTGGGGTCGCAGTTGGTTCTCACGCTGCGGGGCGTGATGATCCGGCGCAATCCCTTCACGCTGGGTTTCCTCGCGCTGGTGGGGTCGATCGTCGCGAGCATCACGCTGGTGGGCGTCTTCTCGGCGCGGGCGTTTCTTGAAAATCGCGACTGGCACGCCACGCACGAGTTGTGGGTGGGAATGAAGTGCTCGTTGTACACCGGGATCGCGGCGGTGCCCCTGGCGCTGGTGCTGATGCCGCTTGGCCCGTTCCTCGGGTTGCCCGGGCCGCAGGCACGACGCTTCGCGAGGCCCAACTCGGGCTGAGCGCCGTCCGGCTACGAAACGGCCGCCACGCGAAGTTCGCGGGGCTCGCGAGGTCGGAAAAGCCGGAAGAGCGGCGTGGCCATGAGCGTGGTGGCGATGGCGACAACCACGAGAATCGCGAAGAGCCGCGGCGTGATGATCTGCTGCTCCAGCGCGATGTTGATGACGATCAGTTCCATCAGGCCCCGTGCGTTCATCAGCGAGCCGATGCAGAGGGCATCCCGGGTGCCGCGGCCGGTGAGCTTGGCGGCGACCGCGCACCCGAAGCCCTTCCCCAGGCACGCGGCGATGAGCAGCAGCAGCATGGTCCAGATCGCCCCGCCCGAGTCGAGCCAGCTCAACGCTGTGTTCATGCCGGAGTAGACAAAGAACATGGGCAAAAGCAGCGCGACGGTGAGGGGCTCGATGCGCTCGACGACCTTTTCGGCAAAGCCGCCACGGGGCATCACGACGCCCATGAGGAACGCCACGAAGATGGCGTAGATGCCGATGGAATCGGTGATAAAGCAGGCCACGGCCAGCGCGATGAGCACGCTCGTGAGCCACCCTTGCGAAAGCGGGCGCCCCGCGAGCACGGGCGAAGCGATGACCCGCAGGGCGGGTCGCACCACCGAAAGCATGATGACGGCAAAGACGATGCTGGCGCCGATGGTGACCGCCGCGATCCGCCAGTCGCTCTTGATGCTGGCGATCACGATGGAAAGAAAGCACCAGGCCAATACATCATCCAGAGCGCCGGCGGCGAGCGCGACGGTGCCCATGGGCGTGGTGGCCAGATTGTTCTCCCGGATGATGCGGGCGAGCATGGGGAAGGCGGTGATGGAGAGCGCGGCGGCGATGAAGAAGACCGCGTGCCACAGGCCGATGCCGGGTTGAAAGAGCCCGGGCTGGGAGTGGATGGAGACCGCCGCGATGGACGCCAAGACAAACGGAACGACCGCGCCCGCGAGAGAGACCGCCACGCCCTGGCGGCGGTGCGAGGCGAAGACGCCGGTACGGAACTCCATGCCCACGCAGAACATGTAGAGGGCAAGGCCAAGCTGGGCGATCAGCCCAATGAAGCGAACGATGTCGGTCGGGAAGAGATATTCGCTGGCCCGAGG
>JBAZUW010000044.1:0-17780 GCA_041661205.1 Phycisphaerales bacterium
AGGCGCTTCCACACCGTCGCGCTGCTGCCGCCCTGCGTGCCGGCCCCGAACGGAATCGGGTAGAAGCCGCTCGATGCGTTGACTTCGGCCTTGGTGCTCAGGCGGCTCTGCTGGCCATTGAGGCCCGAGCCGTACGGGTCCGAGCAGTGCACGCCGAGATAGGTGCCATCCGGGTGCGCCTGGCAATCGTTGAAACAGACGCCACCCTGGAGGGCGGTAAAGCTTTGCTTCAGCCAAGACTGACCGATCTGCTCAAAGCGGCCCTTGGTAATGTCCAGGCGGTACATGTTGCCGCCGATCACGGGGTGGCGGTTGGCGTTGGGAGCCGTGGTGATCCACTCGAGGGGCGTGTCGCCCTTGTTGCACGAGGTGGTGCCGACGGAGTAGGCCTCCACCGTCACGCCGTTGGTGTTGATGCCGGCACCCCAGTGGGTGGTGTCCGGCAGGTCGCCGACGATCACGTCCGGGCCGGTCGCGTAGACAGGAGTCACAAGACCCGCGACACCGGCCAAAGCCGCCGCCGCGAGACACGCCTTCAGCTCAAGCTGAACCTTCTTCATGGGCTATCCCTCGCTTAGTAGAAAACCAAACTTCGAAAATCACTCAGACTCACGCTCAAAACGCACCGAACGCCGCCCCGGAAAAGGACGACGCACCCCCGACGAATACCGCACCGCAAATGTACTTTGGAAAACGCGTCATGCAAGCCTCTTTACCAAAAAAGGGTCAAACTCTTTTCCTGCAACGCGTTACCTGAACGAACCCCAGCCCCGGTCCGGTCTTGAAACCCGGCCCGCGATGGTGGCAGCGGGGACTCGTCTTTTTCGGACATCCCGGCAGAGAGTTACGCAACTTCCGGATGGATCCCCATTTCCTTTGCAAGCACAACCGCAAAATTGGGCCCGCCACTGTCGCGGCGTCCCCAAGTCCGATACTTTGAAGCCAAGCACCTAATCCCGCCTCGGCGAGCCGCTTCTCTATATAAGGAATCCACACGCGTGAAGCCCGAATCAGTTCGCCCCCCGGTCGCCTACTTCTCCATGGAAGTCGGCGTTGATTCCTCGATTCCCTCATACAGCGGGGGTCTCGGCGTGCTCGCTGGCGACACCCTTCGGGCTGCGGCCGATCTGGGCCTCCCGGTTGTCGGGGTCACGCTGGTTCACCGCCGTGGCTATTTCCACCAACGGATCGATGACTCAGGCCGACAGACTGAAGCCCCGGTGCGGTGGAGCGTCGCGGACGAGCTCTCCCCCACCACCGCCAAAGCCTCCGTCGCGATCGATGGCTCCGAAGTGCATGTCCGCGCCTGGCGGCGCGACATCGTCGGAGCCAACGGCGGCATCGTGCCCGTGTTTTTCCTGGATACCGACCTAGAGACGAACAGTGAGGCCCATCGCCGCCTGACCGACCAGCTTTACGGCGGCGACCACTGGAACCGCCTTCGCCAGGAGATCGTCCTGGGAATCGGCGGCGTCCGCATCCTCCGCAGCCTCGGGTATTCCTCCCTCTCCGCCTATCACATGAACGAGGGCCACTCCGCGTTGCTCACGGCGGAACTGCTCCGCGAGAAAGCCTTTGAGTTCGGCGTCGCGATTGATTCTCCCGCCGCGGCCAACGCTGTGAAGGCGCAGTGCATGTTCACAACCCACACCCCGGTCGCGGCGGGGCACGACCGTTTCGCCCTCGACATGGTTCGCAGCGTCGCAGGCGACCAGGCCATCTTCGCCCGTGCCCCCGCGTACATCCGCGACGGCCTCTTCGACACCAGCCGCGCCGCCCTGACCCTTTCCCGCTTTGCCAACGCCGTCAGCCAGCGGCATGGCGAAGTCGCCCGCAAGATGTTCCCCGAGTTCCACATCGATGCCATCACCAACGGCGTACACGGTCCCACCTGGGCGTGCGCCCGCGTGGCCGCCCTGCTCGACGAGCATGTTCCGGGGTGGCGAACCAACCCCAATGCACTCGCCGGCGCCACACGCATTCCCGGTGAGGCGTTGCTGGCGGCCCACGACGAAGCCAAGCGGGCCTTGGTGCAGCGCGTCAATCGCGATGTGAACGCTGGCCTGAGCAAACATCCTTTCACCATCGGCATCGCGCGCCGGGCGACGCCCTACAAGCGGCTTGATCTGATCCTCTCCGACCACGGCCGGCTGAAGCGGATCGCGGAAGTCCACGGCCCGATTCAGATCATCTTCTCAGGCAAGAGCCACCCGCGCGACGCGGGCGGCAAGGAGTTGATCGAACGCATCCACACCGCGATCCGTGATCTTTCCGGATTTGTCAGCGTCTGCTTCGTGCCTCGCTATGACATGCAACTGGCCGCGATGATGGTCGCGGGGGTGGACGTGTGGCTCAACTGCCCGCAGCGCCCGCTCGAAGCCAGCGGCACCAGTGGCATGAAGGCGGCTTTCAACGGCGTTCCCTCCCTCAGCGTGCTCGACGGCTGGTGGGTGGAGGGGTGGGAAGAGGGCGTGACGGGCTGGGCAATCGGCGAAGACCACCCCCCGATCGCGGCTGAACGTGAATGGCAGGAGGATGCCGCGGCCCTGTACGAAGCCCTGGAGACCAAGGTCCTGCCAGCGTTCAAGGAACCTGTGGGATGGTCAAAAGTGATGGCGAACTGCATCGCCCGGAACGCGAGCCGGTTCAATACGTTGAGAATGGTCCACGAGTACGCCAAGCAGTGGTTTGCACTGGCGCGGTAGCGGGCCGAAGGATGAGTGCGGCGTGCCGAGATTTGACCCTGCGGGGGTCGACGGTGTCGCCTGCGCTGACAAACTCACTGAAACTGCGTCCTATAACGCTTTTGGGGCTCATCGCGGAACGTGTTTTCGGGTGCTGGTGGGTGTCAAGGCGCACCCCGGGCTCAAAATGTCAAAAAAAAGCGCGCCGATTTGTGGCATCTCTCCAGACTTGATTCATATTGGAGTTGTAGGCACGAGTCGTGTGTCGGCGTGCCAGTCATCACTGTCGTCTCTAAGAGGAGACTGGGGAGGTTTTTATCATGAAGAAGATTCTCGGTTCTATCGTCGCTGTTGCTGGTCTCGCCCTGGCTGCTAACGCTCAGGACGTCAACACTCAGCTGAAGTATGAAGTGTCCACCGATGGTACGAACTGGAGCTCGTCGCTGAACGTTGCTCCGGGCACGAGCGTGCAGGTTCGCGCTCTGCTGAGCTACATCGGGCCGGGCACCGCCGCTGGCATCGGCCAGGTCATCTTCCAGCCGGTCGTGTCCAACTGGACCGCGGCTGACAGCCTGCTCACCACCGCTGGCACCCCCGGCAACATGGGCGTGGGCCCCGTCGGTGGCACCCGCTCCAACCCGATCGGCACGGTCTCTGACCAGCCCGGCGTGTGGGGCCGCATCACCCCGTTCGGCGCTGCCGCGTACAACACCTCCACCTACCTGCGTGGCCACATCGGCACCGGGACCGCTGCGGGCCTTCTCCGCATCGCCCGCGCTGACGTGACCAACTGGATCGGCGAAGGCGCGACCTCGGGCGCCCTGGCCGCGAACAACTGGAACGGTGGCGGCGGCGTGAACATTGGCCAGATCGCCAACCCCAGCCGTCTGAGCACCGACCCCGCGTTCGACTCCCGCAGCTCCAACGTGGTCGTCTTCAAGTTCGGGTTCACCGTGAGCAGCGCGACGGCCATCCGTACGCTCGGCATCACGACCCCGGCCGCCGGTATCGGTCGCCAGACCGCTGCGGGCGCCACCTACGGCCAGCAGAACGCCCGTTGGTTCGCCAGCACCACGGAAGTCTCTTCCAGCCTCACTGGTGCGGTGCAGACGATCGACGCTGCCATCAACGTCGTCCCCGCCCCGGCTTCGCTCGCCCTCCTGGGCCTCGGTGGCCTGGTCGCGACCCGTCGCCGCCGCTAAGCCTCCCACAACTGTCTCCCGACAGTTGAGTTAGATCGCCGATCACACAACCCTTCCCGGGTTCGCCCGGGAGGGGTTTTTCATGCGCTCACAGATAATACACCTCGGGGTACATGCCGCGCTGCGCCGACTGTTGTGAAATATTATTTCATATACCGGTAGTTGCCCGGGTGGCATTTTTGGGATTATGAGTTATATTGAAGTGATGGCGTTGTGTGCTTCCGCCATGGCCGCCCGGCTCCGGGTGGACCCACAGCGAGCTTCCAAACTCAGGAGTTTTCCATGGCTTTTGCACGGTTCGCCGGTGCGCCGCGGCTTCGCCAGTGCCTCGGCGGGGTAGCCGCCCTGCTTGTCCTCGCCGCCGGCAGTGCACCAGCCGCGGCCCAGGACGTGAACACCCTCCTTACCTACGAGGTTTCTTCCGACAACATCTCGTGGGGAAGCTCGGTCAACGTGCTTCCCTCAGATACGGTGTATGTGCGGACGCTGCTCACCTACACCGGTCCCGGCACCGCGGCGGGCGTGGGGCAGGTGATTTTCCAGCCGGTGGTGTCGAGCTGGCACAGCACGGATGCCGTGCTCAACAGCGCAGGTTCGACAGCGATCGAACCGCTGGTGACTGACCGCAACTCGCCCCTACGCGGCTATTACCCCGAACCTGGCATCTGGGGCCGCACCCGAACCTTTAGCGCCGTCGCGTACAGCACAAGCACCTTCCTCCGGGGCCACTTGGGGTCGGGCACCGCCGCGGGGCTGCTCCGCATCGCCCGAGCTGACGTGACCAACTGGATCGGCGAAGGCCCCACCTCCGGTGCCCTGGCTGCGAACAATTGGAACGGGGGCGGGGGCGTGAACATCGGCCAGATCGCCAACCCTTCCCGCATCTCGAGCGATCCTGCGTTTGACGCCAGCACCGACCGCGTGCTGGTCTTTGGCTTCGCGGTTCAGCTCGATGCGACGCCTGGCAGCAGAACACTGGACATCTCGACCCCCGCCGGCGGCATCGGACGGGTGAGCACGGCCGGCCCCACCTACGGCGAACAAAACGCCCGCTGGTTTGCCTCCACCACTGAGGTCTCATCCAGCCTTCGCGGCGGCGTCGAGGTGATCGACGCCCACATCAACGTGATTCCCGCCCCGGGCGCGGTCGCGCTCGCCAGCTTGGGGGGCCTGCTCGTGCTCCGGCGCCGGAGTCGGCGCTGAATCCTCAACGTTCGCCCGCGTGAACTGGCATGCCGTGCACAATCGCGAAGGACCTCACTGATGATGCTGATGAATCGAATCTCGAATCGACGCGGCACTGCGGCCCTGATCGCCCTCGCGGGTCTCGCGTCCGGCGCGAGCGCCCAGCCGGTGAACACCCGCCTCGAATATCAGGTGTCGACCGATGGCTCCACCTGGACGAACAGCATCAACGTGCTGCCGGGGGAGACCGTGCAGGTTCGCACGCTGATCAGCTATGTGGGGCCGGGAACGGCGGCGGGGTTGGGGCAGCTGATTTTCCAGCCGGTGGTAACGAACTGGCACTCCACCGACGCGTTGCCGAACAGCATGGGTCAAACGACTTTCGAGCCGGTCGGCTCGGTTCGCGACATTCCCCCTTATGGCACCGAGCTTCGGTCTTATCCCGAACCCGGCGCGTGGGGAAGGATCGCGGCCTTCAGGACCCTGGCACCGCTGACACAACTGGTGTACCTGCGAACTTTCGAGGGCACGGGCACGGCCGCTGGTCTTTTGCGAATCGCTCGAAACAGCGTTACCAACTGGATCGGTGAAGGCCCAACCTCGGGAGCCAACTCCGGGAACAACTGGAGCGGGCTTGGCGGGATACCCCTCCAGCAGTCCACCGTACCGCCGCGCGACCCCAACGCCCCGGCTTTTCTGACACAGTCTCAGAACATCGATGCTTTCGGCTTTGTCGTACACCTTGACGAATCGCCCGAGACTCGCACGCTAAGCGTAAGGACTCCCGCCGCGGGCATCGGCCGGAACACCACTCCCGGCGCGAACTATGGGCAGCAGGACGTTCGGTGGTTCACGAGCACCACAGCGGGCTCGCCCACGCTCGTCGGCAGCGCCGAGGTGATCGACGCCCACATTAACGTCATCCCATCCTCCACAGCAGGGGCGGTGTTCGCCATGCTCGGGCTCTCCGCGTCGCGCCGTCGCACGCGAGTGGTCGGCGGATAGCACCGGCAGATTTCACGCAAGCGGCGTTGGGCCGCGCGGCTCTCGTTTTCAGTCTCGTTTCACGCGCGGATGCGTTCTCTCCCACGACGTTCGAATTTATTGCCCAGGCACACACTCAAAGGAATCGTTCCATGTTCTTCGCGCCCGCTGGCCCCGTTGTTCGTGTTGCTGCGGTTGTCGCGCTCGCTGGATTGGCCGCCACCACCATGGCGCAGAGTGCCACCACACGCCTCCAGTACCAGGTCTCCCCCGACGGCATCAACTGGAGCTCGTCACTGGACGTGGGCCCGGGCGCGAGCGTTCAGGTGCGTGCCCTAGTGAGCTACGTCGGCTCCGGCACGGTGGCGGGGCTGGGGCAGGTGATCTTTCAGCCGGTGGTTTCAAACTGGACGGCCGCGGACACGCTGCTGACCACCCCGGCCACGCCGGGCGGCTTTGGCGTGGGCCCGCTGGGCGGGGCGCGCAGCACGCCCCCGGGCTTCGTGCAGGACCAGCCGGGGGTATGGGGGCGAATCACGCCGTTTGCCGCGACCGCGTATACCACGTCCACCTACCTTCGCGGGTTTACGGGCACGGGCAGCGCCAGCGGGTTGATGCGCATCGGCCGGGCCGACGTGACCAACTGGATCGGCGAGGGACCGACCTCGGGCACGGGAGCCGCGAACAACTGGAACGGTGGCGGCGGCGTCGCCGTGGGCCAGATCTCAGAGGTCTTTCGGGTTTCCACCGACCCCGCGTTTGACACTCGCACGCAGAGCATCGTCGTCTTCAAGTTCGGGTTCACGGTGAGCAGTTCGACGGCGGAGCGAGTGCTGGGCATCACCACCCCGGCCGCGGGAATCGGGCGGGTGACGAACCCAGGCCCAAGTTACGGGCAGCAGAATGCAGAGTGGTATGTGAACTCGAATGACACGACGCCGAGCATCTTTGGTGATGTGGACGTGATCGGCGCGTCGGTGCGGGCTGTGCCTGGCCCGGGGGTGCTGGGGCTGGTGGGAATGGGCATCTTGGGATTCTGCCGCCGTCGCCGGTGATGGGGTCAAGAGTTGCGTAACCAGGAGCTGCGCAATAAAGGCAGATACGTGCGCGGCGTGCTCGGCTAGTACCGCAGCACGCTGTGCACGTTTCCGAAGCTCGCCACCTTGTCGCGCCCGTGCAGGGCCGGCAACTCGATGAGCACGGTGATTCCCGCGATGGTGGCCCCGGTGCCGGCGATCATCTCGCAGCAGGCCTTGAGGGTGCCGCCGGTGGCGAGCAAGTCGTCGACGATCAGCACGCGCTGGTCTTTGCCGACGGCGTCGGCGTGGATTTCCAGACGATCGGTGCCGTATTCGAGTTGGTAACTGACGCCGACGGTCTTGCGGGGAAGCTTGCCACCCTTGCGGACCGGCACGAATCCGGCCGAAAGGGCCTGCGCGATGGCGGTGCCAAAGATGAACCCGCGCGACTCGGCCCCCACCACTGTCGTGACGCCCTTGCCCCGGTACGGGTTGGCCATGAGCTCGACCGCGAGGGCCAGAGCCCGGGCGTCGGCCAGCATGGGCGTGAAATCCCGGAACTGGATGCCCGCCTTGGGGAAGTCGGGGACGGTGACAATGAGGGACTCAAGGCGGCGGACCATGTCGTCGTGCACGTGAAACTCCTGCTGGCCCGTGGGCTGACTGTGGCTTGGGGCGAGGCGACAAAGGATAGCGGAAAGCCGGGCGCCACCGCCGCACGCCCCCGCCGCTGTTTGAGACGCTAAAGTGCTGTCGACATGAGCAAACCCGAGCCATCCGCCCGCCCCGACAAGGGCCTGGAAGTTGTCGAACCCCTGGGAAAGCGTGTGCTGGTCCGCAAGGATCAGGACAAGAAGCAGACCAAGAGCGGCATTCACCTGCCGGACAAGATCGAGATCCCCACGCTCACCGGTCGCATCGTCGCGGTCTCGGCGCAGGTCGGGCGCGACGAAGACTACCCCATCAAGCGTTACGACCGGGTGCTCTTCAACCCCAAGCAGGCCATTCCGGTGGACTTTGAGGGCGACAACCGGCTGTTCGTCGTGCCCGTCGAGGACATCGTGGCGGTCTTTCGCCGCGAAGGCGGCGACGACAGCGAGGACAAGAAGGCGTGAGTATCCCCGCACCCACCGCGGCTGGCCTGGCGATGTTGCGCGTGGCGCTCGAGCAAATGGCTTCGCCCTTGCCGGTGCCGCGGGCGCGGCTTATTGGAGGGGAGTACTCGATCGACGCGGCGGTGCGCCCGCCGGGCTCTAAGAGCCTCACCAATCGGGCACTGCTGCTGGCGGGGCTGGCCGAGGGTGAGAGTGTGATCCGCGGGGCGCTGACCGACGCGGACGACGCCCGCCAGATGGTCGCGGCCCTTACGCAGCTTGGCGTTGCCATCCGCATGGGTGATGAGCCGGGCACGATTCATGTGGCGGGCGTGGGCGGGCGCTGGCGGGTCGGGCCTACTGGGCTCACGCTGAACCTGAACAACGCGGGCACGGCGACGCGGTTTCTGGCCGCGACCTCGGTGCTGGCCACCGGGCCCTTGACCATCGACGGCAACGCGCGGATGCGCGAGCGGCCCATCGGCGAACTGTGCGATGTGCTCGAGAAACTTGGCGTCACCGTCGAGTACCTTGGCAAGCACGGCTGCCCGCCGGTAAAGCTCACGCCCACGCCCCACCACAGCGCGAGGCCTTCCGACGTCAAGATTCCCACCACGCAATCGAGCCAGTTCATCTCCGGGCTGCTGCTCGCGGCTCCGTGGATCCCCGCCGGCTTGCAGCTCAGGCTCACCGGCGATGTCACCAGCGCGTCGTATGTCAGCATGACCCTGTCGCTGCTTTCGCGCCTTGGTGCGACGACGCGCCACAGCGATGACCTTCGGCTGATTCGCGTCATGCCCACCGATGTCGCCGGGAGACAGGCCGGCATCCGAGGCTTTGATTACACCGTGGAGCCCGACGCGAGCGGGGCGACCTACTGGTGGACGGCCGCGGCCATTTTGCCCGGTGCCAAGGTGCGGGTAAACGGCCTGGGGGCGGCCTCCATTCAAGGGGACGTGATGTACCCGGAGCTGCTGGGGCTGATGGGGGCGGAAGTGACCCGCCGCGATTTGCCGGAGCCGAGCATCCAGGTGGAAGGGCCAAAGGTGTTGAAGCCGGTGCTGGCGGACATGAGCGAAATGCCGGACGCGGCGATGACGCTGGCGGTAGCCGCGTGCTTTGCCAAGGGCACGAGCATTTTGCGCGGGCTCCGCACGCTGCGGGTGAAAGAAACCGACCGCATCGAGGCGACCCGCAACGAGCTGCGCAAGCTGGGCGTGCTGGTGGAGACCACCGTGCAGGGTGACCCCGACGCGATGACCATCACGCCCCCAGATGGCGGGGTGGATTGCTCGGCGAGTGCCCCGCCGGTGGAGTTTGACACCTACGACGATCACCGGATGGCGATGTCGCTGGCGCTGATTGGGCTCAGGCGACCCAACACGTTTATCCGCAACCCCGGGTGCGTGGCCAAGACCTACCCGAGCTTCTGGAGGCAGTTGGCGGACATTTTGTAGAGGACCAGCGAACGTGCCTGATCAAGGATCCCGAAGCGCCAGCAAAGGTCGATGCAGTGCCCGGGCGCGATGGAAACCCTCGCTGGCGCTTCGGGCTCGTAGGAATCACTCACATGCGGCACATCACCCTCATCACCACTGGCGGCACCATCGAAAAGACCTACGACGAGGCCTCGGGCACGTTGCAAAACCGGCGCTCGGTCGTGCGTCGCATGCTGCGACGGCTGCGCCTTGAGGGGAGCATCATCAATGTCATCGAGCTCATGAGCAAGGACAGCCTGCACATGACCGACGACGACCGGCGGGCGATCGCGGAGGCGGTGCACGCCTCCGGCGGCAGCGCGTCGCTCCCCACCCAATCGGACTGCATTGTCATCCTGCACGGCACCGACACACTCACGGTGACGGGCGAATTGCTATACGCCCGTTTCACTCCGCCGCGCATCCCAATCGTGCTGACCGGCGCGATGAGGCCCTTTGAGATGGTGCGCAGCGACGCGCTGCAGAACCTGACGGAGGCGGTGTTCGCCGCGGGCGTGCTGAGCCCGGGTGTGTACTGCGTGGCCCACGGGCGGGCGCTGGCGTTTCCGGGAGTGAAGAAGGACCGCGAGGCGGGGACGTTTGTGAAGGATTGATCGCGCCGCTGTCAAGGTCTGCTAACTAGACGCGAGACGATCCTCGCCATTCGAAGCCGCACAACCGTCACCCGCCGCAGCCTCGGGCCACCCCGCAATCGCGGGCGCCCGCAAGACCCACGAGGCTTGGGCCGATCAACCACGGGGAGACCTTCGCGCCAGCGAGTGCGACTCCGCACAGGTTTTCGGTCCTTCCAGAGGTGACGCGTGGACAAAGCCAGTCTCATCGGGGTGCTGATCGGCGTGAGCGCGCTCGGCTTCGTCTTCTTTGAGGTGTCGCATGGCAACCTCATGATGTTCTTTTCGTTGGAAGGCGTGCTGATGGTGGGCTGCGGCTCCATGAGCGTGGTGTTCATGTCGATGCCGCTGGAGCGCATTATCGCGCTTCCGGGTTACATCAAGCGGTTCATGTTCCACAAGGGCCTGCCCCTGCCGGAAGTGATCAAGCTGGTGGGCCAGCTCAGCGAGAAGGCTCGTCGCGATGGAATCCTCGCCCTTGAGTCTGAAATGGCGAAGATTCCCGATCCGTTTCTGGCGGCGGGTCTCAAGATGGCGGTGGACGGGGTGGAGCCGGGAAACATCGAGGCGACGTGCCGCATGGAGCTGCTGGCGATGGGCGAGCGGCATAAGGCGGGCAAGAAGATCTTCGATCTCGTAAAGGTGTACGGTCCTGGGTACGGGCTGGTGGGGACGCTGGTGGGTCAGGTCGGTCTGTTCGGCAACCTGGGCAGTGCCGACATCGGCGTGCTGGGACACGCGCTGGCCGTGGCCGTGGTGGCGACGATGTACGGTGCCATCATCGCCAACGCGGTGGCGGGGCCGATCGGCGACAAGCTGGCGCTGCGCTCCAGCGAGGAACTTCTCACGCGCGAGATGATGCTGCAGGCGATTCTCAGCATCCAGGCCGGCGATAACCCGCGCGTCACTGAAGAAAAGATGCTCGCGTTCATCCCCAGTGTTTCGCGCCTCAAGCTAAGGGCCGCGTAACTGACGCTGCCCGCCCCACGGCGACTCTGAGCACACATCATGGCCGAACACGAAGAACATGGCGAGGGCGGGCACGAGGAGGGGCACGGCGGGGGCGGCCACGGCGGGGGCGGCGCGCACGGTGGCGGCTCCCACGAAGAGCACGAGGGTGCACCCGAGTGGCTCATTTCCTTTGCCGATAACGTCGCGTTGCTCATGGGCTTTTTCGTGATTCTGCTCGCCATGAACATGGCCAAGCAGACGGCCGGGGGCGTGGGCGGCGAGGCGAAGATGGGGGGCTCCACCGACCCCATGATGGAGTTCATCATCTCCGTGCGAGAAGGGTTCAACAGCCCCATCAGCCTGCAGTCCAAGCGCCCGGAAGATCAGGCCGTGATCCGTTATCTGCTGCAGCGCGAGGGGGGGCCGGCCACGCAGCTCGCCCCGCAGGGCAAGTTCCCGACGGTCGGCAGCGTCAAGACGCCCAACATCACCCGGCCGGCCATCACGGTGAACTTTGACGATCGGCAGGCGCTGCTGAGCACCGACGCGAAGCAGGACATCGCGGACATCGCCGCCAAGACGCTGCGGGATCGGTCGTGGATTGTGGAAGTGCGCGGCCATGTGAGCCCCTCCGAAGCGATGCGCAATCCGCAGCGGGCGTATCAGCTCAGCTACGACCGTGCGATGGCCGTGGCGCAGGAGTTGTCAAAGAACGGGGTCAAGTGGGAGCTGATTCGCGTGGTTGCGTGCGGCGACTCTCAACGCATTGAAGCCCGGGCCGCGGACCGGGAGACGGATCGCACGAATCAGCGGGTCGAGGTGATCCAGACCGAGGAGCCCGGGGGGACCGACCCGTACGCGCGCCCGGCGGGCGAAACCGAAGCGCCGGCGCCCCCCTCCGAGGGATGACGCGGCAGCGCCGCCGCTAGGGCGTTTTAAGCCAGTTCAGGATTGAGTTCATGGCCTGCGCGTTGAGGGGTCCGGACGTGTCGGGCCAGGCTACTTGCGTGCGGATGTCTTGACGGGCGGCTGAGGAAAGCATCCAACCCAGCGGCAGAGCGCGGCCGCCACCGGAGCCCTGGCCCCGCGTGTCCAGCGCGATGGTGAGGTCGTGGATGTCCAACCCGGCATCGTAATCCAGTCGCCGTCGCGTGGCCTGGGCGTGCTGCCCGCGTGTGGCGAGGATGGCACGCAGCGGCGACATGATCTCTCCAAAGCCGTACGACGTGGGCCCAGGCAGATCGCTGAACCCGATGCGGAGCACCACCAGCTGAATCGGTGGGTCGTCACTGGCATGCGCCTGGCGGATCGCGGCGATGATCGTCTCCAGCGTGGCCGTGCCGGGATTGTCGAAGTAGCCACCGTCGACAAAGCGGTGCACGAGCGGCCGCATGTTCTGGTCAAAGCCGGTGTTCACTTTTCCTGCGGGCGTCACGAGCGGGAAGCGGGCGCTGAGGACCGCGGCGGTCGACAGCCGCACTGAACTGGTGGGGCGCCACGCATCGGCCAAGTCGGCATCGGGGTAGGCGCCGTTGGCGAGAATGGGGTAAGGGCCGACATAGGCGAGACCCCCGGTTTCAACGCATGTGGTATTGAAGTACATCGCGGGGATGTTGGACGCGGGGCTCCCCAGCAGCGTGTCGATCGGGTGGGTCATCTCGCCTTTGCCCCCGGCGCCGTCAAAGGCCGCTTCGAGGCCCTGCTCCAAGGGTGTCGCGCGATCGAACGCGCCGATGGGAAAGGGGATGAACTGCTGCACAAGATCAGGAAACAGCGCGCCGGCGAGCAGCGGCGAGAGGAGATCGTGCTCGAGCACTTTGGAGGCCATCGCCTCGCACGGGCCTTGCGTTTCGGGGGAGCCGGGCGAGGGCGCCGAACGCGGAAAGCCGTGGACGGCCATCGCGCCGAAAACGCTGGTGCCGACGCTGCCACCCGAGACGCCGCTCGTGGCAAACAGATGGGTGGCAAATCGCGGGTCGAGGTCTTGCAAGCGGGACAGCGCGATGGCGCTGGTGTATGCGGCGTAGATGCCGCCCCCTTCGGCGCTCACGAGAATCACCGGGTAGGGCTTGTGAGCGTCGGTATACGCGGCAAGGTCGGGGCGGGCGGCGAGCCATTCGCGAAAGTGCGTCCCGAGGTCTTTGGGCTGCATCACCGCTGCCTGCACCGACGGAGCACCGCTGGGAATGCTGCGCACCGTGTGGTTGTCGTTGAGATTGAGGGCCTGCCAGAGCATGGCGATGGCGAAGAAGAGCGTGACCAACGGCAGTCGCACGACGTCGCTGAAGTACACCAGCATCGCGCCGAAGGGAATCCATAAGGCACCCGCGGCGATGAGCACGCTGAGAGGGCCGATGTGCCGGGCGGCGCCAGCGTTGAACGTGAAGAGCAGAAACAGCAACGCGCTGCTGATGATGCTCGCCAGAGCGATGCGGCGGGTGCCGGGGGAAAGCTCCCACGGGCGGCGCGGTTCCACCTTTGGCTCGTGCACGATCTTGAGCACGCGCCGGCGGGCCCAGAGGATGATGTAACCGATCACCGCGCCGATGATGGCGAGGGCGAAGAGTCGCCACAAGACACCCCGGACACCGGAGGCGATGTTGGAGTCGCGCAGCGTGCCGAGCACGGCGATGGCGACGGCGAGCGCCGGGAGAATGCCGCAGATGCGGGGAATGTTGCGGGCGCTCCAGCCGGGGAAGCCGGGCCAGGTGTCTGAGTCGGGCACGCGCATGTAGAGGAGCACGCGCACGCTGTACCAACTGAGGCTGCAGAGCGCGGCCAGGCACAGGCCAAAAACAGAAAGCAGCGGCAGGTCGACATCTTCGGCCATGACAAGGATGGCCTCGCGTGCCTGCGGGACGCCCCAGAGCAGGGCGGCCTCGATGTCGCTGATGAGGAGGCTGAAGCGAGCGAGCCACAGCACGGTGTGGGTGCTTTCACGCTGATCTCGCCACCGCAAGAAGCCGAAGCTCGCGCCCATGGTGTCCCCCACTTTGGTTGGCCGACCCTACTGCACCTTGTGGCACAGGCCTCCGGCCTGTGTCCTACTTCATCTTCTGCGTTCGACGTTCAACTGCTTTTGTGCCGGGTGGCATGACTACTCCTGAGGGACTAAAGGTCGTGAAGGACACAGTCGGGACGTCTGTGCCACGCGGGGGCGTAGGCAGCGATGAGGCATCGGCTACAAGAGTGTCCCGTGCAGAATCGTCATCGCGCAGGTGAAGTAGATCACGATTCCGGTCACGTCGACGAGGGTGGCGACGAAGGGGGTGGAGCTGCCCGCCGGGTCCATGCCGAATTTCTTAAGAACGAAGGGGAGCATGGCACCCATGACGCTGCCCCACAGCACAACGCCAACGAGACTAACCGCGATGGCCAGCGCCAGCACGGGGTAGTGGTGCTGCACGGTGTAGTCGGGGACTTTTTTCCCGAGCTCATCGAGGACGAACTCGTGGGTTTTGTCGTCGACCTTGTTGCTCACCCACAGGCCCAACAGCCCCCAGATCGAGATGCGGCAGAAGCCCAGGATGCCGATCATGAGCGCGAGGATTCCGGCGGTGGCGATCTCGCGGCGCAGCACGCGCCACCAGTCGCGAATCGTGATTTCGTTGAGCGCCAAGGCGCGAATCACCAGTGTGGAGGCCTGCGAGCCGCTGTTGCCGCCCGAACTGATGATGGCGGGCACGAAGGCGGCGAGGACTGCGAGCTTTTCAATTTCACGATCGAAGTACACCAGCGCGTTGCTGGTGAGCAGTTCACTCACAAAGAGGAGTGAGAGCCAGGGCGCGCGCTTGCGGACCAGCGACCAGATGCTGGCCTTGTCGTAGGGTTCTTCCAGGGCACCTACGGCGCCCATCTTCTGCATGTCTTCGGTCGCTTCCTGCTGGGCGACGTCGGCGACATCGTCGCTGGTCACGATGCCGATGAGCAGGCCCCGCGAATCTACCACCGGCAGGGCGGTGCGGTCGTAGCGGGCCATGAGGGCCACGGCTTCTTCCTGGGGCTGGTCGGCACGCAGCGTGACGAACGAGCGGTTCATCAGGCTCTCGATCGTGGTTTCTGGGTCGCTGAGCAGGAGCTGGCGAAGGCGCATGTCGTCGATGAGGCGTCCGTCGTTGTCGACGACGTAGACGACGTTAATGGTCTCGGCATCTTTGCCGTATTTGCGGATGTGCTCGAGGGCCTTGGTGACGGTCCAATCCGGGCGAAGGCGCACGTAGTCGGGGGTCATGAGGCGACCCACGCTGCGGGGCGGGTAGCCGAGAATCGCCTGGGTAGATTGGCGTTTTTCGGGGGAGAGAGACGCCACGATGCGGGTGGCGCATTCCTCGGGGAGCTCGTCGACCAGGCGGGCGCGGTCGTCGGGGCTCATCGCCTCGATCATGCTGGCGGCCTGCTCATCGCCGAGCTTGTCGATGAGGGTTTCCTGAACCTCCGGGGGCATGTACGCGAAGGCGGCGGCCGCGTCGTCGCGCTGCAGGAATCGGAAACCAACCGCCGCCTCCGACGCGTCGAGGGAGGAGAGAATCTCAGCGATGTCGGCGGGGTGCACCAGGTGCAGCGCTTCGCGAAGTTCGCTGTAGCGCTGCTCCTTGATAAGCTCTTCGACCTCGGGTTTGAGCAGTTCGGCGGTCGGGTTCATGAGCCAAGCCTACGCGGGATTCGATCTCGATTGTGGCGCAGAGTGACTGGTTTTGCGCGCCAAAATCAGGTGATCATGCCAGCCCGGCCAAGCCAGTCAGCCCCAGGGGCTCGCGCATCCAGAAGGGTTCGCCGGCCGCGACGCCGATGCGCGAGCCGAAGTAGGCGTCTTCGCGGGCGAAGCGCTCCAGGAGTCCGGCATTGTGGGTGTGATCGCCGAACTGGGTGCGGTAAGCGGCGATGGCCGCCTGCTTGCGGGCGATGGTGGACGAAGTGTCCATGATGAAGCTGGGGTCGGGCACTTGGCGTAGGTGGGAGCAGTAGTAATAGATGACCCACTTGGGGTAGAGGGGCGGGCCGATGGTGCTGAAGCCGGGGGGCACGGGCATGTCAACCTTGGTGAGCTTGGCGTCGAAGCGGGCGTCCTCGGCGATGCGGGTGACGGCCAGATGGTCTGGATGGGCGTCTTGCGGGAACGGCATGAACAGGAGGCTGGCCTGGTGGGCGCGGATGACTCCGGCGACCTTGTGGCGCGCTTCCAGGGTGTGCGCGACCTGGCGGTTGGGGAGGTCGAGCAGCAGGCGGCGGACGGGCTTGGTGCCGGGGGCGCGGGGGCTGAGGGCGGCAGCGGCGGCGGCGGCCTCGGGCAGGCGGGTGGACCGATCGCCGTGGGGTGTGGGGCTGCCGTCGGTCATGTCGAGCAGAAGCACGTCGTGACCCTGATCGGCGAGCAGGGCGATGGTGCCTCCCATGCCGATTTCCTGGTCGTCCGGGTGCGGGCCGATGACGAGAATGTTCATGGGTCGAGGGTAGCTTGGGTGCGATCGCTGGCTGGTGATCGCGATACGCTGTGCGAACATTCAACCACACGGAGGCACCCATGTCCATCGAAGCCACGCTCACTGAACTCGGTCTTTCGCTGCCGCCCGCGCCGAAGCCCGCGGGGGCGTACATACCGACCCGGCGTAGCGGGAACCTGGTGTTTGTAGCCGGGCAGATTCCGATGGCCGCGGGACAGATGATTGCGACCGGAAGCGTGCCGGGCGCCGTGAGCATGGAGGTGGCGCAGAGGTGCGCAGTGCAGTGTGTGCTGAACGGATTGGCGGCGATCAAGGCGGAGCTAGGATCGCTGGAAGCGGTGAAGCAGTTTGTGCGGCTGGGCGTATTTGTGTGCAGCGAGGCTGGGTTTACTGAGCAGCCCAAGGTGGCCAACGCCGCGAGCGAGTTGCTGGTGAAACTTTTCGGCGAGAAGGGCAAGCACGCGCGGGCGGCGGTGGGAAGCGTGGCGCTGCCGCTTGGGGCGCCGGTGGAGATTGAGTTTGTGGTGGAGGCGTGACGAACCCCACGCGCGAGCGTGGGGCCGCACTCGTCACCAGAATTCCAGCGACTCGGAGTCCTGAGCACGCATGCCCGCTTTGGCATTTTTCCTCACCTGGCACAGCTACGGGACATGGCTGCACGGGGACGCCCGCGGCACCATGGACGACGTACACAATCGAGCGGGCACACCACGGCTGCCGCCCGATCGAAAGCGGCTGGAACATGCCGAGTTCTTGATGGCCCAGCCGGCCTTTATCCTTTCGCCCGAAATGCGGACGACTGTCGATTCGGCCATCAGGTTGCACGCTGAAAAGCGTGAGTGGCGGGTGTTGGCGCTCAACGTGCGATCGAATCACGTGCATGTGTGCGTCGCGAAGACGGGACATTACACGCCAGAACTTGTGATGCAGCAGTTCAAGGCGTGGGCGACGCGGGGGCTGATCGCCGCGGGGCATGCGACCAGGGACCGGAAGGCTTGGACTCGCCACGGGAGCACGCGATACATCAACGACGAGGAATCGTTGGGTGTCGCGATTGATTATGTGAAGAATCGGCAGGATTAGCAGTAGCTGCTAGCGAAAAGTTTAGCT
>JBAZUW010000044.1:17790-20437 GCA_041661205.1 Phycisphaerales bacterium
TGGCGTTGACGCCGGACGACAGCAGTCTTTGGACATCGCTGCGGCCCCACGCTTGCGCGTGGGGTTCGTATGGCGTCTTGCGTTATCCGAATGCCTTCTTGTAGTCCGCCAGGAACTTTTCGATGCCCTGGTCGGTCAGCGGGTGCTTCATGCAGTCTTGGATGACTTTGAGGGGGCAGGTTGCCACGTCGGCCCCGGCCAGGGCGCAGTGGAGCAGGTGGTTGGTGTGGCGGATGCTGGCGGCCAGAATCTTTGTCTGCATGTCGTAGTTGTCGTAGATCGCCCGGATGGTGCGGATGAGTTCCATGCCGTCTTCGCCGATGTCGTCCAGTCGTCCGATGAACGGGCTGACCAGGAACGCGCCGGCCTTGGCGACCATCATCGCCTGAAGGCTCTGGAAGCAGAGCGTGAGGTTAGTTTTGATTTGCCGATCACTCAGCGCCTTGCACGCCTTGAGCCCGTCGATGGTGCTCGGCAGCTTGATGACGATGTTGGGGGCGATTTTGATGTGCTGATCGGCCTCGCGCAGCATGCCCGCCACGTCCGTCGCGATCACCTCCGCCGATACCGGGCCGCTGCACACCTTGCAGATCTCGGCCAGACGCTTGGAGTAGTCCACGCCTTCTTTGGCGATCAGGGTCGGGTTGGTGGTCACGCCGTCCAGAATGCCCAGGTCGTGGGCGGCTTTCACTTCGTCGAGATTCGCCGAGTCGAGGTAGATCTGCATGGCGGGGAGGGTACGGAGGAAAGACACGAGGGGCGAGGCGCCAGCCAGCCGCGAAGCGCGGAACCGACAACGGCTAGTGCCTCGTGCCTTCCGGATTAAACACAATCGGCCCGCCCTTGCGAGCGAGCCGATGAATGCGGCCGAGAGGACTTGAACCTCCACGGGTGTGACCCCACTAGAACCTGAATCTAGCGCGTCTGCCAATTCCGCCACGGCCGCGGGGAGACAACCTTAGCCGGGCAGGCGTGCCGCGACCAGTCAGGTGGCGGCCAGCGGGGATTTCCTACCATTGCGGGTTCAGTTCACGGCATTCGGCATTCGTGATACGGCATTCGTGGTGCCGCGGGGGCGGACGGCCCCGTTTCAACGAGTGCCGAGTGCCGAAGCACGAATGCCGAGCCCACCCCCCGGAGCAAGCGATGCCCGACGCCATCTCGCCCCTTCCCATCCACATCGAAAGTGACGGCCCGTTTATGGGCATCGCCACCATCACCCTTGAACAGCCGGGAAAACCAGTGGTGGTGCTCGACCATCCGCTCATTCAGCGGCTGGAGGCGGCCATCCTCTCGCTCCCCCGCACCGTGGCGGGCGTGGTGCTCGCCTCCGCCAGCGAGCGGGTGTTTGTGGCGGGGGCCGACCTCAAGGCGATCGCAGAACTGAACGACGCACAACTGCACGCCTATTTGCAGTATGGGTCCAAGGTGTTCGGCATGCTGGGGCAGTTGCCGGTGCCCACGGCGGCCGCGATTAATGGGGCGGCTTTGGGCGGCGGGCTGGAACTGGCCATGCACTGCGATGCCCTCATCGCCTGCCCTGGGGCCAAGCCATACCCCGTGGGCCTGCCGGAGGCCGGGTTGTCGATTTGCCCGGGCTGGGGGGGCACCGTTTTGCTGCCGGCGCGACTCGACCCGGCGGTGGCGATGGAAAAGACGGCCAAGGGTGAACCCCTTATGTTTGACGCGGCCCGCGAGGCGGGGATGTTTGACGACCTGGCGATTTCGGCCGCGCAGTTGCTGACGGTGGCCAAGGGGTGGATCGCAAAGGCCCGCGCCCGGCCGATCACGCGGGACGGGGCGCCAGCGAGGTGGCTGGGGCGAAAGGCGGGCGAAGGGGTGAGGGCTCTGGAACGCACCCGCGATGTGCTGGTTGCGACCGAGCCGGGGAAGGCGGTGGCGATGGCGATCGATGCCGGGGTGACGCGGGGATGGAAGGCGGCACTGGAGGTGGAGCAGCGCGAGCTGGTGCGGCTGCGGAGCACGCCGGCGGGGAAGGCCGCGATCCAGGGGTTTTTTGATAAAACGAAGAAGTAGGCGTGTGGGCTTTTACCAGCCCGACGCACGAGCTGGGCTCTCCGCGATGCTCAGGCATCTCTGAGACCCTCGCTGGCGCTTCGGGCTCGTCTTGGCTTCGTCCGATTACCCCGAGCGGGCGGGCTTCACATCGTCCGGGTACGATTCCGGGTTCGCACAAAGTTCGCTCTCGATGCTGCAAATGGTTAGTCTGTCGCATCGATTGCGGATTCGGCATCGAAGTTTCTGCTGGTGGCCTGCCGTCCCGGCCGGTTGCCGCGTTGACCAGGAGACCTGACTCATGGCGGATCTAAAGAATCTCAAAGGCATCTCCGAGGCTGACAAGAAACTGCTGGCCGAGGCGGAAGAATGGCTTGGCGCCGAGCCGACCAAGATGGGTCCGGTCAAGAATCTCTTCTGGGGTAAGATTAAAGAAGACTTTTACTTCCCGTATCCGACGGTGAAGCCCGGAGAGCAGGCCGAGTGCGATCAGCTCCTTGCGAAACTCGACGAATACTTGCGCACCGAGCACCCGGCGATCAAGATCGATCAGGATCAGGAAATCCCCCGCTGGGTGATCGACCGACTCTTTGAGCTTGGGGCGCTGGGAATGACCATCCCCAAGGACTTC
>JBAZUW010000045.1:0-722 GCA_041661205.1 Phycisphaerales bacterium
CCCCCAGGCACACCGGTCCCCCCCGGTGTGCCTCTTTCCGACTCCTTTGTTCGGCTCCGGTCCAGACTCTGCCCATGCCTTAGCACACGGAAGCGACTGGATCACGACGCCCCAAGGGGCGACACTTTTGCCACAAAACCGCGTATCATCGCGGAGGTGTTTGTGCACCATTTGACATTTTTTATACCAGAAAACCCCCGTACCTCATCCCTCTTTTTCTAGCCGGAATTCCAACGCAGACTTCTCCCCGTTCGGAGACCTCAGTGGATGCTCGAAGACCCAGTCTTCAACTTCGTTGGCACTTCCCAAACGGCCAACCCGGGCGCCGGGTCGGGACCGCTCGCGGGTATCCCTTGGACCTGCGGTGACGCCTTTCAAGGGACGCAGATCTTCGGCGGCACCGGCTCGGGCAAGACCAGCACGAGTGGCCGACGGTTTGCCGTCGGCCTCCTCCGGGTCAATCGGCATGACCCGAAACGCCGCTTCGGCGGGCTGGTACTCACCGCCAAGAACGACGACCTGGGCACGTGGATCAGCACGAACGCAGACCGTCCCGGGAATGTTTCCGCCGCCGGTCGCTCGCTACGCGAAGTGGTCGTCTTCGGGCCCGACCACGACCGCTATGTCCAACTTGGCCTAGGTCAACCGGCCGGGCCAGTGGGCTTCAACTTCCTTGAATATGAACGCCAGTTGTATGACCGGCTGAAGTATCCCTCGACCCC
>JBAZUW010000045.1:732-12393 GCA_041661205.1 Phycisphaerales bacterium
AGCACCCCAGGTACCGAGCGAACTCTCCTCCCGGGAGTGGCGGCAAGCTTCTCGCGTTCGGCTTGGCGAGTGACGTTGTTGGCTGCCGCATCACTTTGAGCGTCCTTGAGTACACGCTCAGCTCGTAGCCGCTGGTTCTCACGCTCAAGCTCGGCCACACGGTCGAGTTGCCGCTCAAGCTCTGCCTCCTTCATCGTCTTTTCTTCCTGCATCCGGACTCGGGTGGCTTCCTCAAGCAAACGCAGTTTCTGCTCCGCTTCAAGCAATGCAGCGAGGCGACCTTTGGCGATGAGCTCATTCTCTTTCTCGCCTCTACCCTGTTCTACCCCTTGACGAAACAGATCGACCGACCAACGGTCAAAGGCGATGGCGTAGCTGTCGAGCGACTCGCGGAGGGTCGGCCCATCTAGCTTAACGCCATTCGGTGCGGTCTTGAGCGCAGCGGTGAAGAAGTTCTGACGCTCGGAGACTTCCGCCGAGCGAAGATCAACCCACGCAGCAGTAGCGATTGCTGACTCGCGGGCCCTGGTCGCGACGCTGTCAAGGTCGTGTCCCTGAGCGTCGTCAATGCTCTTCTTGGCCTTATCCATATCCGCGAGCCGAGCGTCGACGCTGGCAACGTTCACGGTCATGGTGAGCAGACCTTTGTGAAAGATCAGCGATACCGTCGCCCGGTCAGCGGCGAGTCTTCGCCCATCGTTATTCGATGCCAAGTCTTTGAGTTGCTCGGTCACGTCGGTGACCAGCGACCGAAGCTTGGTGAGCGATGCACGGGTCCGCTCGATGTCCTGAATTGCTGCAGCACGTGCTCGGTCGCGGAACTCTTTGAGTGTCCGCTCACGGGCTTCCTGGGCGCGGGCAAGGTCCGCAACCGACGGTGGAGAGCCAGAACTCTGAGCGAACGTCGGCGAGACGCAAATCGTGGCAAGTGCTGAGATCGCGGCCAGCACACAAGCCAAGGCGGGACGACGGCGAGTCATTTCGGTACTCCATTCGAGGTCGATGATGGGGAACTCACGGCACGTAGCCGGAGCAGTTCGGCGATGAGGCGGGAACATTCGTCGGCATCGGTCACGAGACGTGACCAGCGTTCGACGTCGGAGGTCAGTGTCCGTATGCGGTCTCTGTCGTCCGCGCTGAACGACTGAATCTGGATCCGGAGATTGATGGCATCGAGTTGGGCCTTGCGTTCGGCCAGATCTGCGGCCGATGGAAGGTTCCGCCAAGCTGAGTCCCAGCAGTCCGCTGCGCTCTTGGCTCTTGGGTCGGCCATGAGCGCTCGAAGTGGTTCTGGAAGTACCGATGGCGTTTGCCGGGGTGTGAGCGGCACCCCCGTGTCGTTCTGCCAGCGCGTAGACAACTGGTCGATGCGGATTCGCAGTCCTGCGAGTTGGGACGATACTTGCCCGTAGAGCGAAGGAAGAGTCTCTTCGAGTTCACGCTGGAGACGATACACTCTGAGTTGCTCGATCTTTGCGCTGTTGCTCGCCCAGAGCATGCCCTCGATCACGATGAGTACCGCAGCGATCACACCGAAGACCGTAACCGCCCAGCGAAGGCTGCTCGGTGAGCGTTCGATGGTTGCTGCTATGAACCGTGGTGCTGCAGCTGGAGGTTTTCGCTTAGTCAAGCTCACACACCATCTCCGTATGAACCGAACCCGCCGGTTCGCGCCTGGTGAATGAAGTCCCGTGCCGCCTCGGCTGTGAGCTGAGCTTCTCGGGTGATCCCGGTTGAGATAACGATGAAATCATTGGGTCGTAGCTCTCTCGCTCGTGCGATGAGCCAAAGGTCGAGCGAGTCGCCGAGCGTCGGGCTGTAATTCGCGACGAAGTCTCGGTAGCGCTCACCAAAACGAACCTCCTTGACAGCCTTCCACGCCAGCCAGGACACACCAATCGGCCAGGCGATGATCAACGTCACGAGGCAAGGCCAAAGCAGTGAGCGATCTGCAAAGAGACCCAGGTGCCCTTGAGTCAGTTTGGCATCGCTCTTGCCGATCGTTCGGTTGAGCAGCGGACCTCCAGCGAACCAGTACGTCAGGCCAACCCGATGTATTGCGCCCGGTCGGTCGGCCATTGGCTCGGAAAAGATCTGCCACAGATACGCACGCTCATTTGAGAGATTGTCCACGGGTGTGAGGAGCACAACTGACGGGCGGCGGTCGAACAACAGTTTGCGGACCAAGGTGTTCGGGTGATACTGCAGCATCTCCGTCGCGGCATACGTGGCCATGCGAATCAGGTCCTCGGGCTTCACGCTCTGGAACACCCGAGAGAGGTCGGTTGTTTCCACCATGGTCCAAGGCACGATGAGCCGGGGCGCTCGCCCGAAGCGGGCGACGCCCGGCGTGAGTGGCGCGTCGGCCTCAAGGCTGAGCCATTCGCGCCGCCACTCATAGGCCGCCTGCTTCGCACGCTTGATGCAGGGCGATTCCGGCGCGCCCCGCTGCCCGTCATAAATCTGTCCGAAGAGGCAGAAGTCGAGAACGTACGCAACGACGCAGGTGATCAGCAGCACGACGAGGCTCGTGACCATCCGCTGCGGAAATGACCAGATTTCGTAAGGCAGAACGAGGTGTGCGGTGAGTTGGGGCGAGAGGCAGACCGATCCCCACAGCCAGAGCCGCGAGTAGCCGTAGCGACGACGATACAAACGCTTTCTAAGCGTGCGAGCGTAAGGCTCGCCGCCGCACGGCCAACTCACACGGCATTCGTGGAACTCGCTGCTGGTCTCTTCGCCGGGCAGATTCGCAATGTAGAGTGAGGTATTCATCGAGGGAACACCCCTGGCTCCTTGTCAGGGTACCGCGAGAAACTCTCTCGCCATCCGAGAAATTGCCGTTGGTCATCCCAGCGTTTGCCCAGCACGAAGATGTACGCCTGGGCGGGCGAATCCTTCGTGGCGGGTTGGAGCTGCGCGAAGCGATCCGCACTAACACGGTGCTCAAGCGTCTCCTGCATGCTTGAGCCTCTGGACTGGTTGGGTGAACCGTCAGTCCGGCCGGTGGAGGTGCTGTCGCTGATGTTCCGACGCTGTCCCTGTTTCTGCCCAAAGAGCCGCTGAGCCCATTCATTGGTCACCACGTCGCTGTTGGCGTGAAAGACCTTCGTCTGGAGACAGGCCATGAGGCTGTCGGTCCTCGCCCGTCCGTCCCGCTCGCCAAAGGCGACGTGGTAGTTGGGAAGGTTCTGCGTCAGGTAGACGACTGCTGCAAGCTGGCTGCGGGCTGTCTGCTGGAACGTCACGTCGTACGGCGTGACGAAGTACTGAGCTTCGTCTGCCCAGAGAAAGACAGGGTTGGGCAACTCATCCAGCTTGCGCCACTCGGTCGCCTTCTGCCACACGGTCTTGAAGAGCAGTTGAGCAACCCGGCCAGACTCGCCGTAGGTTTTGATCGGGAGGTCGAGAATCACGACCTTTCCCCGATGGGTGTCATCGGGAGAAACAGTTGTGGTCTCCGAGAACATCTCGCGGAACGGGCTTCGGAGCAAAGCCGCTGCCCGGGCCGTGAATGAGTTGACGATGAGACTCCGAGTCCGTGCGGCCAGGGAGGGGAACTCCTCACACCAATAGCTGATGGTCTGGGAGAGGTCTTGCGACTGGGCGTCGGTCAGGTCGCCGCGTTCGGTTGCCTCGTCCAGGAGGGAGGCGCACAACCCTTCGTGACCGTGCCAAGAGCCCGGAGGTTCGAGCACTCCTGTCGAATCTGAGCGTCCCGGGATTCAAGCAGCCGGGCAAAGACGGTGTAATGCGGAACGACTCGGTCAAGTCGGTGCCGATCTCGCTCTCACAGCTTCGGTCCAGCGGTGCATTGGACCAGACTCCCAAGGGCATGCAGTACATGATGAAAGTGTTGACCGATACCCGGGACACCGACCGGCCCCGAAAGGCGTTCAGCCGCAAGGCATATGGCGAACTCAAGGCAGAAGAAAAGGAGTGGCTGGCGAAGGTCCAGTCCACGATAACCGACCTCGGCGATGCTCTTGTCGATGTCGAGATTCTCTCTCCCTGAGAATGCTGGCCGGTGGTGAACCGCCATACCGATTCATCCCATCGCCCGGGTCCTCCAGGACCCGGGCATTTTTCTTGACTTTCGCCAGAACCGATGTACGCTTGGTTGCGTACATTCGTACAAGGAGCCTTTGCCATGGCCAAACGAAGCCAGCGAACCCCGGAACAGCGTCCCGAATCCATCGGTGAACGCCTTCGCACCCAGCGGGTGGACGTACTCGGCAAGAGCATCCGCGACGTGGCGAAGCTCTTGGACTCTGCCCCGATTCACCTCTCAGACATCGAAACCGGTCGCCGCACGCCGTCAGAAGAACTGCTCGTCAAGATCGCCAAGGTGTATGGCGTGCCCGAGGCTGAACTTCGTGCCGGGTTCTCCAGGCCGGACAGCGTCGTCGCGGAGGTCGCCAGCGAGAGCACGGTGGCCGCCGCCAAGGTGCCGGAGTTCCTCCGGACCGCCCGTGGGCTGAACGCGGAACAGTGGGATTCGCTGATTCGTCAGGCCAAGAAGATCAGCGACCGCAAGGAATGACCCGTGAGCACACCTGCCCTCCAACTTTGGCCGCTGATGCGACGCGTCGAGAAGGCGGCGTGGAACGCCATCGTCAAATGCGCCCGGGCGAAGAAGCTCTCGGCATTGCCGCTTCCGATCCCTGTCGAGCAGTGGGTCGAGGGACCGCTGGGCATCCAACTCAGTATTGCTGACTTGACGCACCTGGGGCCGGGCGTGCTCGGCATGGCGAGGCCGTCGGACCGGGAGATTCAGGTGAGCGACACCCTCCTGAGCTATGAGCCACGCCTCCGCTTCACCATCGCACACGAACTCGGTCACGTGCTGCTCCACGAGCGGCTCTCGACAGATTTCAGGGATAGCGCCGATGCCGACTTCATGGAGCGGAAGATCGAACGCGAAGCGGACCGGTTCGCGGCATCATTCCTTATGCCCCTGCCCGCCCTGAGCAGCGAACTCGCATCGGTCGCCACAACGCTCTGGAGCGACCCTCAATCG
Source organism: Phycisphaerales bacterium (assembly GCA_041661205.1). Taxonomy (GTDB): domain Bacteria; phylum Planctomycetota; class Phycisphaerae; order Phycisphaerales; family UBA1924; genus RI-211. Next base: position 5,753 of record JBAZUW010000045.1, read on the forward strand.
CTGCTGCTGGCCGTGAGTCGCGGCGACGTACCGGCTGAGCGGGTCTTCCGTTCTACGGTCCTCCCGCACCTGACGCGGCGGTTCAACGTTTCACTGTCGGCGACCGTTCGCCGCTTCAACGACATCCAACTGCCCACGGGCGAGCGTGCGTTGCCGTTGGCCGTCGGCGTGAAATTTCTCCCCGTCGACCAGGTCCGTGAGGCGACGCAGCGGGAGTAGTTCTTTATCTTCCGACTGTACGCTCGATCGCGTACATGCGTTGTTCAGTCCAGAATGTTCTCACGACCCCGAATCAGAAACCCCTGTTCTTTGAAGACCCACAGTGTCACACGCATCACGCAAAAGGAACGACCTCATGAGCGAGAGTCTGTTTGATGACCCCAACGAGGCGACACCGCAAACTGCTCCGACAAGCTCGACGTCGGTTCATTTCTCGTCGGCGACCGACGTGTGGGCGACGCCACAGGCGTTGTTCGACGAGTTGAACGCCGAGTTCGTGTTCAAGTTGGATGTCTGTGCTCTCGCCGAGAACGCGAAGTGCGACCGGTACTTCACGCCCGAGACGGACGGGTTGACCCAAGCGTGGACTGGCGTGTGCTGGATGAACCCGCCCTACGGCAGGACCATCGGGCAGTGGATGCGAAAGGCCTACGAGAGTGCCCAAGCCGGAGCGACCGTGGTCGCTCTGGTTCCCGCTCGCACTGATACGGAGTGGTGGCATGAGTGGGCATCGAAAGGCGAGGTCAGGTTCATTCGAGGCCGACTCCGCTTTGGATCGGCATCGACATCCGCGCCGTTCCCGTCCGCCATCGTGATCTTCCGGCCACCGCAGACCACTGGCACAAGGTGGCAGCGGGCGTTCTTTCGGCGCGAGAAGCCGAGGAGCACGACCCATGAGTGACTTCAACCAGCGGCGTCATCACAGCGACTCCACCCCGCTCGCTGTCGGACGAGTCGAAGCCGCCGCCATGCTCGGCATCAGCGAGAGATTGCTGTGGACATGGACCAAATCCGGGTTGATTCCGCACGTGCGGATCGGAAGCCGAGTGCTCTATCCGGTGGAGCAGCTTCGTATCTGGCTCAACAAACAAGCCGGCAGCACCGCCTCCCGTATCGATCAATGATCCGCCGTCCGCCGCCCCGAGTCACCCGGAGTCCACCCCATGGCATCGCTCATCAAGAAATCCAACGGCACCCGTCAAGTCCAGTTCGTGGACGACCTCGGGAAGCGCCGCACCATCCATCTCGGCCACATGCAAGGCAAGCAGGCCGACTCCGTGCTCGTGCGGGTTGAGACGCTCATTAGCGCTAAGTCGGGCAACACCGCCATCGATGCCGTCACGAATGGCTGGGTCAACGGCCTGTCCGAAACCCTGCATGAGCGATTGGTCCGTGTCGGACTCGTTCCGCCGCGGGCGGAACGGCATGTGACGATCTCGCAACTGTTCGAGCGGTACTTCGCCACGCTCACGATCAAGCCGTCCACGGAGAAAAACTACAAAGCCGCCCGTGCCTATCTCGAAGACCATTTCGGACATGACCGCGAGATCGCCTCGATCACGCCGACGGACGCGGAAGGCTTCAAGCGGGCGATGCGAGACTCTGGACTTGCCCAGGCGACGTTCGCGAAGTTCATCAAGGTTGCCCGGCAGGCGTTCCGCCTTGCAGAGAAGTGGAAGCTCGTGGCCGAGTCTCCGTTCGCGGGAGTCAGCGCCGGAAGCCAGACGAACACGGCACGCCTCCGCTTTGTACCGCGTGAGAGCATCGCAGCACTCATCGGCGAGTGCCCGTCCAACGAGTGGCGGCTGCTCATCGTCCTCTCCCGATTCGGTGGGCTTCGTTGCCCGAGCGAGCACATGGCGCTTCGGTGGGCGGATATCGATTGGGCTCGCTCCCGCATCACGGTCCGTGCGAGCAAGACCGAGGCCCACGCCAACAAGGAGACCCGGACCATACCGCTGTTCCCCGAGGTTCTCCCGTACCTCCAGCGTGCGTTTGAAGAGGCGGAGCCCGGCACCGAGTACGTAATCTCCGACCGCTATCGCCGAAAGGGCGTGAACCTCGGGACGCAGTTGAAGCGGTTCATCAAGCGTGCGGGCCTCACGCCGTGGCCTCGCGTGTGGCACAACCTTCGGGCGTCATGCCAGACCGAGTTGTCGGCCCGCTTCCCACTGCACGTCGTGTGCTGGTGGCTCGGGAACACGACCACTGTCGCCACCCAGCACTACCTCACCGTTCGCGAGAGCGACTTCGAATCGGCCCTCACGCCGCAGCCCGTGACCCCGCCAAGCAGGTTGCAGAATGCGCTGCAGCACACGGCGGAAATGCCTCGCACGACCTCGCAAACCGCTCGGGACAAAAACGAGCAAAGGCCTGCAATGCAAGCCTTTACGAGCGGGTGCGAACCCGTGCATTCTTCTCTAATGCCCCCCGAAGGACTCGAACCTTCGACCCGCTGATTAAGAGTCAGCTGCTCTACCAACTGAGCTAGGGAGGCGTTTGGTTTTCGCGGCTACCCTTGTGCGGGAGGCCGTAGTTTTGCTCTGCTTTGGTGGCCTTTCGGCCTTGCCTGCCCCGGCGGCTTTGGGCCTTTGGGTTCTGGCACGCCAAGCATACCGGGCTGATCGCTCAGGTCCAGCGGCTTGCCTGCCGATTGACACCTCTTCGGCTCCCTCCTACCCTTTTTGGCTCTGCACCGGGCGGTCTGGGCGGCCTTTTACCAGGTCGCTTCGCGGCCGGGCAGAGGTTGGGTGCCGCGGGCTTGAGTTTGGTTCGAGCTGGTAGTTCGAGATTTTGGTTCGCAGCGTTGGGACATCTGGTCGCCCGGGTTGGGCGGCCCTTGATTGGAGTATTGGAATGCTTCCCCCACAGAGAGTCAGCTACGGCCGCTCGCGTCGTCGGCGCACTCACCACGCCATGAAGCCCGTCAACTCCGGCGTGTGCCCCCTTACGGGCATGCCCAAGCTGCACCATCGTGCGTGCGCGGAGTCCGGCTATGTCCGCGCCGGCCTGCAGATCAAAGTTCCCAAGCTCGGCATCGGCGTTCCCAAGGCCTGATATTGGCCGCGCGGCACGCGTAACCGACAGGACGGCCCCTCGTCTGAGCGCCGTCCTCACGCGGCGTTCGGGATGTTTGAACTCGCGGGGCCTATGCTCCCGGAGCCAACGAGCGGCGGCCTCTGGCCGCGCCTTGGATGGTGTGCGCCGCGGCCACTTCGGCGGGCACCTCGAAGTTCGTCGCGGAAGTGGGGGAGCTGCCGGGCGAAGTTTTTCGCGTCGGCTCTTCTCCAATAAGCGCGGTACGCGGGGAATCGGCACCTGTGACAAGCTCTCCATTGACCATCGACCGTCCCATCCGAATCGCGATCGACATCATGGGTGGCGACCACGCCCCGGACGCCATCCTCAAAGGATGCGTGCTCGCGCTGGACGAAATGCCAGCTGGCGATCAGCTGGTGCTTGTGGGGCGTGCTCGAATTATTCGCGAATATCTGGATGAGAAGGGCGTGTCGCTCGACGATCCGCGCCTCGAAATCGTCGATGCCGAGCAGATCATCGAGATGGGCGACGCGGCCGCTAAGGCCGTGCGGGCGAAGACCGATTCCTCGATAGTCAAGATGCACATGATGGGCGCCGAGCGCCACCCCGCCCGGTGCGACGTGGTACTTTCGGCGGGCAACACCGGGGCCTGTGTAGCCGCGGCCATGCTGCACATGCGGCGCATGCCCAACGTGCTTCGCCCTGGTATCGCCGTCACGCTCCCCGCCTTCCATGGTCCGGTGGTGCTGACCGACGCGGGTGCCAACCCCGAACCCAAGCCCGAACACCTGTGGCAGTACGCCCTGATGGCCGATGTGCTCTCACGCCGCGTGGTGGGCGTCAAGAACCCGCGCGTGGCCCTCATGAACATCGGTTCTGAAGAGGCCAAGGGCACGGGGCTCATCAAGCAGACCCGCGACCTGCTGCGTGCCACCCCCGGCATTAACTACATCGGCTACATCGAAGGACGCGACTTCTTCGAGGGCGTGGCAGATGTCGTGGTGACCGACGGCCTGGTGGGCAACACGCTGCTGAAGGCGGCCGAGGGGATGGCCAAGAGCCTCTTCAAGGCGATCGCGGCCGAGATGCTCGCCCACGACCCGGCTTTGGTGACAAAGTTTGAGCCCGTGGTGAAATCGATCTACGCCAAGAACGACTACCACGAATATGGCGGCGCGCCACTCTTGGGCATCAACGGCGCATGCTTCATCGCGCACGGCAGCAGCGAGGCGAGGACCATCCGGGCGGCCATCCGCAACTGTCGCATCTTCGCCCGGTCCGGCTGCAACGCCGAAATCGTGCGTAGGCTCGAAGAGATCGAGGCGTTGGGGATTCCTGAACAAGTGCGGCTGGCCAACGAAGCCGCGGAGGAGGGCGTCCGGGTATGAGTCAGAGCGGCAAGCGCGGCGTTCAGATTGTGGCGACAGGTTCGTACCTTCCCGAACGCCGCATGACCAACGCCGACCTTGAGCGCGTGATGGATACCTCGGACGAGTGGATCGTGCAGCGCACCGGCATCCGCGAGCGCCGCATCGCGGATTACAAAAACGGCGAGGGCGTCTCGACGCTCGGGGCCAAGGCCCTGACCAAGGCGCTGGCCAACGCCAAGTTGCCCGCGACGGATCTCGACCTTGTCATCTGCGCGACCATGACACCCGAGATGGAGTGTCCCGCCAGCGCCTGCCTGGTTGCCAACATGGTGGGGGCCAAGCGGGCGGGCGCGTTTGACTTGAACGCCGCGTGCTCGGGGTTCGTGTTCAGCCTCAACATCGCTCATGAGATGATCCGCTCCGGGGGGTACAACACCGTGGGCGTCATCGGCGCCGACACCCTGTCCAAGCTCATGAACTATTCGACCGCCGGGCGCAGCACCGCCATCATCTTTGGCGACGGCGCCGGGGCCGCCATCCTCAAGGCCTCCGACGATCCCTCGCTGGGCATCCTCGCCCAATCGATCCGCGCCGACGGCGCGGGCTGGAAAGACATTTACGTGCCGCACTACGACGCGGACTTTCCCCCCGGCGTCACACCCGATCCCTCGCACTGCGGCTACGTGGCGATGAACGGAGCCTCGGTCTTCAAGTTCGCCGTGGGCACTTTCCCCGAACTCATCCGCGAGACCCTCGAAAAGGCCAATCTCACCCCCGACAAGATCGACATGTATGTCTGCCACCAGAGCAACGCGCGAATCTTGAACGCCGCCCGCGACAAGTTTGGAATTCCCGAAGATCGCCTGTACGTGAACATCGACCGGCTGGGCAACACGGTCGGTGCTTCGGTGCCGCTGTGCCTGGATGAGCTGATGCAGCAGGGGCGGATCAAGCCGGGCATGAAGGTGATGTTCCTGGCCTTCGGTGGGGGCCTGACCTGGGGCAGCAGCCTGTGGCAGATGTGAGTGGGGTCGGGGGTTGGCACTCGGTGACGCCAGCCCGGTGTGAGCATTTAATATGACCATGAATCCACTGATCGTGCTGTGTCCGGGGCAGGGCGCGCAGGCCGTCGGCATGGGCCGGGCGTGGGCCGATGCCTCGCCCGAAGCCAAACGCGTCTTTGAGCGCGCCGATGCCACGCTGGGCAATCGTTTCGAGGTGCCCCTTTCCAATCTGTGCTTTGAAGGCCCCATGGAGCGGCTCAGTCGCACCGATATCTCGCAGCCGGCCATTTTCGTCGCCTCGGTCGCCTGCTGGGCAGGGCTGATGGCGTCGCGCGGGCTTGGGCAAGGCGAGGCCGAGCTCGCTGCGACCGCCGGGTTGTCGCTGGGGGAATACACCGCGCTGGTCATCGCCGGGGCGATCACCTTTGAAGACGGGCTGGAACTGGTGGCTTTGCGGGGCCGGGCGATGCAGGACGCCGCCGACAGCCCTGAAGCCCGCGCTGGGGGCGGGGGGGGCATGGTCGCCCTGGTGGGCGCCACCGACGAGCAAGCCCAGGAAATCTGCGACAAAGCCCGAGGCAGCCACGTGCTGGTGTGTGCGAACTTCAACGCACCTGGGCAGGTGGTGCTCAGCGGGCACAAACTTGCCTGCGAGGCCGCCGGCAAGGTTGCCGAAGGGATGGGTCTGCGATTCGCGACGCTGCAGGTCGCCGGGGCGTTTCACTCGCCCCTCATGGCGACCGCCGCCGAAAAGCTCGGCACCGCCCTGAACGCCACGACCATCTCAACGCCAAGGTGCCCTGTGATGTCCAACGTGACGGCGGCCCCCCACGTGCCGGACGCCGCCAACGTCCGCGCCGGGTTGGTGGCCCAGTTGACACATCCGGTACGCTGGGCCCAGGGGTGCCAGTGGCTGGCGGCCCACGCCAAGGGTGATTACTGTGAGGTGGCGCCGGGACGTACGCTGGCGGGCCTGATGCGACGGATCAACAAAGAGATCAAGGTGGTGAACCATGACACGCCCTAACCCGTCTTCCCGGCCGTCCAAAGGCCGCGCGGCGACCCGCCTCGCCGTTCGCTCAGCGCTCTCCGCCAGCCTCGCGCTGGGCTTGTGCGTGGCGATGGCCGCGACCAGCTCTGTAACCCTCACGGGCTGCAGCAAGCCTCCGCCCCCGCCACCCCCGCCTCCGCCGCCGCCCCCGCCGCCGCCCCCCCCCAGCCCGGTGAC
>JBAZUW010000045.1:12403-20334 GCA_041661205.1 Phycisphaerales bacterium
CGATGGGCGTGGACAAGCGGGTGCAATATGCCCAGGCCGCGGCCCCGGTGGATGAATCCCTCGCCCGCGCGGTGATCAACTTTGCGGATTCGCTCGCAAAGGGCGACGCGGGCAAAATCGGCCCGATGCTTGATGCCTCCGCCAAGGGCGTGCTGGATAGTCTCAGCGCCAGCGGCGAGTGGGACGAGTCGACCTCGAAGATCGAAGCCGTGCGCGTGGTGGGCCTGAGCGACCTCTCCGGTGGCCAGGTGCACAGCAGCGGCGCGATTTTCTACACGGCCATTCAGGAACCCGGCGCGGCCTACGTCCTGGGTTGGGCCGGCACCCGTGCTGGCGACGCGTGGGTCTTCACCGGTGCACCTTCAACTCCCGCGACCCGCGCTCGCGCCAGCGAGTTCGACGGCGATCCGACGCTGGGTCTGGCCGACGCGCCGACCACCTTCGCCGCGCCCGCGGCCGAGGGCGGCAAGCCCGGCGAACCCGGCGCGCCAGGCGCTGCGCCTGGTGCGGATGGCAAGCCCGGCGCGCCCGCCCCTGGCTCATCACCCATCCGCAAGCGCACGCCCGCCGGCCCGGTAGACGTCCCCACCGGCCCCAAGCCCCCGCCGGGCAGTTGAGTTTCCACCCTGCGCACGTGCCACGTCGATCCGCTCCGGATCGTCGTGCCCCTTTGGTTCCATCAGGCATGCAAGGAGCCGACGTTGACCACCCCCGCTGAATCTTCCGTCCCCAAGCGCGTCGCCGTCGTCACCGGCGCTTCCCGCGGCATCGGCAAGTCCATTGCCTTGCACCTGGCCGACCCTAAAGGTGCGAACCGTCACGTGGTGCTGGTCAGCCGCAGCGAAGGGCCCCTCAACGATGTTCGCCACGCCATCGAGGCGGCGGGGGGAAGCGCCAGCGTGAAGGCCGTGGACGTGGGGGACGCCAAGGCGCTGGCCGGCGCGATCGACGCCATCGCCGAGGAGCGCGGGCGCCTCGACATCCTCGTCAACAACGCGGGCATTACAAAGGATGGCCTGGCCCTGCGCATGAGCGATGAGGACTGGGATCTGGTGCTCGACACCAACCTCAAGTCGGCGTTCGTGGCCATCCGCGGGGCTGCCCGGCACATGATGCGGGGCAAGTTCGGACGCATCGTCAACATTTCGTCCACCAGCGGGGTCGTGGGCAACGCGGGGCAGGCCAACTACGCCGCGGCCAAGGCGGGCATGCTCGGCCTCACCAAAACCATCGCGCGCGAGCTTGGCAGCAAGGGCATCACCTGCAACGCCATCGCGCCCGGGTTCATCACCACCGACATGACCGAAAACTTGCCGCCCAATGTCAAGGAACAAGTCACCGCCATGATCGCGGTGAAGCGACTGGGCACGCCCGAGGACATCGCCGCGGCGGTGGCGTATGTCACCAGCGATGCGGCGGGGTTCCTCACGGGCCAGACCATCTGCGTCGACGGCGGCATGACGATGTGCTGAGTTTGGCAGGATGACCTGGGGGCCACGGTGTGCGGGTTGACCTCTACGAGCCCGAAGCGCGAGCGAGGGTCTTAGTGGTGCCCGGTCTCGTGACGCGTTGTGCACTCGTGCATCACGAAGACCCTCGCTCGCGCTTCGGGCTCGTACGCACGAACGCTACACCTTCGTTGCGCACACCACTCGCGGCAACCCTTCAAAGTCGGTAAGCACGCGCACGTCCTTGAGCGCGGCTTCGCCCGCGAAGAGTTCCGCCGCCTCCGTCGCACGAGAGTCAGCAACCTCTACCAGGAGCAAGCCGCCGGATTTCACCAGTCGCGGGCCATCCCGCAGCAGCGGCCGCACCAGGTCAAGCCCATCCGCCCCGCCCCGCAGCGCCGCGTGCGGCTCATGATCCTTCACGTTGGGTGCCACCCCGTCCCACTCGTCATCCGGGATGTAGGGCGGATTGGAAACCAGATAGTCCAGGCTCGGGCTGCCCCGCGTGGCCGGGTGCTCAAGCAGCGGGCCGAGCATGTCGCCGCGCAGTAAATCCAGTCGCTCCACCACCCCGTGCCGTACCGCGTTTTCGCGGGCGAGCTCGAGGGCCGTCTCGCTGATATCACTCGCGGCCACCCGCGCCTCGGGCAGGTTCTTCAACAGCGAAATCGCGATGCACCCCGACCCCGTGCACACATCCGCGATCAGCACGCCGTCCCCCTTGGCTCCCGCCCCCCGCGTGGCCCGCTGGTGTTGCAGCACTTCCTGTACGATGGTCTCCGTGGCCGGGCGGGGGATCAGCACGCGCGGGTCAACCTTGAAGGGCAGGCCGAAAAACCACGCCTCACCCACGAGATACTGCACCGGCTCGTGCTTCAAGGCCCGGCCCACCAGGTCCCGCAGGGTCTCGCGTTCCAGGGGCGAAGCGGGGCGATCGGGGTCCATGTACAGCTTCAGCCGCTCGCAGCCCACGACGTGGGCCACCAGCATCTCGGCCATGAGGCGAGGCGAATCGAGGCCCTTCTTCGTGAACGCCTCCCCCATCCACACCAGCAGGCGGCGGGTCGTCCACACATCAGAACTGGCGGCAGGGGTGGTCACAGGGCGAAGTGTACGGCCAAAAAAACCGACGCCCCGGGTGCAAGCCCGAGACGTCGTGCGGGTTGAGAAGGGGCGGTGCGTGCGCCCCTGTTTTGGGGTCTTATGGGCAGGGGCCGCCCGCGATGGTGTTGATCATCGCATCCACATCGCCCTGGTCAGCGTTGCCGTCCTGGTTGAAGTCCGGGTCGATGGCGGAGGGGTTCGGCCCGCCCGCGATGACGTTGATGAGGTAGTCCACATCGCCCTGGTCGACGTTGCCGTCCTGGTTGACATCGGGGTCGCACGGGCCCGCCTGCATCGCGATGTTGAGGGCGAACTCGCCGCTGGCGCTGCTGTTGAAGCCACCCAGGCGGATCTTGTAGCTCTGCCCCGCGTTCAGCATGGCGCTGACCTTGGAGCGGAGCGGCTCGCACACGGTGGCGTCGTCGTTGCAGGCGATCGGGAAGACGTTGGCACCCGGGCACGAGGTGTAGACCGCGAGCAGCGTGTCAAAGGTGCTGCCGCAGGTGGTGAGGTCGTACATGCCGGTCGCGCCGGGCACGAAGTTGAACCAAACATCCTTGTTGAAAGTGCGGGAAAGGCCCGAGCAGTCCAACGCGTTGAAGATGCTGTTGGTGGCGGCGCACGTGCTGCCCAGCGTCGTCCCCTCGCCGACGGAGAAGGCACTCACACAATCGTCGTTCACGGCGAACACGTTGGAGAGGTTGATGGTGGCGTCGCCCTGGGCCCCCGCGTTGTACCCGGCGACGCGGGCCCAGTACTGCTGCCCGGCCTCGACGTTGATGGTGATGCGGGACTGCAGATTGGAACCGTTGACAATGTCGTCGCTGCATCCGATGTTGTGTGTGGAGAAAACCTGCGGCTTGGCATCGTGGATGGTCAGCACGGTGTCGAAGCTGGACCCGACGGCGTCGATCGTGACCTGACCGCCGCAGCCGGGCGTGAAGGTGAACCAGGCGTCGTTGCCCAGCCCGCCCCCGTTGCCGCAGTTGCCCACGCTAAAGCCGGTGGGGGTCATGGCGTTGGTGCAGGCAAAGCCCGAGGTCCCAGGCAGCATCGGCAGGGCCGCCTCGAAAGTGTCGCCCCCCATGCCCCCTGTGAGATAGGAGTAGTAGACCGCCCCCTGCCAGGTGGTGGGGGAGACGGTGTTGAGGTCGTCGCCCACGGCGGCCAGGTTGTTGGCCAGGGCGATGGAGGAGGCGAAGTCGTTGCTGCCGGCGGGGCTGCTCATGACGCTGCGCTGGGTGAAGTTCCCCGAGATGTCCTGGCGGAACTCAAAGACCTGGTGCGTGCCGGGGGCGGAAATGAGCAGCCGGTCTCCGGAGAGCGCCACCTTGCTGCCAAAGTGCATGTTGGCAGAGGCATTTTCAGGAACCAGCCGCGCCAGTTGGACGGGAGCGCCGGGGTTGGTCGCGTCGAACACATAGACGCAGCCGACATCGACCTTGGCCCCGCCGATGTCGGCAGCGCTGGTATCAAAGTAAGGGGTGCCCACCGCAACGATGTGCGACGCGTTGTTCACCGCGATGCTCTGACCAAAGTGAGCGGCAAACTGAGACTGGCTGGGGAGGAACTTGGTGAAGGTCCACTGGCCGTTCCCGCCGAGCTTGCCGACCACCGCGTAACCGGCATCGAAGAGGCCGCTGGGGTCGCCATCGGCAGCGCCGGCCGCCATCAATGACCCGTCGATCGCCACCGCCGTACCCAGATGGTCTCCCGCCCCACCCTGGAAGTCGACGCTGGTCTTGGCGACCTGCACCGCCCACGCGCCGTTGTTCTGGTGGATGAAGAAGGCACCCGCGTCGCCAGCGCCCGCCGGGCTGTACCCGGGCGAACCCGCGATAACCCGAGGAATCGGCGTGGCCGTCACGCCCAACGAGTAGCCGAAGCTCGCGGTCGAAATTGTGCCGTTGGGCTCGTAGGAATACACCGTCGTCCACGAGTTGCCGACCTTCTGATAGACATACACGAGCCCGCCGACGCCGCCACCGGGCGCGCTGATTGCGACGTACGGGAAGGCCGCGGCGATGGTCGTGCCGAACTCAAAGCCCCCGCTTCCGAAGGCCGGCAGCAGCTGCTGGGCCTGGAAGAACGACCCGTTGTTGTTGTACACGTACACCGCGCCGAGGTTGCTTGCGCCGGTCTGATCCCTGCCGATGGCTCCTGAGAACAGGATCGGGCTGTTGCTGTTGTCAAACGTCAGCGCTACGGAAGTTCCCAGCAGGTCCTGGGTTGAACGCGGCGAATGCAGCAGTTGGCTGGGGTTGCATTGGGCACTTGCGAGCCCCGCGCTCGCGGCCAACACGGCTCCCGTCACACAGAATCGAGTCATCGTCTTCATGGCAAGCTCCACAGTTCGGACGAGGGCGCAGCAACACCAATGCCGGGCGACATGCCCATGGCACAGAGAGGTTGGCGACGTTGCGACCTCGCGGATTCCGCGGGGCGTAAGCCAGCCGCGGCGAATGCCCCGGGCGGCCGACACGCGGCAGGCCCAGGCGGGTGATTTCAGAGCGGGTCGGCCCGGCTCTGGGTAGACGCCCAGACATGCGACGCACGGCCGTGAAAGCGCTAACAAACTGGTGTACCGGCGCGCAACTTGGCGTCCGAAGCCCACTTCGGCGCATGGAGTGGAGCCAGCAAACTCCCTTGACGCCTCTGGTACGCTGTACCCAGTCACATTCACACCCGCACCGGCAACCCCTCCCATGAGCGACACCCAAACCAGCCCGGGAAATCACGAAGTCACCCGCATCCTCGACGCCGTGCGGGGCGGCGACAAGGTCGCCAGCGAGCAACTGCTCCCCGTCGTCTACGACGAGCTCCGGCGCCTCGCCAGGTCCTATATGCATCGCGAGAGCGAAGGCCACACGCTGCAGGCCACCGCGCTGGTGCACGAGGCGTACTTGCGTTTGCTCGGAGGCATCGATGTAGCGTGGGACTCGCGCGGGCACTTCTTTGCCGCCGCCGCCATGGCCATGCGACGCATCCTCGTCGAGCGGGCCCGCTCGCGCGGCCGCATCAAGCGGGGCGGAGATCGCAAACGCGTCGAGCTCGGCGAGCACGCCGTGATCTCCGAATCCGCCTCGACCGACTTGGTCGCCTTGGACGAAGCTCTCAACAAGCTCGCCGCCTACGACCAGCGCAAGGCCGATGTTGTGATGCTCCGGTATTTTGCCGGCCTGACCAACGACGAGACCGCTGCGGCCTTGGGGGTCTCGTCCGCCACCGTCCGCAACGAATGGACCTTCGCCCGCGCGTGGCTGATGCGCGAGCTCAAGGCGGCGGCCGAGCGCGAAGGTGATTCAGTCTGAGTGACGGGTGTGCGTGAATTGCGGTGTTGACGTGGGCTTTGGGGAAACAAAGGGCATGGCGTCAAGGCAGGAGCTCGCCGAGCGGATCTTCTTTGAACTGGCGGACATGCCGCCGGGGGCGTGGCCGCGCGAACTGGATCGACGCTGCAACGGCGACGCCGCCCTTAAAGAAGAAATCCGCGATCTGCTCGATTGCCACGCCCGCGCTGAGGGCTTTCTCGACAACGCCGAGCTGCTCGCACAGAGCCTGGGCCTGGGCACCATCCGCCCCGCCGACGAGCACGAGCTCGCGCCCGGCACCCGTGTCGGCGAGTACACCGTGCAAGGCGTGCTGGGCCGGGGGGGCATGGGCACGGTGTACATCGCCCAGCAGGAGCGACCTCGCCGCACCGTCGCCGTCAAGATCATCCGGCGCAGCGTGTCGAGCCAATCTCTCGTGCGCCGCTTTGAGCACGAGGCGGATGTGCTGGGTCGTCTGCATCACCCCGGCATTGCGCAGATCTACGAGGCCGGGGCCGCCGTGGTCGAGCCCGGGCAGCCCGCCCAGCCGTACATCGCGATGGAGCTGGTCAACGGCCCGGCGCTGAATGTCTACGCGGATGAGAAAGACCTCGACTCCCGCGCCAAGCTCGAACTCCTCGCCAAGGTGTGCGACGCGGTGCACCACGCCCATCAGCGGGGCGTGATCCATCGCGATCTCAAGCCCGGCAATATCCTGGTGGACGAAGTCGGCCAGCCCAAGGTGCTGGACTTTGGCGTTGCAAGGGCCGCCGACGCCGACCTGCGCGTCACCACCCTCCAAACCAGCGTGGGCCAGCTCATCGGCACACTGCCCTACATGAGCCCCGAGCAGGTGCTGGCCGACCCGACCGAGGTCGACACCCGCTCGGATGTCTACGCCCTGGGCGTGGTGCTCTACCAGTTGCTCACCGGGCGCTTGCCCCTGGATCTCAAGAGCCGCAGCATTCCGGAAGCCGCGCGGCTCATCCGCGACGAATCCCCCGCCCGGCTCAGCAGTGTGAACAAAGTCTTCCGGGGTGACATCGAGACCATCGTCTCCAAGGCGATGGAGAAGAACAAATCGCGGCGCTATCAGTCCGCTGCCGACCTCGCCGAGGACCTCCGGCTCCATCTCTCCGGGCGCGCCATCAACGCCAAGCACGATTCGGCGTTCTACGTGCTCCGCAAGCAGCTCAAGCGCTACCGGGGCTTCGTCGCGGCGGCGGTGGTGGGGCTCCTCAGCCTCACCGGCTTCGCGATCTACGCCGCGCTGCAGGCGACGCGCTACGAATCGCTGGCGATCAAAGAGCGTCTGGCCCGTGAAGACGCGGTTGTATCGCAGAGCAAAGCCGAGACAAACCGCGACCTCGCCAAGGCCAGCGCCGCCGAGGCCGCCGCGAAAGCCAAGGCCCTCGACGAGCAGCTGTTCAACAGCACTATCGAGCGGGCGCGGCTGGAGGGCTTGGCCGGCAACCTCCCCCGCGCCGAGGACCTCCTCTGGCGTTCGCTTCTCACCAACCCCAAAGCACAGCGGGCACGCTGGGCGTTGTGGGAGCTCTATTCCCGCGATCCAGTCAGATGGACTGTGCCCGGCCCCAACGTGCACAACGAATGTGGCGACATCTCCGAAGACGGCCGACTCGCAGTCGTGGGGGCGGAGGCCGGCAGCATCGGCATCTACAACGCCGCCACCGGCGCCGAGGTTGTCAGCTTCAAGAGCCATCAATATCACGTGCGCCGGGTCTCTTTTGTGGATCGCGACCGGGCGCTCATCACCGTGGCCAGCGATGGCGAGTCGGCCCGGTGGGACCTTTCCACCAAGCCCCCTACGGAAGTCTGGCGCCTGCCCTGCCCGGACGGCAAGGCCTCGTACCAGGCCGGCGACATTCTCCGCGACGGATCACGCCTGTGGCTCATCACCGAAGCACACAAACTCTGGGACATCGACGGCCGATCGGGGGCCGTTCGCGGCAGTCACGTGCTCGCGGAGGGCGCCCGCTACGCGGGCATGGCCTCCAGTCAGGAGGCCGGACTCTTCGCGCTCGGCGACGATCAGGCGGGTGTCTCC
>JBAZUW010000046.1:0-20043 GCA_041661205.1 Phycisphaerales bacterium
CCGCAACTCCCTTCCTGCGCGCACACCCACGTCCCCGCGCCCCACCTCCCCGAAAAAAAATCAAAAAACTCCCCGCCCCCAAAAACCCCCGCCGCACGCTCCCAACGCCCAACTCCGCCCATCAGTAGCCCGACCGTAAGGGAGGGCTTCCCCGCATCCACCGCTTCCGCGCGCGCAAACCCGCCCGCCCTCGCCCTAGTTAGAAGCGTTCCGCTCCCAAGCGGGGCCAACCGCGGCGGGCATCCAACAGGCTGAGCCACGAACTCAGGCTGGTCTTCCCCGTCAAAGTTCCCCGCCTGGTCAGCGGCCGCCGAAGCGGTGCGTGGGCCGACACACGCTCGCGTGAAGCATCGGGGAACACATCGCGGCTTCTTCTCTTCCCTCTCTAGTGGCACAGGCGTCCCGCCTGTGTCCTTCCCTTCCTTCCCTCGCTGGCTCCGCCAGCAGGCCGCGACCAACAGAGGCTCCGACTCGGGACATCCCACCGGGCCCGCCCTCGCCACGATGTAACACGCAAGCAAGTGCCGCCAAAAGTCCCAAGGGCGTCGGCCCAAAGGACCGCCCAAACATCGCCGTTGAAAGCGTGCCCAAAGGATCCACCTTGAGCGCCTCAAAACGCTCAAGAGTGGGAAGACCAGCCACGTCCCAGCGGAAACACGCTCACATCAAGGCCAACGACCCACCCAGGGCCGTGGCGCTTCAATTCCGTATAAGAACCTCGCACAGAGTGAGCTTCCCCATCTTGTGGCACAGGCGTCCCGCCTGTGTCCTACCTGCCCTTCTCCTCATTCTGTGAGGGGTTCTAAGTCCCAAGCGATGACGTTCTTCAAACGCTCCATCCTTGCGTCATCGCCGGCGGCGACTGCCCCTGATCGGGCACACCGCTCTAACATGGCCCCATGCCCGACCCGCGCCTCGCCAAACTCGCGAACGTCCTCGTCCGCTACAGCACCCGCGTCAAGCCCGGTGACCTTGTCACCATCGTCGCCGAGCCGCTGGCGTTGCCCGCGGTTGAAGCCGTCTTCGAGGCGGTCCTCGCCGCCGGTGGGCACCCCAGCTATCACGCCAAGCCGGAGTCGCTGCAAGAGCTGCTCGTCCGCCGCGGCAGCGACGCTCAGCTTCAACACGTCTGCCCCTTCGAAGAGTTCCGGCTCGCCAAGTGCGATGTGCTCATCGTGCTCATCTGCCCGCGGAACACTCGATACATGGAGAGCGCCGACCCCGCCCGGGTCGCGATGATGCGGGCCGCCCGGGGCGGGCTGCTCGCGTCGGGCCTGGCTCGAAAGGCGGCCGGAGAGTCGCGCTATGTGTTGACCGAGGTGCCCAGCCACGCCGCGGCTCAGGATGCGGGCATGTCGCTGGCCGAGTACACCGACTGGGTCTTCGCCGCGGGCTTGTTAGATTCGCCCGACCCGGCGAGTGCATGGCAATCGCTCTTCGAGAAGCAAGCCCGCGCGACCGACTACCTCGCCCGCGTTCGCGAAGTTAAGTTTCAAGCCCCTCCCCGCGACGGCGCGCACGGCGGCCGCCCGCACGATGGCACAAATCTCACTGTTAACGTTGAAAGCCGTACGTGGATCAATCACGCGGGGCAAGAGAACTTCCCCGACGGCGAAGTAGAGACCGGCCCCCGCAGCGTCGACGGCGTGGTGAACTTCACGTACCCGTCGATCTTCCAGGGCACGCGTGTCGAAGGCATCCGCCTCGCGTTCCGCGACGGCCAAGCCATCGAAGCCAGCGCCACCCTCAACGAAGCCTTTCTCATCAAGATGCTCGACCAGGACGCGGGCGCGCGCATCGCAGGCGAGATCGCGCTGGGCACCAACTACGCCCTCACCCGCGGCCACGGCAACACCTTCTTCGACGAGAAGATCGGCGGCACCTTCCACCTCGCCCTCGGCGCCGGCTACCCCGAAACCGGCAACACCAATCACTCCTCCCTGCACTGGGACATGGTGTGCGACCTGCGGCCAGGAGGGGCGTTCCCCAGCAGCCCCGGCGGCACAATCTACGCCGACGGCACGCCGATCCAGCGCGATGGAAAGTTCCTGCTCGAGGGATGGCCGGGCGGGTGGTGAAGCATGCCGCCAGTCTCACGCGTCGTGGGTGGCCGGTGCCCCTCGCAG
Organism: Phycisphaerales bacterium; assembly: GCA_041661205.1. Taxonomy (GTDB): domain Bacteria; phylum Planctomycetota; class Phycisphaerae; order Phycisphaerales; family UBA1924; genus RI-211. The sequence goes on from JBAZUW010000046.1 coordinate 2,127, forward strand.
TTGCTGGCGGCCCGCCCCGGTTGCATTTCGCCAACTTGTCCCAAGCCCTTGCGTTCGGGGCGACGAGGCTGTGGCCCCATCGCTCCCCCCGGGCGGCGCTCAGAACTCGTAATAACCTGCAAAAATACCATCGCGGCCGCAACCCGCTTCTGATATCATTGCTCCGCTGGCTACTCGCGTCCGCTGACGCGATACCCGGCTCCATAAAGTGAGATCACCATGCTTGACGCAGGAATGAGTACCCAGCCGCTGGCCTCGAACACCTCCGCGCCGGTATGGAGCCGCCCCATGGTCGCAACGCGGGCCGCTTCAGGAGCGATGCGCGTAGTGATTGGCTGGCTCGTGGCGATGGTTCTCGCGCTGGCGGCCGCGCCGGCTATCGCCCAGTGCGACGGGCACTGGCTGCCGGGGAGCGGGGAGGTGCCCGGCGTCAATGGCTCCGTGGCTGCGCTAGCGGTCCTCCCCAACGGGGACATCATCGCAGGCGGCAATTTTACTAGCGCCGGTGGCGTCGCGGCCAACTGCATCGCTCGCTGGGACGGCAGTAGCTGGTCTCCGCTCGGTTCGGGGATGCTTGGAACACCGCTTAGCGATCAACCCGCTGTCTACGCCCTCGCGGTGATGCCGAATGGGGATCTCATCGCCGGAGGGCGTTTCTCCACCGCAGGAGGCGTCGCGGTCCCCAACATCGCCCGTTGGGACGGAACCAGTTGGGCCCCGCTTGGAGAAGCGATCCAACACGATGTCACCGCAAGCGTTAATGCGCTAGTAGTTATGCCAAACGGAGATGTCATTGCCGGAGGAGGATACCTTGCGACGGTCGGGCTCACGATCTACGGATTCGTTGATCGCTGGAATGGATCTGCCTGGATGACCTTTCGGTCGGGGATCGGTAGTACCAATGCGCTGGCCCTCATGCCGAACGGGGATCTCATTCGGGGGGATACCTACTACGACGCCACATTCAGCCCTCCATATACATCGTTCGGCGTCGCTTATCGCTGGAACGGGAGCGACTGGACCTATTTAGGCAGCCTCGGTGGGGTTAACTACACCTGCTGGGGTGATGAAGGCCCCTGCTCAAGCAGTGGTGGCCTTTATTCATTGGCGGTACTTCCCAACGGGGACCTGATTGCCGCTGGCTGGTCTGTACACCCAAAGAACATCGGTCGCTTGAATGGCACGACATGGGCTGAACTAGGGTCAGGGCTCTCCGACGCTGCCTACGAAGTGGCCGCGGCGCCCAACGGTGATCTATTCGTGGGGGGTTCGTTCACAAGCGCCGGCGGAATCGCGGCGAATCACATCGCCCGTTGGGATGGCACCACTTGGGCTTCGCTGGGCTCGGGGGTCGATGGCAGCGTGAGCGCCCTGGCGGTGCTTCCCAACGGAGACGTGATCGCGGGTGGCGCCTTCTCCACTGCCGGCGGCACCGGAGTCAATCACATTGCGAGATGGAACGGCAGTACCTGGTCTGCGCTTGGCTCGGGAACCGATAGCGCCGTCAACGCAGCCAAGCAGACCTCCAGCGGGGATCTCTTCGTGGGAGGCAGTTTCACGACTTTGGAGGGTGTGCCCTGCAATCACATCGCAAGGCGGAACGGCAACACCTGGACCCCGCTCGACTCGGGGACCGACGGTGCGGTTTACGCGTTGACGGAAATGCCCAGCGGCGATCTCATCGCGGCTGGCTCGTTCACGACCGCGGGCGGGGTTCCGGCCAACAACATTGCCCGATGGGATGGTTCGGCTTGGTCGCCGCTCGGCTCTGGGCTGGACGGCCAAATCCGTGCTCTGGCCGTTCTTGCGAATGGAGATCTCGTGGCGGCGGCGAACCAGGCGGGGACCGATACGTATGTCAATATTGCTCGCTGGAATGGTTCAACATGGGATTCTCTCGTCCCGAACAATAGCCGTGGTATTGCGTACGCGCTGGCTGTGCTTCCCAATGGCGATCTGGTCGCCGGAGGAGGCTTTCAGTTTTATATTTCTAACGACGTTTATGAACCCCTCGTGAAATGGGACGGGACGAGCTGGGCGAGTCTGGGCGATTCGGTGTTAGGTATGACTCCGATCGTCAACGCTTTGGCGGTGACACCCGGCGGCGATCTGATCGTGGGTGGCAGGGCTCTTGATTTTGGGCCGGAGTACAGAGCCCTCGTGGTGTGGGATGGAACTACATGGGCCACCCCCGGCTTGGGGATTTCTCATGCGCAGACCGTCAACTCACTCGAACTCATGCCCAATGGGGATCTCATCGTTGGAGGCAACTTCACCACGGCCGGGGGTGCCGCGGCTCACAATATTGCGCGTTGGGACGGCTCTGTCTGGAAGCCTTTGGACTCGGGGACGGATGGCCCTGTCTACGCGCTGGCATCGATTTCCGACGGAAATCTGGCCGTGGGAGGGAGCTTTACCACCGCTGGCAACGCCCCTTCCGCCTACTTCGCCCGCTGGAACGCCACCAACTGGTCGAGCCTGGGCGCGGGCATGGGGGGAACTACTCCCACCGTCACCGCGCTGGCGGCAACGCCCACTGGCGAACTCTTCGCGGGCGGCTCCTTCACCAACGCCGGCGGCACCGCCGCCAGCATGATCTCGCGCTGGAACGGGAGCACCTGGGTGCCGCTGGGCACGGGCATGAATCACGAAGTGAAGGCGTTGGAAGTTCTTCCCGGGGGCGACGTGATCGCGGGCGGGGCGTTCACGACGGCGGGAGGAGCCGCGGGCACGACAGGCATCGCGCGCTGGGATGGCGCTGCGTGGCAATCGGTGGGCGGGGGCACCAACTACTCCGTTTACGCAGTGGCGACAATGCCTGACGGTGATCTCGTCGCGGGCGGGCTCTTCACCACGGCCGGGGGCACGCAGGCGAACCGAATCGCGCGGTGGGACGGCAATGTGTGGACGCCGCTCGGCACCGGAATGAATGACTCGGTGTACGCGCTCGCGGTCATGCCCAACGGCGACCTCATTGCGGGTGGCGCATTCACCGCTGCGGGCGGCGTCGCGGCCAACCACATCGCCCGCTGGGATGGGGCTTCGTGGTCGCCAGTCGGCACGGGCGTGGACGACAGTGTTCGGGCGCTGGCTGTGCTGCTAAGCGGCGACCTCGTCGCCGGAGGCGACTTCATCGCCGCCGGGGGGCAGCCGGCCAACTTTGTCGCACGCTGGGACGGCACCAGCTGGGCCCCGATCGGCATGGGCATGAATGGCCCGGTCGACACGCTGAATCTCCTCGCGAACGGCGATCTTGCCGCGGGGGGCGATTTCACCCAAGCCGGCGGCTATCAGACCAACCATCTGGCCCGATTGAGCACCGACACCTGGTTCCCCCTCGACCCCGGAACCGACGGCCCGGTGCTGGCGCTGGCGGTGATGGCGGATGGATCTCTCGCCCTGGGCGGCAGCTTTAGCACGGCGGGTGATTTTGCGTCCACTGCGGTGGCCCGCTACTCCTTCGGTGCCCCGGACATCAATGTTCCCTTTGATGCCGCGGCCTGCCGCGGCAGCACGGCCACCTTCTCCATCGGCGCGGCGGGCAACCGCCCGATCACTTACACCTGGCGAAAGGACGGCACCGAGCTCGATGCGGCAGCCAACCCATCCGCCGCCACTTCCGGACTGATACTCACCAACGTCCAGCCCGCCGACGCGGGGGCCTACGACTGCGTGGTGACCAACGCCTGCGGCAGCGCCGAATCCAACGCGGCCACACTGACAGTGCTGGCTCCCAACGCACCGGGGTGCGCGGGTGCCGCGTGCGATCCGGATGTGAACCAGGACGGCAATGTCGATGCGTCCGACATCGACTACCTGATCAATGTTGCGGCGGGTGGGGACAACCCCACCAACATCGATCCCGACTTCAATCACGACGGCAACGCCGACCAATCCGACATCGACGCACTGCTCAACGTGGTCGCGGGCGGGGCGTGTCCGTGAGGTAAGGAGCGCTGGGAGTTGCAAGACGCGGGCCGTACGTCGAGGTACGCCCGCGCGCTTAGCCCAGAATCTTCCGGCGCTGGTTCACATAGTCCCAGAGCACGAAGCGGTCGAGGTCTTTGCCGCCGGTGAAGAAGACGCGTCCCCGTGTGGTCTCGGCCATTTTGTGGGCGAACTGGATATCCTCGCTGCTCTGGCCCCAGTTGGGCAGCAGGAAGATGTTGATGGTGATGCCGAGCTGGGCGCATAGCATCGCCTCGCGCATCGTCGCGGCTTCGGTGCGCGGGTCCGGGGGATACAGGAAGAACACCTCGCGGCCTTCGAAGTGGGCGGTGGGCAGGCCGTCGGTGATCAGCATCACCTGGCGATTGGGCGTTGACTGTGCCCCCAGCACCTGACGCGAGAGCTGCAGCGCGTGCTGGATGTTCGTGAAGTGCTGCGGCAGGCGGCTTTCGCTCAGCTTGGGGTCGCTCATGTCGGCCTTCAGCCGCACGACTGACTGGTGAATGCTCACCGGCTTGGGCAACAGCGCGGGGATGTCGGCAACGTGGGTGACCTTGCCGAAGCTGGCCATCTCGACAAACCCGACAAAGTCGCCGGGGTACTCGCTGCGGATGAGCCCGTCGAGGGCGAGGGCCATGCGCTTGCAGTTGATGTATTGGCCGTCGTAACGCATGGAGCCGGACATGTCCATGAGGACCATCGTCGCGCACTTGGGGGTGTTGCGCGTGAGGTGAATCTCGATGTCGTCCATGCGGACGTGGGGCTGCATGGGAGCGCCCGCGCCGCGCGTGCTGGGAATGTTCGAAAACCCGGCACGCTGCTTCGCCGCGGCGGCCGCGTTGATGAGGGTTTGCGAAACGTCAATGTGGTTGGCCGCGTCGCCAAACTCGTAGGGCTTGGTGCGTTGCAGCTCCACCGCGCCCTCGCCGATGATGGGCCCGAAGTGTCGCCCCGAGCGGGCGGCTGAGAGGTCGGTGAAGATCTCGTTCAGCAAAGTCTTCTGAAACAGCCGCATGGATTTGGGAGACAGCGTGTACGCACCCTTGCTGAACTCCAGCCCCTGGGCCCGGGCCTGCTCGCGCACATAGTCTTCGATCTGTTGCTGAATCTGGTTGAGGCTTTCGATCTGCTCGCGGGCCTCGTCGCTGTCGGCGAACTGCGACAAGTCATCCATGTCGATGATCGCCAGCTGCGCGTTCTGGGCGGCGTCTTTGAGTTGCTCCAGCAACTTGTCGATGGTTTCAAGCTCTTCCTTGATCGCGAGGGCCTCTTCGGGGCTCATGCCTTCTCGACCCGTAAACGCATACTTGCTGGCGAGTTCTTCGACTTGGTAGAGCTCGCCCAGTGAATTGATGACCCGCGCGAGGTCGCGTGCGAAGTCGCTCTGGTCGTCGCGCTGGCGGTAGTAGAGCTCTTCGAGCTCGGCGAGTTGCCGTTGGCGGGCGGCTTTGGCGAAGTCGTTCTGAAAGTTCTTGGGGGGGCGGGCGGTGGCTGCGGCTTCGCCGAAGGCCTTTTCCGCGTCGCGCTTGGCCTCGCCCGTTTCGTATGTCTCCAGAATCTTGCGTTTGCGTTCCTCCAGCATCGCGCGGAGTGAGGCGATGCTCGGACCCAGCCGCGGAAACATGGAGGGATCCAGCCGCACCGCGTTGGCGAGCTCTTCATCGGTGAAGTCGCGCATGTTGCCGAAGGCGAGCATGTGCTCGAAGGCGGCGGAGGCGAGGTCGGGGGCTTCGGTGGTGGGGGAGGGGAAGTTCTTCGGGTCGTACTTCTGGTAGGAGTGGACGAGGCCACCGGGGGGGGTGGGGCGGGGGTTGTTGGGTTCGGCGGCCATCGCGAGGTCCTTCCCAATCTTGTGGCACAAGCGTCCCGCCTGTGTCTTCCAACCCTTCAGTGCCAGTTCATCGCCGGGCCTTGCATGATCCGACCGTTCATGGTGATCCGGAGCATTGGTAGGTCACAGGCCGGAGGCCTGTGCTACGAGCTTGGGTTGGTAAAGCACTGCGCCAACGCATCATTTCTCGCTCACGTTTCGTACTGAATCCGCCCCTGGCGCTCGCCGCGGCTGATGACGTCCGTCGCCCACAGCCCGGCGAGTACAAACTCCGCGCAGCTGGCCCGCACCGCGGCACTCTCCGCCGGGTTCACTTCAAAGGCCTTTTCCCACACCTTGGGCACCCGCCGCACGATTCCCTCATAGGCGGCACTGGGCATCATGTCGCTGACTTCGAGCTTCACACCCTTCGCGAAGGCCTCGCCGATTTCGTTGACGCCGTGCTTGGTGACGTACTCGCCAAAGACGATTTTGATGGCTTCGGCAAAGATCGCGTCCAGGGCCTGCTTTTCAGTCATCTGGTGCGAGCCCATGAGGTCGAGCTCGAGCTTGCCCACGGCGCTGGCGTGGAAGTGGGCGAGGTCGCTGATGCGGGGCACGGCCGGCTTTTCGCCCAGCAGGATGGCGCGTCGGCGCGCGTTGGCGATCATGGTGCGATAGTTCGCGATGGAAAAGCGCGCCGAGACGCCCGAGGCATGATCCACATAGCGGCTCTTGCGGGCGGTCATCGCCATCTGCTCGCAGAGTTCCTTCATGAATCGCGGCACCAGCACCGGCCACTCGCCCCCGAGCTCCACTTCCGCCTCCTGCTCCATCACCTCCACGCCCAGCTCGCGCGTGCGCGGGTAGTGGGTTTGAATCGTCGCGCCGATGCGGTCCTTGAGCTGCGGGATGACCTTGCCGGAGCGGTTGTAGGTGGTGGGGTTCGCGCTGAAGAGCACGAGGACGTCGATGTCGAAGGAGATCGGGTAGCCGCGAATCTGCACGTCGCGCTCTTCAAGAATGTTGAAGAGGCCGACCTGAACGAGGTCGTCCAGGTCGGGCAGTTCGTTCATCGCGAAGATGGCGCGGTGCATGCGGGGGATGAGCCCAAAATGCAGGGCATCCTCGGCGGACATGCTGGTGCCGCTGAGGAGCTTGGCAGGGTCGATCTCGCCGATGATGTCGGCGAACTTGGTGCCGGGAGAAAGTCGCTCGGCGTAGCGCTGCTCGCGGGGCCACCAGGCGATCTTCGCGTGGTCGCCGTGCTCGGCGACAAACTCCCGCCCGGCACGCGTGATCGGTGCCAGCGGGTCCTCATGCACCGGCGAACCGGGAATATCCAGATACGGCACATGTTCGTCAAGAAACCGCGGCAACATCCGCATGAGCCGGCTCTTCGCCTGCCCTTTTTCGCCCAGGAACAGCATGTCGTGCCCCGCCAGCACCGCGTTCACGATTTCGGGAATCACCGAATCGTCGTAGCCCAGCACTCCAGGGAACAGCGGCTCGCCTTGCCGCAGGGCTTTGGTCAGGTTGTCGCGCAGTTCGGCCTTCACCGACCGGCTTTTCCACCCGGCGGCCTTCAACTCTCCAAGCGTGCGGATGGTGGTGTTCATGACTTGTACTATTCGCTGTCCAAACGCTCCGCGGATGCGAAGGTTAAAAAGTGGCGCGCAAACCTGTACATCGGCGTGCAACTGCTTGCTACGTACGGCGTCCAAACTCGTAGGGTTCGCGCCCCTCAGCGGACACCCAAGGAGGCTTTCCCGATGCGAAGTGCCTGGCTCGCCGCGGTGTGCGTAATTCTGCCGGCCGTGCGTGTGTTCGCCCTGGGCGGCATCTTTGACATCGCCGGCAAAGCACCAACCCGCGCGGTGGTGACGGTGGGGGAGGAGCTTCCCGAACTGCCCCCGCCGCGATCCGCGATGCTGGACACGATGTCCGGAGTGGTGGAGGAGCTCGCACCGGATCGCATCGTGAAGCTTCGCGCGTGCGGCGCGGGGTTTGGCACCAAGCCTGCGGAAAGCGTGGATGGTCTGCCGCGGTTTTGCGTGGTGCATTGCGAAGGACCAGACTCGCAATCGCGGCAGGTCGAGATTCTGCGCGAAGCCGGCGGCGACTTTCTCGCCCGCGACATGAACGATGCCAAGTCCAAGCCCGTGCGGCTGGCGCGCGACAAGTTTGAAGCGCTGGCCGCCGACTGGACGCTCTACAGCGGCGGCTTTACGGTGACCGCGAACTTGACCCCGGGCGCGGTCATCAAACTCCCCCGCCCTGGCGTGCAGGGCCTGTACACCATGGACCAGCGAGCCTTAGGCAAAAGGTTCTTGAACGGCTCGCACACGTCCATCGCCGGCACCACCCGCGACATCAACACCGAAGACTACTTCCTGCGGCTGCCCAAAGGCCACGACCCGCGCCACGCCAGCGGGCTGATTGTGTGGGTGGATGCACGCGAGAAGACCGACCTCGACGCCAAGCTCTTTGACGCGTGTGACGCGCTGGGATTTGTGCTGATCGGCGCGGACAATACTGGCAATGGCCGCCCAACGGCGGAGCGTTACCAGATGGCCCTCGACTGCGTCGCCATCGCCGATCGCGCGTTCCTGATCGATCCGGCTCGCGTGTACCTCGCCGGCATCTCTGGGGGCGGCGTGATTTCCACGCACATGTGGGGGTGCTTTCCGGATGTCTTTCACGGTGCGGTGCCGATGGCCGCGCTGGGGAGCTATCGCGACGTGCCCGCCGGGCCTGGCAAAGTGTGGAAGGGCAACTACCAGAAGCCGAGTGATCAGATTCGCCTGAAGCTGCTGAAGAAGAGCCGCATCGCGGTGATCACCGGCGATCTGGATTTCAATCACGAGCCGATCACCGGAGCCGCCAAGCTCATGGAGGCCGATGGATTTCCGATCAAGGTGTGGGACATCCCTGGGCTGCATCATGAGATCGCGCCGGCTCCCGTGTTCGTGGAGGCCCTGTCATGGGTTGATGAGAACGCCCGCGCCGCGAAGGAGGCCCGCGAGAAGGCCGCGGCCGACAAGCTGGCCGCGCTGGGCGAAGTGAAGTTCCCGCTGACGGCGCAGCAGCGCGAGGCGCTGGTGCAGATCACCCGCGACGCACCTTGGAGCGACGCGGCGTGGAAGGCGGTGGAGGCGATGAAGGTGCCCCACGCAAGGTGACGTGCCAATGATCGCGTCGGTCTCGCCGAGGTCAGTGCGAGAGCGTGTGAGTTGCAGTGAACTCTGGTGTCCCACTGCACTAACCCCGCAGACGGGGCCAGTGGCACTCAGGCTTTCTTGAGATCACGAAACGCCTCGATCGCCCGCTCGCGGCTCTTGGAAATGTCCACGATCGGCTCGGTGGGGTAGTCGAGCTTTGGTTTCAGTAGCAACGGCAGCGTCCACGGCTCGTGAATCGCCTCGCCTTGCACGTCCGCGAGTTCGGGCACAAACTCGCGGATGTACTCGCCCTGCTCGTCGAACTTCTGAGACTGCGAAATGGGGTTGAAGATGCGGAAGTACGGGGCGGCATCGGTGCCGGTGCTGGCGCTCCACTGCCAGCCCCCGTTGTTGCTGGCGAGAAAGCCGTCGACCAGATGCCGCATGAACCAGCGTTCACCCTTGCGCCAGTCCACAAATAGGTTCTTCGTGAGAAACATCGCGGTGATCATGCGGACGCGATTGTGCATCCAGCCGGTGCGGGCGAGTTGGCGCATGCCTGCATCGACGATCGGCACGCCGGTGCGACCTTCGCACCAGGCCTCGAACACTCGCTCATCGTCGTTCCACCGAATCACCTCGGTCGCGGGCTGGAACGCCCGCCCCATGCACCCGCGCGGAAAGCCGACCATGATGTGGATGTAGAACTCCCGCCACAGCACCTCGCTGATCCAGTGGGTGATTCCCTCGGGCCCAACATCTAGCGGGGCGCGGCTCTTGGGGTTGGCCTCGATGGCCGCGGCGATGCACTGACGGTGCGAAATCGCGCCGACGGTGAGATACGGCGACAGCTTGCTGGTGCCGACGACGCCCGGAAAATCGCGACGAGCTTTGTACGGCACGATTGCGTCGGCGCAGAACTTGGTGAGGCGTTTGTGAGCCCAGGCCTCGCCCGCGGGCCACAACGCCGGGTCAACGTTGCTCTCAAAGCCGGGCACCACACCGGGAATCGGCGAACTGGCGATGTTGGTCTTGGCCTGGGGCTTGGGCATGGGCACCACCTCGGGCACGCCCCGCTCGTACATCCGCTTGTAGCTGGCTTTCTTGAAAGGTGTGAAGACCGTGAAGAACCGCCCTTCGCCGGTGCGCACGTCGCCGGGCGTTGCGAGGCACTGGTCGTGGTGTCCGCCGGCCTTGAGGCCCGCGGCTTCGAAGACTTCAATTGTCCGTTCGTCGCGGCGGCGTTCGTTCAGTTCGTGCTCGAGGTTGAAATGCAGCGCGTCGCAACGATGTTGCTTCGCTACAGCCAGCACCACTCCCGGCACATCGTGCCGCGTCTTGGCGTCGGCCAGCACCAGCGGAATGTTGAGCTTGGCCAAGCTCGGGCTCAGCTCGCGCAGCGTGCGGAGCATGAGATCGACCTTGACTGGTGCAAAGTCATGCTCCGCCCATTCACCGGGCGAGACGACAAAGAGCGCGACGACGCCGCCCTGAGGGACATCGCTGGCCGCGCGACACGCTGCTGCCAGCGCGGTGTTGTCGCGCACGCGCAGGTCACTTCGAAACCACATCAGGGCTCGTGTCATGGTGAGGAATCCTTCCGTCGCGTCTTTGTTTCTCGGCGCTCTGGTCTGGTCGTTTCGCCGGTGTCGTTGTCCATGTTGCCGCGTGTGGCGGGCGGCAACACACCCCATGTCTGCCGCAGCGAGTTCGCTCGCGCCGCGATTTGCTGCACGTGCGCAGGCCCGAAGCGGTCCAGCGTGCCCAGGATCGCCGCGGTGCGAGTGTTCTTCGACAGATAGTTCCGGTGACGCCTCATGAAATCCCAGTACATGGTCGTGAAGGGGCACGCGTCATCGCCCACTCGCTTGGCCGGGTCGTAGCGGCAGCCCCGACAGTAGTTGCTCATCTTGTTGATGTACGCCCCGCCCGCGGCATACGGCTTGGTGCCTACCACCGGCAACCTCACCACGCGCCCCTGTTCATCGCGCACGCCGTCGGCGTGCATCACCATCCCCAGGGCATTAGGCAGTGTCACCCAGTCCACCCCGTCGGCGTACATGCCCAGATACCAGTCGCTCACATGCTTGGGGTGCACGCCCGCGAGCAGGGCGAAGTTGCCTGTCACCATGAGGCGCTGAATGTGATGCCCGTACGCGTGTTCCCGCACTTCGCCGATGCATGTTTTCAGGCAGTTCATGTCGGTGTCGCCGGTCCAGTAGAACTCGGGCAGGGTGCCGGTTTCGCCCAGAAAGTTCCGCCGCTCGTAGTCCGGCCCTTCCAGCCAGTAGACGCCCCGCACAAACTCGCGCCAGCCGATGAGTTGACGTACGAAGCCCTCGATGCTCGCCAACGGGGCTTTGCCTTGCTGAAACGCTCGGATCGCCGCGTCGCAGCATTCTTGCGGACTCAGGAGGTGGAGGTTGAGCAGGGGCGAGAGGGTCGAGTGATACAGGAAAGGCTCGCCCTGCCACATCGCGTCTTCGTATGGGCCAAAATCCGCGAGGCGGGTGTCGATGAATTGGCGCAAAGCCGCGAGTGCGGCGTTGCGAGTGACCGGCCACGCGAAGGCGTTGACGCTTCCGGGTGCATTCGGGAATCGTCGCGCCACCGTGTGCATCACCTCTTGCGTGATGGCGTCCGGCGGTGACTGGGGTGGCCGGGAGGGCTTGGGCGAGGGGCCCGTCTTCCCGAAGGTTTGGCGATTATCCTTGTCGTAGTTCCATTCGCCACCGAGCGGGCCGTCCCCTTCCATGAGATATCCGAGCCGCCGGCGCTGTTCGCGATAGAAGTACTCCATCGTGAGCGATTTGCGGCCCTTTGCCCACGCCGCAAACTGCGCGGGCGTCGTCAGGAAGTGGTTATCTTCCAGCATCTCGGCGTTGCAGCCGGCGTGTGCCGCGGCCCGGGTGATCTCAGCCAGCACGCGATGTTCGCCAGGGCGCGTGAATACCAGGCGCGTCGACCGATGCCGTCGGATCGCTCGTTCGATTTCACCTTCGAACGTGTGCGTGTTTTCCGGGTCGTCCAGCGACACATAGTCCACAACCCGCCCTGCGGCTTTCAGCTCAGCCGCGAAGTGTCGCATGGCGCTCAGGAAGAGCACCGTCCGCTGAGCGTGGCTGGGTACGTGCGTCGCTTCGCGCGCGACTTCGAGCATGAGCACGGGGTCGTTCGCGCCAATCGCCTTCAAAGAGGCGAGATCTTGGGTGAGTTGGTCACCCAGCACCAGACACAGGTTGGTCGCACGCGTGGCCACGTACACGTTTCGTCACGTGCGGAGCGGAAGATTCGCCGCGATCGCGGGAGCCGCGGGTTCAGTCAGGCTCGGTGCCGGGCTCAAACAAGCCCGCAGCGCTCGGGCGTGCTTCGCGGTAGGTCACGCCGACGTGATCGCACGCGAGGCGCGTGAGGGCCCGCCCCTGGCGAGTGCGGGCCAGGAAGCCGATTTGCAGCAGGTATGGCTCGACGACGTCTTCGAGGGTGCCGCGATCTTCGTTCATGGTGGCGGCGATCGCGTCGAGCCCCACTGGCCCCCCTTCATACGTCGTCGCCACGCACTGGAGGTACGCGCGATCGAGCTCGTCGAGCCCCAGGCGATCAATTCCTTCGAGGACGAGGGCCTGGTCCACTGCGAGCGGGGTCATCTTGCTTGCGTGGCGTACCTGGGCAAAGTCGCGAACCCGGCGTAGCAGGCGGTTGGCGATGCGGGGCGTGCCGCGGCTGCGGGCTGCGAGCGTGGCGAGGGATTCTTCCGTCGCGGAGTCCACGTGCAGCAGGCCGCAGCTACGCCGAAGAATCTCGATCAACTCGGCCTGGGTGTAGTAGCGCAGGTGGTGGGCGATGCCGAAGCGAGACCGCAAGGGTGACGACAGCAGCCCGGCACGCGTGGTCGCGCCCACCAGCGTGAAGGGCTTGCAACGTACCTGCACGGTGCGGGCCGCGAGGCCGGAGTCGAGCGTCACGTCAATCCGGAAGTCTTCCATCGCCGGGTACATGAACTCTTCCACGGCGATGGGGAGGCGGTGAATCTCATCGATGAAGAGGATGTCGCCGTGGCCAAGGCGGGTGAGCGAGGCGACGAGGTCGGTGCCGCGGGCGAGGGCCGGGCCGGAGGTGGCGATGACCTTGGAGCCCATCTCCTGGGCCAGCACATGCGCGAGGGTGGTCTTGCCAAGCCCGGGGGGGCCGTGCAGCAGCACGTGTTCGAGGGGTTCCTTGCGGGCCCGGCTGGCGGCCACCGCGATGCTGATGCGCTCGATGAGCTCGGCCTGGCCGACGTACTGCGAGAGCTGCGTCGGGCGCAGCGCCCAGTTCAGGGTTTCGTCCTGAGGCGTCGCCTGGGTTGAGAGCAGCCGGTCCGTCGCCATGCGGAACTGTACGTGGCCTGTACGCGTGCAAAGCCCACAGGCCGGCGCGGAGCTTTAGTCGGTGGTCAGGTGCTTGGACTTCCACAAGGCCAGCAACTGCTCGAAGTTGATCGGTTCGTACACCAGGCCCCCGGGCAGTTCGCTGCGGATCATCACGCCCTTTTCGTTGTACAGGCTCATCGTGGTCTTATCGATCTCGTCGGCAAATCGCGTCGTCACCTTGTACAGTCCGGGCCGGTCCGCCGGCTGTTCCAGCGTGTCGTGACGCAGCAGCACGTTGCCGGATTCACTCTTGTACGCGTAGTAGGAAAACCCGGACTGCACGCCCGCCCGGATCAGGATCTGCGGCATCAGCACCGACTCGACCCGCGAGATGTACGCATCCCCCTGGAAAAGTGGCTTGATCGTCTTCGTGGGCTGCCCGGTCACGTCCACCTGCACGTTCATCGAGCGTCCGTTGCGGGCGCCCACCTCGCTGGACATGGCCATGTCCTTACCCTCGCGGACCGCCATCCGCACGTTCCACACCTCTTCCTTGCGGTCAAAGGACATGAAGAAGACGCTCTGCGAGTCGACGATGCGTTTGGACTCCTGCTTGTTGATGTCGGGGCGGACGTCCTGCAGGAAGCGGGCGTCGAGATTCACGATCACGCCCATGTCGCCCCCCTTGGCGTCGCCGTTGATGGACTCGCGCGAGCCGATCGAAAGGCGGAAACGCCGGTAGCCGGCTTCGAGGGCGTCTTTGGGTGAGCCTGAGGACGCGGGATAGTACAGGCGCTCCCAGTGTTCGGGCTGGGCGGCCACGATGTCGCGCAGGGCTTTTTCGTCGAGACCTTCGAGGATTTTGAGGCCGGCGTTGACGGCCGCGGCGCGCTCGGCGTCGATTGCTCCCGGATCGCGATATTCCGCGGTCGCGAGCATGGCCTCGTAGGCAAGGCGAGCCTTGGGAAAGAGCGCCTCGGAGCAGATGAGTTCAAAGGTGACAAACTGGGTGGCGGAAGGCTTGAAGACGGTGTAGCCGCGAACGGTGTTGACGTTGTCCGGCCCGGGCACGCTGATGTACAGGCGCGAGGCGGTCTGACCGTTGACGGTGACGTCGTGGCAGTCTTCGAGAACTTTTCCGGTGACGGCGAGGGTTTCGGCTTGTGCTTTCGAGCCGGGCGCGGTCACCGTGGTCACTTCGCCCGCGGCTTTCATGACCTGGAGGGCGATGCTGTTGGCGGTCTCGGCGGTGGTTACCTTGGGATTGAGTGTTTGGGGCGTTTGGATATTCACGATCCACGATGTATCCCGCGGGGAGATCTGGACCGCCGCCCGGGTCGCGATGGACGTGGTCTGAGCGGTGGAACCCAGGGGTATCCGCATCGTAAGCCCAACCGTCTCGACCGATAACGGCTTAGGCTCGAACTCCACTGCGCCGGTGGTGAGTTTGGACGGATTCTTGAGAGTTGCCGGGAGGGTTGCGGGCTGAGACACCCTGTTCCGGGGGGCGTCGGCACCGGCGGCTTGAGCGAAGGTCGCGGGGGAGGCCGCCAAAAGCCCCATAAGCAATGCGACGCGCGACGCACTGGTGAGAGGGATCAGCGGGGAGGAGGTGGGGGGCATGGGTGGTCCTATGGTGATGGGCGGCCGGGTAAGCGTGGGGAGCGTCGGGCCACGGATGGCGCCAGACTGCGGAACGAGCATCGGAATGAAGCGGCGTCCGGCTTCAGGCGGCACGAACGGAAGGCTCTGGTGCAAGTTTACCACAGCGCAGGGGTTGCGCCTTGGAAGGTGGACAGTGGCAGGGTGAAGGGAAGGCGTGGAAGAAATGGGGTTTGACATTGGCGGGCGCGTGCCTAATGTCCCCTCCCGCGCGCTGGGAATGGCCGCATTTGAGCGGTTTTGCCCGGTGAAAGTGGTGGATGTGAAGTGGTGATTGCGGGTGATGATGCACGAGGGTGGCGGTGGCGGGCAGGTTCGGGTGGTTCGCACGTTTCCGTGATGAATCCCTGAGAAGGCTGGTGAATCGCGGCACAGTGGCCGCGAGTGGAAGTGCATCGGGTCGGTGAGTGTGTGTGGAACGAGTTCGGATCGGTGCGGGCAACGCAGTCCAACAAGTGAGATGAACGAATGCAGGGCGGCAAGATCAGAATTCGGATGGAGGCGTACGACCACCTCGCTCTTGATGCTTCCGCGAAGGAAATCGTGGAGCACGCCAAGCGCACCAACGCGAAGGTCGCGGGGCCGATCCCCTTGCCGACCCGCGTGGAGCGGTACACCGTGCTGCGGTCGCCGTTCATTGATAAGAAGAGCCGCGAGCAGTTCGAGATTCGCACGCACAAGCGAATCATTGACATTCTCGAGCCCAACGCCCGCACGGTGGAGGCGCTGAACCGGTTGGTGGTGCCTGCGGGTGTGTTTGTGAAGATCAAGGCCTGATGCAAGTTCAGGCGTGAGACGGGTTAGGCGGAAAAAAGACGAATCAACGGACGATCAGGGGCGGCCAACGCCGACCACCGGATTCCGACAGGAAGGTTTCAGATGAGCTTGCTCGGTCGAAAAGTGGGAATGACGCGGCTGTACACCGACAAGGGTGTGAGCCTGCCCGTCACGGTCATCAAGTGCGGCCCGTGTGTGGTCACGCAGCTTCGTACCACTGAGAAGGACGGCTACACCGCCGTTCAGATCGGGTACGAAGACGTCGACCCCCGCAACAGCACCCGCCCGGTGATCAAGCACGACTTCATCGCCGGCACGACCCCGAAGCGGTTCCACCGCGAGTTCCGCTGTGATGAGAAGACGCTGGCCAACTACCAGCTCGGCCAGGAAATCAAGGTCGACGCGCTCAACGGCACGCTGTATGTGGATGTGATCGGCACCAGCAAGGGCAAGGGCTTCGCCGGCGTGATGAAGCGGTATCGCTTCAAGGGCTTGTGCGCCAGCCACGGCACCGAACGCAAGCACCGCAGCCCCGGCTCCATCGGCTCCCTCTGCTCCAACCGTGGTTTCGGCGGCGGCGTCAAGAAGGGCAAGCGGATGGCCGGCCACATGGGTGATGCCCGCATCACCACCCGCTCCATGGACGTTGTCCGTGTCGACGCGGATCAGAATCTGCTGATTGTCAAGGGCACGGTCGCGGGCGGCAAGAACGGTTTTGTGGAGATTCGCCCCGCCACGCGGCTTTACAAGAGCAAGGCGAACAAGGTCAAGGCGGCAAGCAAGTGACACTCACACCCGAGGGGCCAAGGCCCGTCGGGTGTTTTCGTTGATGGTTGATTCAAGTTGGTTGGTTGAAGTTGATTGATCGTGGTTTGAAGTAGGCAGGCAGTTCGGTTGATGGGAGCAATCGTGGTCGGCACGCATGAGTGCCGGACACGAGCTCGGAAGGTCGGGAGACGCGGGGGCGACCCAGCGTTGAACGAAACCACCGGGCGCCGACAAACAACCGAGACGCGTTGGGGAAGCCGCGAGGCGAACCAGCGAGTCTCAGCAGGACGGCCGAGTCGAGTCCGATCCGCCCCCGCACGGCAACGTGCGTGTCCGCCTGGCACAGTGCCAACGCGGCGACAGGAGGCGAGACGGATAGGCAGTGAAGGACCCGTCGCGATTCGGTTCGCATACCGATCGCGACTTGTAGGGTCAGGCGTCAGGACGAGGTAAAGACGATGGATGTCCCCGTCTACAACATGCAAGGCGCTGAAGTCGCCAAGCTGAATATCGATGAGAACACCCTCGGCGGCGAGGTGAACGCGGCTTTGGTCAAGCAGGCGTTTGTGATGTACCACGCGAATCATCGCCAGGGGTCGTCACGCACCAAGAACCGCCACGAGGTCGAAGGCTCCACCCGCAAGCTGTACAAGCAAAAGGGTACCGGCAACGCTCGCCACGGCGACAAGAAGGCCAACCTGTTCAAGGGTGGCGGCCACGGGCACAGCAAGAAGCGGACCCGCGAAGACTTCCGCCTCACCATGCCCAAGAAGATGCGGCGCAAGGCCAATCGCAACGCCCTGCTCGCCAAGCTGGTCGATGGCGAAGTGAAGGTCATCGACAATCTCGCGTTCAGCGAGCCCAGGACCAAGGCCTTCCAGGAGTTCCTGGCGGCTGTGAAGGTCGATCGCACCGCGATCGTGGCCCTGACGGCGGATGAAGAGAAGTCCCGCAACACCCGTCTCTCGGCTCGCAACGTCGACGGTGTTCGCCTGATCCGCATCGATCAGTTGAACGCGTTTGAGATGCTCAACCACCGCTATGTGGTGGTGGGGCGTGCGGAGCTGGAGAACTGGCTGAATGGCCCGAGCTCGCAGACGGGCAAGTCGGCCAAGGTGAGCCCGATGGGGCGCGAGGATGAGCCGGAGACCGCGGCGGTGACGGCGAAGAAGGTGATCCGCGGGACCAAGGCCCGCCTGGCAGCTGAAGGCGAAAAGAAGCCCGAGGCGAAGAGCGAGAGCAAGGACGCCAAGGCCACCAAGGCTGCGAAGCCGGCGAAGAAGGCCGCGAAGAGTGAGGTGACCAAGTGAGCGCCAACGTAGACCATCACTACATCATCAAGCGTCCGGTGCTGTCTGAGAAGAGCACCGTCGCGATGAACGAAGCGGGCAAGTACACGTTTGACGTGGATCCCCGCGCGAGCAAGGACGAGATCAAGG
>JBAZUW010000047.1:0-19774 GCA_041661205.1 Phycisphaerales bacterium
GCCACGAGCGTGGGAATGCCGATGCCGAGGTTGACGATGAAGCCGTCACGCAGCTCCTGGGCGGCACGCTGGGCGAGTTGTTCGCGGGAGAGGGGCATGGCCCTAGTTTATGCGAGTTGTCCGGGGGGCGGTTCGCGACACCGCCGCCCCCGCGGCCTGCTGGCCGACTCCGAATACCATCCCCGCTATGGCCTACCAAGCTCTCGCCCGCCGCTATCGCTCCCGCGCCTTTGACGAGATCATTGGCCAGGAGCCCATCGCCCGCACGCTGCAGAACGCCATCGCCAGCGGGCGGGTGGCGCATGCCTATCTCTTTTGCGGCACGCGGGGGGTGGGGAAGACCACTTCGGCCCGGATTTTTGCCAAGGCCCTGAATGGCGGCACGCCGGAGGTGGATGAGGCGATCATGCAGGGGCGGGATACGGACACGATTGAGATCGATGCCGCGAGCAACACGGGCGTGGACAATGTGCGCGAGCTGATCTCGAACGCGGCGTACCGGCCCTTGCGGGGGAAGTTCAAGATCTACATCATCGACGAAGTTCACATGCTGTCGACGGCGGCGTTCAATGCGCTGCTGAAGACGATGGAAGAGCCGCCGGAGCATGTGAAGTTTATTTTGTGTACGACCGACCCGCAGAAGGTGCCGGCGACGATCCAGAGCCGCTGCCAGAGGTTTGATTTCCGGAACATTCCGACATCGCGGATTGCGGAGCATCTGACGGCGGTGGTGAAGGCGGAGGGGCTGAGCGCGGAGCCGGAGTTGGTCTTTCAGATTGCGCGGCTGGGCAACGGCTCGATGCGCGATGCGCTTTCGTTGATGGATCGGCTGATGGCGGTGGGCGAGAGCAAGCTCACCATGCGACTGTTGACGGAGTTGCTGGGGCTGCCGGACCGGGAGCTGGTGGGGGCGATGATCGATGCGCTGGCGGAGGGGGCACCAGGGCCGGCGCTGATGAAGGCGGATGAGCTTTTGCAGCGGGGGATTTCGATTGATCTGCTGCTGGATTCGCTGTTGCAGCGCCTGCGGGATTTGATGGTGATTGCCGCGTGCGGGGGGGATACGCCGCTGGTGGAGTTGTCGGATTCGTCGCGCAAGGCGGAGGCGGAGCGGGCGACGCGGTTTGATGCGGCGGGATTGGTGCACATGATCGCGTTGTGCGAGAACGTGCAGCGGGCGGCGAAGAGCTCGAGCGTGCCGCGGGCGCTGCTGGATGCGCTGGTGGTGCGGCTGGCGTTGACCGAAAAGCTGGCGGACGTGACGGCGGTGGCGATGGGACGCGCCGGAGTAAGCACCGCAAAAAAATGAACTCGCCGGCTTCGGGTGTCGCGGCGGCGAACGGCGCGGCACGGGTGGAGGCCGGCGAGGAGAGAGCCAAGAGCGCGGAGCCAACGTCAACGCAGCCTGCGTGGGGGCGGGAGGAGCGGGCCGAGCGTGAGGCCCGCGAGGTGGCTTCGCCGCGACGGGTGGTGGTGGAGCCGCGCGAGCCTGAGGTGGACGCGGGTGCGTCGGCGGCGGTTGTCCCGGCGGTGCCCGTGCCGGAGCCGGCCACCGTTTCGACCAATGTCGCGGCTCTCGCCGCTTCGGTGAGCTCGGCACCGATTTCGGCGGCGGCTGCCGTAGCGTCGGCGCAGATTGACGACCCGTGGGGCAAGGTGCTGGCCGCGGCTGGGCCGAATCGGCGACTGCGAATCCTGCTCAACGACATCTCGCTGGTGAGCGTGGAGAACGATGTGGTGGTGCTGGCGGTGAGTGAGGCACTGCACGGGGCGGCCCGCGCGAATGAGAAGGAACTCTGCGGGCTGCTGGCCACGGCGTGGGAGCGGGCGGTGAAGTTGGAGCTGCGGCAAGAGGGGGGCGAAGCGGCGGCGGCGACCCCGGCCGCGACGCAGGCGGCGATCAATGCAAACCTTCAGGCGGTGCAGGAGCACCCGTTGGTGAAGCAGGCGATGGAGTTGTTTGGGGCGAAGGTGGTGAGTGTGCAGGCGCGGAAGAATGCTGCGAAGCAGGAGTAGAGAGAAAGAAGAAGTACGGGAAGGACACAGGCGGGACGCCTGTGCCACAAGATGTGGTAGAAAGAAGCGCACTGCTCTGAATAGCAGTGCCACCACGGAGCGGCGGAGAAGAATTGGGAAGCAAGACCAATGTTTGACAACATGAAAATGCTCGGCGCTATGGCCGGGCTGATGAAGAACAAAGAGAAGCTGCGCGAGGCGGGCGACCGCGTGCGGGCCAAGATGGAGCAGACCCGAGTGACCGGCGAGGCCGGGGGCGGGGCGGCCCGGGCGGTCGTCAGCGGCACCATGCAGGTGATCGAAGTGCAGCTCAGCCCGTCGCTCGTCATGGGCATGGCCGGTGACGCCAAGACGCACGAGTTGGCGAGCGGGCTGATTGCCGAGGCGGTGAACGCGGCCCTGCGCGAGGCACAGGCGAAGATCAAGGCGGCGATGAACGAAGAGGCCAAGGCGCTGGGGCTGGAGGGCGTGATTCCTGAGCTAGGCAACATGCTGGGGGCGTGAGGCAGGGCCCGATGGACGCGACGACGTACGACGACATTCCGGGCATCGAGTTGTGGCCGGTGGATGCGTCGGTGCATGTGGAGGTCGCGCGCGACGGGGTGCCGGAGACGGCGGCGTCAGATTCGCCGGTGGGGCGGGAGTGGGCACGGCTGTGTGCCACCAACCCACGGATGTTTGATGGCACGCTGCTGTCGGTGCGCGGGTTTGATGCAGCGAGTGGGCAGATCCTCGCGAAGCGCGAGCGGTATCAGAGGTTGGCGGTGCAGCCGCAAGTTCAAACCGGTGTGCGACTGCTGGCCGTCACGGCCCTCGTGATGCAAGGCGAGGGCGACGACGCGCGGGTGCTGCTCGGGCGGCGTGGCGATCGCGTGCGGATGTACCCGGGGATGTGGGAGTTTGGGCCCTCGGGAGGTGTGGATTCGCCGCCTTTGAGCATCGACCGGCTCGACGTCGAGCACCTGCGCTCGCACTTGGCGGATGAGATTTCCGAAGAGCTCGGGCCCGGTGCGTTGGATTCCCTCGGCGCGGCCGTCGAGTCGGCGGAGCCGATCGCGCTCACGCGCGATCACATGGCCCGCAGCGACGATGTGTGCTTTGCTGTTAGCGCCCAAGGCGGCCTCAACCCGCACGACCCGAACTGGGAATACAGCGAGGTGCGCTGGCTCACACCGAAAGAAGCCGCGGCGTTCAACGCCGCTGAGCCCGATGCCATCATCCCGCCAACGCGGGCGTTGATGCGATTCCTGGGCTGGGTGATGTGAGTCGTGCCACTGACCACGCCTCGTGGTCAGTGCGGAAGCAAGACAAGGCACATCGCGCGAAGCACTGACCTTTTCACAAAGTTGAAAAGGTCAGTGGCACGTGTTCGTCTCACGCCTTCGCGCCAATCACCCCCACCATTCGTCCGGTCACGCCATTCTCGCGGCGATGGCTGAAAAATGCCTCGGGCTCGCTGAAGGTGCAGCGCCCGACGCATTCGACGGACTCGACGCCAGCCTCGCGAAGTTGGTGGGAGAGCGCATGCGCTATATCGACCATGGCCTTGCCCTGTGCATGAGCCGCGGCGTCCATGTGCTGCCTCACTGCCCCCGGCCAGCGCGAGGCGAACTCGGCGACAACTTCTGGGCCGACTTCAAACGCATCTGGCCCGATGCACGGGCCGATGGCCGCGCGGATGTTCGCCGCGCCCAGTTCGCGCATCGCGGCGACGGCGGCTGGCGCCACGCCGAGCACCACGCCCCGCCAACCCGCATGCACCGCCGCCACGACGCGGCCCGAGACATCCGCGAGCAGCACCGGCGCACAGTCGGCCACGCGCACCGCCAGCAGGCGCGTGGGGTCGTCGGTCACCATGGCGTCGGCCTTGTGGTCGCGTTCGCCATCGGGGTGCGCCTCGCGGGGCGGGTCGCCGGCGCGATAGACCTTCACGACGGCGCTGTGGATCTGGTAGACCTGTTGCACGCGGCGTTGGGGCGTTTCAAGAGCGGCGAGTACGCGCCTGAAGTTCTCGTCGATGTTCGCGGCCGGGTCCCGGGCCGTGCCCGTTGGAAGCTCCATCGGGTTGCCGAAGTTGAGCGAGGCGAATGGCCCGGCGGAAACGCCCCCGACCCGCGTGGAAAACCCGTGAGGAATGCCGTGCAGGTTGCGGGCGAAAATGAGGTGGGGCGGCACCGTCACGCGGCACTCGAGGCCGGGGTCTGGTGGGCTTTGGACTTGACGATCGCCCTGCTGATGGCCGTCTGAAACCGGTCCAGCATCACAGCGTAAATGACGGTCACAAGCAGCTCGCTGATGCAGGCGAGCACCACGTAGATGACAAAGACCAGCCAGCGCATCACGCCCGCGAGGTTGGCGAGTGATTCATCAGGAATGCGTCGAGCCAGGGCCCGCATGAAGGTCAGCGAGGCGATGCGGAGAACGATGCGGACCACCCAATCAATCATCGCATGCAGCGAGTTGGCGATGAAGAAGGGTGTAGTCAACAGCGCAAAGGCCGCGGAGGGCGATTGCTTGCCCGACTGGCCCTTGTTCATGCTCGTGGCGGCTGTGACAAAGCTGTTCACCATGCCGGGGTAGAGCGCCACCACCAGCCACACGGTCGTCATTACGGCATTCACAATCAGCGTCGTACGCAGAAACCGGCGGATGGGTTGATCCGGGTCGGAGCCGGTCGCACCCGGGTCTCGCGCGCTGAGCAGCCACCACCCCAGGAGGATGACCCCAGAGCCGAAGCTTCGCAAGATCACCTGTGTGATGAGGAACGATGCGGAGGTCGCGCTGGGCAGTTCAAGTTGAACGGTGGCCGCCACCGCGCTGAACGGCGCACCACTCTGCCCGAAGCCATTCAGCGCGCCATACAACCCGGCGTAGAGCCCCATCAGCGTCTCCACGACGTTGATGGTGATGATGGCGAGAAAGAGAATCCGCACGCCCAATTGCAGGCTCCGCAGGTACACGGGGTCGGCGTATTCCAGCAGGTTGCCCTTGAGAGAGCGCATCACCGCGCTCCCGCACTCGGGGCAGGTGCCGCCCGTCGCCAGGCCTCCGATGTCGTAGCCGCAGAAGCGGCACACCGCGCCGGCGGGCGCTACCGCCCCGGGCCCGGCGGGCAAGGGCGGGGGGCCGGGCACCACCGGAGGAACCTGAGGCGGTGCGGGGTTGGGAGAAGCGTCGGTCACGAGGAGAGTCTATCGGAAGATTGGGATACGCTGGCCGAAGCCATTTGCACACGCCGCACACCGCGCAGCTCGCGCCGGGTGAGATCGAGAATCCACACGTAGTACCCCAGCGCCGCCAACGGGCCCAGGCCGCAGGCGATCCAACCCGCTGTCCAGCCGAGCGGGATCGCCCACGCCGCTCGCCTCGCGTGTTTCGCGACCCTCGCCGATGGCACGCGCTCGGCCAACGCCTGCAGGAACCGGCACGCCACAAAGAACTGCACGACAAAGACGATCATGAAAAACGTGCGCAGCAAAATCGCCAGCCACCATACGGGATTGCGGATCGTGATTGCCTGATTGCCCGAGTTCACCTGAATATTGCCCGAATACGCCGCGAACGGGCTGGCGGCGACTGCCGGCACCATGATCACGACCAGCCCGAGCAACGCGCCTGCGGCTCGGATGATCACAAGCGCACGCAGCGTCTGCCGCGCCCGGATGTCCTTGGCACCCGCGGCGTAACCCTCGTCAGGCTGCGACAGGAGCCACCACCCCACCAGGCTCACCCCCGCCATCACGAAGGACACCATCCCCTGCACCACCAGCACCGACTTGTTCGCGGCGACCGCCGAGCCACCCGACTCAATCGATCTCCCAGCGAGGGCGATCGCAGCCGGTATGACCAGAAACCACCCGATCATCATGATGGGCACACTGATTTCGGCCAGCAACGCCCCGAGCCAAAGGCCTTGCACATAGCGGGGGGTGGACCCCTCCAGCATGTCGCCCCGCAGCGAGCCTGAAACCGGCATGCCGCACTCCGGGCAGGCCGAGGCGATCGCGATGCCCTTCAACTCATACGAGCACGAGCGGCACAGAATGTCCGGCGCGACCAGCGGGGCCGGGGGCGGCAGCTCCCCGAATGCCGGGGCTGCCTGGTGTTCTACTCCGGATGAAGATTCTGTGTTTGACATTACCCGCTCATGTTTTGAGAAGTTGCCTTGCGCGTTTCGGGCCGCCCGTCTGCCCCACCCGGGACCTGATGCCGTGAACGCCAATTATCGGTCTATTTTCGAAAAGTACCCTATCAGATCTGCCAGCAGGCCCACGCCTGGAGTGGCATTTGGTTCCGGGAGCCAAACCATTGGGCTCCTCCGGGCGATACCTCTATACTGCCCTGAGGTATAAGTCTTGCCTCCCGTCTGCGAGAGGGCCTTCCTTCGTGTACCGCGCCGTTTCCATCATCTTCGTGCTTGCGGGCCTGCTTGGCCTGTGCGCGCACGCGGACACGGGGCAGGGGCGGTCGCAGCACGATGTCGAAATCGTGACGACCGTGGAGGCGTCCACCGAGGGGGCCGCGAGTTGCTGCGGCGAAAGCTGCTGCTGCTGCTGCGGGCCGCAGGCCACTTCTCCAGCCAAAGCATCGGAGGGCAACGGGGCGTGCACTATGTTCGGGTGTCCGAACGCCGGCAGTCAACGCTCTGAAACGCCCCTGCCTCAGGAGGCCCGGGTCATTCAGACTTTGGCCACCACGTTCGCGGCCGGCTCAACCGTGAGCGACATGGTCCCGCCGGACGAATCGCCCAACTGGTGTCTCGCACGAATGACGAAAGCCGCCGACCGCCCCGCTGGGGTGCGGCTCATCGCCATCACCAAGGCGCGGCTGACCTAGCGCCGGGATATTGCGCGCGCACCGGAAGCGCGACTGATCCCACCCTGTTTCAACTTTTTTTCCCCCGATCCATTCACGCACCACGCTGCGCGTGCAGTTGGCCGATTTTTCGGCCACCGTCGCGGGCGTTGGTCACCTCGCATCTTCGACTCGAAAGGACCATCCTCGCATGAATCGCATCCACTCTTTCCGCCTTGTCAGCGCGCTCTTCCTGATGTCGGCCGTGCTCGGCGCGTGCGGCACCGCCCAGCCCACGCACCTGATGGCCAACGGCTCGCAGGAAACTGGCGTCGTTCATCAGGTGAGCAACGCGGACAAGGCCGCCGTCCACAGCACGGAGCCTCTGGCCGCGAACAGCGCCGTGCTCTTTGTCAACGGCCTGGGGTGCCCGTTGTGTGCCAGCAACATCGACCAGCAACTCGCCGGGGTGAAGGGCGTACGCAGCGCAGACGTCGACCTCTCGGGCGGCACGGTAAAGGTCACCTTCGCCGGGCCGGTGCACCCTTCGGCCCACGCGCTGAACGAAGCGGTCGAAGACGCCGGTTTCACGCTGGTCAAAGTGCAACCCCAGTAACCCCTACACCCTCAACGGAGCCTTCTTATGCACAGATTTGCAACCATCGCGGCTGCTTCGGTCGCCGCATGGTCAGGAACCGTCTTCGCTCAAGAGGCCATCTTTACGCAGGCCGCCACCATGCCCGCACCCGGGGCGGTGGTCGTCCGCGAGCGGGTGAGTTACAGCCGCTATGGAAGCGACCCCACCAGCAGCAGCACCCACCTTGACCTGCAGGAATCCTGGACAGGGGTGCAGGTGGGGCTGGCGCGCGCGTTGTCGCTGGATGTCGACGCATCGCTGGATAACGCGTGGCAGAGCCGCGACGACGGCACGAGCAACTCAAGCTTCTTTGTGCGCGATGCCAGTGCCCTGCTCAAGTATCGGTTCTATCAGGATGACACCTCGGGCATTGACACCTTCCGCATCGTTGCGTTGGGAGGTGTCGCGGCCACCTTTCAAGACCGGGCCACGCTCGATCCCGAGATTGGCGTAGCCGCGACCTGGGTCAAGGGCCGCCATGGCTTCAACCAGGATGTTCTCTTTCGCCTGAACACCGGGGGAAGCGAGTCCAACAATCTGGGGGGTGAGGGGCCGAGCGATGCCTTGAGGTTTGACTCCGCGTACCTATTTCGCTTGGCGCCCGAGACCTACGCCAGCGATACCGAGGGAGCGTGGTATGTGACCGCGGAAATGAACGGTCTGTATGAGACCAGCGGTGACATCGACCTGCGATTCTCGCCCGGGTTGCTCTACGAAGGTCGCAGTTTCGCGGTGGAGCTCTTCGCCCAGGTGCCGCTCTACCAGCAGGTGGACCATCGGGCGGAGCTGGACTTCACGGTCGGAGTCGGGGTTCGGCTGTTGTTTTGAAAGGGCCGGGGCCCTTGGCGCGAGAATGTCCGCGCCGGGCCGCTACAGTTTTGCAGATTGGAGGTACCTAATGCCCGTGAAGACCAGTGATCGCCCCGCCGCCCGTCGTGCCGGCGGTTCCCCCGCAAAGGCTGCGCCCAAGGCGCCGGCCGCCAAGCCCACCGCAAAGAAGGTCGCGGCCAAGAACGGCTCGGCGAAGTCGAGCGCCAAGCAACCCTCCCGACCCGCAAAGGCCGCCCCCAAGCAGCTGCCCAGCCTGGCCCTGCGCCACGTATGGCAAGGGGAGAACCAGATCGCCGCGACCCCGCTGGTGTGGGTCAACGGGCAGATGTTGCCCAAGAACGAAGCCAAGGTGAGCGTGTACGACCACGGGCTGCTGTACGGCGATGGTGTCTTTGAGGGCATCCGCGTCTACCAGGGCAAGATCTTCAAATGCCGCAGCCACATGGATCGCATGTACCGTTGTGCCGCCAAGCTGCACCTGCACATTCCCGTGTCGCCGGAGGACATGGTGCAGATTCAGCGCGACACCATCGCCGCCAACAGCATCAAGGACGGCTACATCCGCCTGGTGATCACCCGCGGGCACGGCACGCTGGGGCTGGACCCCCGCAAGTGCCCGGTGCCCGGGGTCATCTGCATCGCGGATCAGATCAGCCTCTACCCCCCGGAGTTCTACAACACCGGCATGCGGGTGATCGTGGCCAAGCGCCCCAAGACACCGGTGGCGTGCCTTGACCCCCGAATCAAGAGCCTCAACTACCTCAACAACATCCTCGCCAAGATGGAAGCCATCGAGGCCGGGTGCCACGAGGCCATCATGCTCTCGCAGGAGGGGTGGGTCACCGAGTGCACCGGCGACAACCTTTTCGTCGTCAAGGACGGCAAGCTCTTCACGCCCCCCCCGGTCAGCGGCGAGAACGACCGCTTCGCCGGCGGCCTGCTGGAGGGCGTCACCCGCCGCTTCGTGATCGACGAGCTGGCGCCGATGTGCGACATCGAAGTCGAGGAACGCATGATGAAGCTCGACTTCCTGCTCAGTGCCGACGAGATCTTCCTGACCGGCACGGCCGCGGAAGTGATCGCGGTGCCGCAGGTGGACGACACCAAGATCTCCGACGGCGAAGGCGAGCTTACGAACAAACTCCGGACAAAGTTCCGGGAGATCGTGACGGGGGATGAGATTCCGGAGGATTGAGCCGGATCGGTCCGGCCGAAAGCATCGAGAACGCCGCACAAAATGCCGAGTTTGCCGAGGCACCCGCCACCCAAGCGGGTGCCTTTTGTGCTTTTGTGAGAAGAAAAGGCGGGTTTGCGATTGACCGGCATGGCGAGCGAGTTAAGTGCGGCTCATCCCCGTCCGATACCAAACGACCGGCATTTGCCGCCAAGCCTGGAGACCGACGCATGGTGACGCTTCATCAAGAGACGACCGAGGCCCCGCAATCTGATCGTCGGCGCGTGCCGCGCCGGCCGATGCCGGGCAGCGGGATGGCGGTCTTCTCCAACTCATTCGGCCTTGGCACCTTGGTTCGCGTTGACTTGATCGACGCCTCTTGGACGGGCATCGGCATCAAGAGCCCCGTCAAAGTCGAGCCCGGCAGCAGCGTGTCGCTCGTGCCCGACTCGGCCATGTGGCCCCGCCAGACCGGCGTCGTAGTTCGCTGCGAAGAGACCGATGATGGGTACATCGTGGGGCTGCTGAGCAAGCGGAACAAGGCAGTGGCGTAGGAGAAGTGGCTGAGTGGTCGAGTGGCGAAGTGGTCGAGTGAAGGCCACGCCGGACCGAGATTTCACCTCTGCGTTCTCTTCGCTCGTTCTTGCCTTTGTCTGACTCGCCTTCTTCTCTGCGCCTCTGTGGTGAATCCTTCTTGCACGGACCCAGCTGGACCGCCGTCCCACCCGACGCCCCTCATCCCGGGCGCACCACCGCCATATAGCGGCTCCACATCGCCTCCAGCGCCCCGGGGATCACCCGCACCCCCCCCACTACATCAATGAAATTCGAATCGCCCCCCCAGCGCGGCACCAGGTGCGCGTGCAAATGCTGCGGCACCCCGGCGCCGGCCGCCCTGCCCTGATTGATCCCAAAGTTAATCCCCTGGGGCTCCAGCGTCCGCTGCATCAGATCCGTCGCCACCTCCACCAGTCGCCACAAGCCCGCCCGCTGGGCCTCGTCATAGTCCAGCAGCGAAGGGCGGGCCTCCCCCAACGCCACCAGCAGGTGCCCGTTGGCGTACGGATACCGGTTCAGCAGAATCATGCCGTTGGCGTCGCGGTAAATCACCAGGTTGGGCTGATCGCGCGCGGGGTCGAGCCAGAAGTCCCGCAGAAACGAGCCGCTGCCGGGCTTGGGCGGGCCGCTGGTCTTTTCGCTCTTGCCGAGGTTTTCAAGATACTCCAGGCGCCACGGGGCCTGGAGCGCTTTGGGGCCGGGAGGGACATCGCTCATGACCCAAGCGTATCGCGTCGTATGCTGGCGATGTGTTGCCCCGGCTGCACATGTTCTGGAGGAGGCGTCGCGTGCGCGTGGCCGCGGCGTTGCTGCTCTGCGGCTTCGTTACCCTCCTCCTTCTCGCCGGCCTCCTCACCCGCATCACCCCCGCATGGTGGGGAGCTTCCGAGCCCGGCGCAGGCACCAAGGCCCGCGCTGAAACCCTCGAGAACGCGGTCATCACCCAGCTCACCCTGGCTCGCGACCCCGATCCAGCGTTCGTGCCACCCCACGCGGGGGCGTGGCGCAGCCGCCCGTGGGCGGTGTCGATCGCGCAGAGCGACCTGTGCGCGTGGCTGGACGACCGGCTGCCCCAGTGGCTTTCCAACCGGGACCGATCATTCGTGTGGCCCGGGGAGCTCTCGCGCCCGCGCGTCACGTGTGTCGAGGGGAGCATCCGGGTGGGCGTGCTGGCGGGGCAGGATTCACCCCGCGTCGTCTGGGCCGAGCTCACGCCCGAAATCCGAGCCGATGGCAGTTTCTGGCTCGTCGCCCAAAGGGCCTGGGTGGGGCGACTGCCGATTCCGGCGTCGTGGGTGCTCGGGGGTGGCGGCGGCTACCTGCCCAAATCCGCCCGCAGCAAAAACCCCATGCACGATTGGCTGGGAGCCCTGCGAGGCAACACCCCCATGGCCCTGCCCGCGTCGATTCGCCTCGACCAAGGGCGGCTGGTGCGCATCCTCAAAGTGACGAGTCGCGAGGGGAAGATCGAAGTCGTTGCGGTGAGTGAGCACGAATAGGTGCCACTGACCTCCTCGGCTTTGAGAAGAGGTCAGTGCCGAAACGTCCCAACCCCGGCCGCACCGAGCCCGCGGACGGGCTCAGTGGCACATCACCCCGGCCCACTCAGGGGCTTGCCGGTGGCGATGTCCTGCCCCCGGAAATGCCGCACCATGTCGCGCATCATCTGGGCCCCCCGCGCCTGCTGGGCCGGGTTGGCATAGCCCCCCACGGTATTTTTCATCATGCCGAACATGCCGGCCATGGCTTCGGGGGGCGGGGCTTCCTTCCCGCTGCGCAGTGCCGCACGGTCGCGAGCACTTTGCCGCTTGACTTCCGCCAGGCGCTGCTCGTCGCTCACATCCCGGGGCTTACCCCCCACCGCTTCCATCATCTTCGTGAAATCAACAAAGCTCTTCTCGAGGAAGGCGTCCCGGTCCTTCGGATCCACCTTCGGATAGTCCTTCGCCCACTTGTCCCACACATCCACCATCAGCGTCGAGATGTTCCGCTCGATCTGCTGGCGGGCGCTCCCGGCGATCCCCGCGGCAAACGCCGACAGCAGCATGCTGTCCGACCCGCTCATCGACTGCAGGCGCTGCACCAACTGGCCCATCAGCTTCAATCGCTCTTCCACCGGCAACTTGTTGAACTCGTCCGTAAGCAGGGTGTAGTTGAAGACATCATCCAACCCGTCCGCGGCGTAGTCCGGCTGGGGCACCGGGCGCAACGCAAAGTACAGTCCCACGCCCGACCCGATCGCGGCGACGCTGGCGATCGCCCACACCCCGCGCATCGTGCGGCGCTTCAGCTCCGGCGTTGCGGTGCGGCGTTGCCACCAGTTGCGCACCTTCGCGCGCATCCGGACAGCGAGCGAAGGCCCCTTCGGGCGAACCGCCGCGGGAGCGACTTCAAGGCCATCGAGCAAGCTGGGAGCGTTGGTCTGCATAGGTGAAACTCAAAGAAGCCTTACCCGCCGAGCCCGCCGCCAAACTGAACGATGTCGGCGAAAAGCGACGCCTGCGATTCGGGAGACTGGTACGGCACGCTCTCGACATGCCAATCGCCGTAATACAGCCCATTGCGGCGCCAGCGGGTCTCCTGCGAGACTTCGCCCCGCTTGTCGGCCGCGAAGCGGGGGTTGTGCCAGTCGTCGGCGTCGATGAGCACCGGCAGCGTGGGCAAGTGCGTTTCGTACGCCTTGCTCACGCCGGCCTGCACGTTTCGCACGGTGGCAAGCTCAGCGAAGACCATGATGGCCGCGGGCGCGTATTCATAGCTGGTGCCATTCACCTGCCACAAAGGCTTGAACTGCGTGGCGGCGTCGCTGCCGGAACGATCCGAGGGGCAGCGATATGGGTCCGTCACCACCCAGTTTTCTGTCTCGTCATTCTGCTTATAGGGAACTGCGGCGTCGGTGTACTTGCCCAGAATGTCCAGCAGCGAGGCGTCGTTGGTGTTGTTGCCGTCGTTGAGGGGTCGCACCTTGGGCAGCAATCCCTTGGATTCCTGCGACATGTACATCTCCAGCCCCTGGCCAATGCCGTGCAGGTTGGCCTGGCACTTCACGCTGCGGGCCGCCTCGCGCGAGCTGCCCAAGGCGGGCAGCAGAATGCTAATCAGCACCACGATGATGGAGATGACGACCAGAAGCTCGATCAAGGTAAAGCCAGCGCCCCGCTTGGGAGCAACGCCCGGCACCGGTTGTGCATGTGTCGCCTGCATGAGCTTGATATCGGTCGCCTTCCAGAGACTTCGTCGCGCGAACCGGGCCAGATTCCCCAGAGACCATCGCCCCCCGCGCACCCACGTTTGACAACAAGATGTACGGGATTGTTGGTACGCCGTTTCGGCTCCGCTCGTTCAGGGCCCTTTCGAAGTCGTTCCAAACCGCCCGCCAGCACGCCAATTGCGACGTGCAAACGCTCCCCGCGGCTTCCCCCATCTCCCTTTTTGCCCTACCAAAGGCCAATTCATGTCGTCCACTCCCCACCTTTCCTCGCCCGGGCTTACGCCCTGGCCGCGCAGGGAGCCTCCTCTAGAAAAACGCCCGGATTCTCAAAAATCTTGCACCAAGGCTGAAGGCGGGGGAAGTCCGGGCCGATGTGACGCATAACTGCGGGGCAACCCGCGGCGCCCGGGCGACGTTGTCGGGGCGTCTGCCAGACCTGATTTAGGAGCCTAAGTATGCCCGCTACTCGTCGCACCCGCACCGCTGCCCGCACCACCAAGCGCGTCGCCAAGCGCGTCGCCAAGCGCACCACCACCCGCAAGGCCACCGCCCGCAAGACGACGGCCCGCAAGACCGTCGCCCGCAAGGCCACCAAGCGCACCACCGCCAAGAAGGTCGTCGCCCGCGGCACCAAGGCCCGTCGCAAGACCAGCAGCGTCGTCGGCTTCACCTTCGGCCGCGCCACCACCGCCCGCCGGAACACGGTCCGCAAAGCCGCCTAAAAGTCGCACCCACCCGCACCACCGCGACCCCGATCGCCTCTGGCGTCGGGGTCGTTCCGTTTTTTGCACTTCCTAGGGTGCCTCTGCCAACAGCGACTATCGTTTTCTCCCATGTCACAAGTTCACTCCACGCTCATGCGGGCAGCCGTCCAGCTCAAGTCCGGCCAGCCCGCCCAGGCTGAGCCCGCCCTCCGCCGCCATCTACGCACCAACCCCGGCGACCCCGACGCCAATCGTCTACTGGGCCTGGCCCTCCTGCAGCAGGGCCAGGGGCCTCAGGCGGAATTTTTCGCCAAGCGCGCCACCGAGCTCAAGGCCGACCCCGCGAACTTTGACGTGCTGGGTGCCACTCTGATGGTCGTCCAGAAGTTTGCCGACGCCGAAAAGGCCTTTGCCAAGGGGTGCGAGCTCGGCCCCCAGATCCCCAGTCTGCACTACGGGCGCGGGGCCGCCCTCATGCAACTCGAAGACCCCGAAGCCGCGGCCACCTGCTTCGCCCGGTCCCTCCAGCTCAACCCCGACAACCCCGAGGCCGCCGGGTTCTACGCCTCCGCCCTCCAAAACTCGTATCGCGTCGCGGAATCGCTCGACACGCTCCGCCGGGGCGTGGCCCGCTGGCCTCAGCACCTGCGAATCCGCCACCAGCTCGCCGTGCTGTGCAACTACGTCGGCGTGCCCGCGCCTGAAACCTTCGAACACCATCGCGTGCTCGGCGCCCTCATGGACGATGACGCCCGCCAGGCCGGCGCGGGGCCCGTGCGCTTCAACGTCACGCCCGAACCGGACCGCCCCCTGCGGGTTGGCCTGGTCTCTCCCGACTTCCGCGAGCACTCGGTCGCCCGCTTTGTGGAGAGCCTCGTCGCCAACTCCGGGGACAGCGTGACCTACGTCGCCTTCTCCGCCGTGCCGAAGGAAGACGCCACCACCGCCCGCCTGCGCAAGCACATGCCCGAGTGGCACGACGTGCGGCAACTGAGCGACGCCAAGCTCGCCCTCCTCTGCCGCCAGCAACGCATCGATATCGCCATTGATCTCACCGGTCACACCATCAGCACCCGCCTCGCGGCTTTCTGCCACCACGCCGCCCCCGTGCAGGCAACCGCCATCGGCTACCCCAACACCACCGGCCTGAGTGTCATCAACTGGCGCGTGGGCGATGCCATCACCGACCCCGCCGGCGAACCCCGGCTGGCCACCGAGCTCACCCTGCGCGTGGAGCCGTGCTTCCTGTGCTTTGCACCGCCCCCGGAGGCACCCGAAATCAAGCCCCGTGAGCCCGGCCCGATTCGCTTCGGGTCGTTCAACGCGCTGAAGAAGCTCTCTCCCGCCACGCTGGAGCTCTGGTCGGGCGTGCTGGCCGCGGTGCCGGGCTCGCGCCTGGTCCTCAAGGCTTACACGCTCGACAAGCCCGAGATCCGCGATCGCGTGCTCGCGGCACTCGAAGCCGCCGGCATCCCGCGCGATCGGGTCGACATCCTGCCCCCTGCGCCCACCATCGCCGCTCACCTCGCGGCTTATCACCAGGTCGACATCGCCCTCGACGCCTTTCCTTACCACGGCACCACCACCACCTGCGAGGCCATGTGGATGGGCGTTCCCGTTGTCACGCTGAAAGGCGACACCCACGCCTCGCGCGTCGGCGCGAGCCTCCTCACCGCCAGCGGGCAGGCTGACCGCATCGCCACCACGCCCGAGCAGTTCATCACCATCGCTCGCGACCTCGCGGCCGACCCCGCACGCCTCGCTTTCCTCCGCGCCGGCCTGCGCGACCAGATGCGCGCCAGCCCCCTCTGCGACGGGCCCGCCTACGCCAAAGCCTTTGAAGTTGTCCTGCGTCACGCCTGGCACGCTTGGTGCGTCCGCCAGTAAAACCGGGGCCTACCTCGCCGTCACCGCGGCCCTCAACCCCAGCTTTCGCGCCACAAACTCGCGGCCCATGGCGTCCGCCTCCAGGCAATCTTTCAGGCACGTCAGCGGCTTGCTGGGCACGGCTTCCAGCGCCTCGCCCGCCAAGCGCCCGATCTGCCCGAACTTCATCGTCGACCCCGGCTGCAGGAACAACTTCACCGCCGCCTCGTTCGCCGCGTTCAGGATCGCACCGGCCGTGCCACCCTTTTCCATGACGCAATACGCCAGGCGCAGCGCCGGGAAACGCGTGTGATCCGGGGGTTCGAAGTCCAGCTTGGTGAGCGTCATCGGGTCCAGGCGTTTCGCCGCCCCCGGCGCCCGGCCCGGCCAGGTCATCGCTACCTGAATCGGGCAGCGCATGTCCGCCGCGCCGAGCTGCGCCAAAACGGAACCATCGCAGTACTCCACAAACGCATGAACCAAGCTCTGCGGGTGGATGATCGCGTCAAGGCGTTCGGCAGGCAGCCCGAACAACCAGTGCGCCTCGATCAGCTCCAGCGCCTTGTTCATCAGGCTCGCGCTGTCGATGGTCACCTTCTTGCCCATGCTCCATGTCGGGTGCTTGAGGGCCTGCGCGGGCGTTGCGTTCTCGATGTCGTCTTTGGTCGCAGCGCGGAACGGCCCGCCCGAGGCGGTCAGCGTCAGTTTTCGCACTCGCCCGTCGAGGTTCATGGGTGGTGCAAGCGTGAGGTCGCGCGGCGCGTGCCCCACACACCCGACGCACGCGAGCGCCTGCCACGCCCCGGCGTGCTCGCTATCCACAGGAAGCAAGCGCGACCCGGAGGCAATAGCCGCGGGCACCACCAGCTCGCCTGCCGCCACCAGTGTTTCTTTGTTGGCCAGCGCCACATCGCGCCCGAGCTTGACCGCCGCCAGCGTGGCCGCCAAGCCGGCCACCCCCACAATGGCGCTCACCACGATGTCACAATCAACCTCTCGCACCAGTTGCTCGGCGGCATCTACGCCAAGCCTGGCCCCCGCCTCCTGCACCCAGCCGCGGCACCCCGCGCTGATTTCTTCCGCCGCGATCGCCAGGTGCTTCACGCTAAAGCGCCGTACCTGCTCGCGCAACAGCTCGGTATTGCTCCCGGCCGCGAGCCCCACCACCTCGTAGCGATGCTCGCCCCGCCCATCCGCGTGCGCCGCGTTGAGCGATTGCACGACGTCAAGCGTTTGAGTGCCGATGGACCCGGTCGAACCCAGGATGATGATGCGTCGAACTGCCATGCGGCCCTTTGTATGTGCGGCACGGGCTTCCAGCCCGTGACCCATCACTCCGTCCTACTCCACCTCGTGGCACAGGCCTCTGGCCTGTGTCCTTCACTTTCCTCTTTCTGCGCCGATCCTGCTCAGTCCTTCACCGTCGCCGGGTCAATCCCCTGCTCCATCGCGGCGATCTTCCGAATCCGTCGCGAATGCCGCCCACCTTCAAACTCCGTCCTCAGCCACTCGTCCGCGATCGTCTCGATCAGCCGCTGCCCGAGCAGATCCGCCGACACGCACATCACGTTGGCGTTGTTGTGCGCTCTGGAGAGCTGGGCCGTCATCTCGTCGTGCACCACCGCCGCCCGCACGCCCTTGACCTTGTTCGCGGCGATCGACATTCCGATGCCGGTCCCGCAGATGAGGATTCCCACATCGGCCTTCCCCTCCGCCACCGCCTTGCCGACGATCCACGCCCGCTCGGGGTAATCGCACGCCGTGCCGGAGCAATCGCCCATCAGCACCGCCTCGTGCCCTTCGCGAACCAGCTTTTCGTGCAGCAGGCGAACGCTGGCCGAACCACGGTGGTCGGCGCTCAATGCAATCTTCATCGCCGGTCTCCTTCTTCGATCTCCGCCAACCTCCGCTCGATCGCCCGCCGCACCGTTTTCGCCATCTCCCGATACTGGCGCAAGGGCCCGCCAATAGGGTCATCAATGTCGGCCCCGTCAGGATCGAGTAGCTGAATCGGCGTGCCGCGCTGCCCCATCATCATCTCCACCACCCGCCGATGCTGCTTGGTCATCACGAATACCAAGTCCGCCCCGGCCAGTTCCTCCTGCTGAAGTTGCCGCGACGTGTGCCGCCCGGGGTCGATGTCCATCTCCGTCAGCGCCTCGGCGGATTCGGGGGTCATGGCCATCCCCACTGACGCCGACGTCCCCGCGCTCGACACCCGCACCGGCACCGGCGCTTCGCCCGGGGCGTGGGGGCGATTCGACAGCAGATGCCGCGCAATCGCCTCCGCCACCGGGCTGCGGCACGTATTCCCGGAACACACAAACACGACCCGCCGCTCCACCCGCGCCCGTACCTCGCGCTCGTCAATCGCGCCCACCGACATGATGCGATAGCCCCCGCCCGCCAGCAGCCGGATCGCCGTCGATGCCCGCCCGAATCGCGCCGGCTGATCCACCAGCGCCGCCCCGATGCCGATCTCCATGGCCCTTTGCACGCTGGCTTCCGTCATCACCTGTCCATCGCCAAGCCCGAAGTTCGCGGCCGACTCCGCAATCGCCGCCCCGCCCGCCCGCGTCAAGACATCCCGCGTCGCCTCATGGTCGGGCACCCGCACCGAGATCACCCGCCCGGGTGCCTCCACAAACTCGCCATCGATGATTCCGGGCGCCACCCGCAACGCGTCCAGGGTGGCGCGGATCTGCTCGTCGGTCCGCTCGACATGAAGCCGCACCGGGCCCGGCAGAAACACCCGGGCCACCCGCCGATGCAGCGGGCTCTTCAGCGGCAGCGCTTCTTCCACCCGTTCGCGGCTGGCCGCGTGCCACGTCCACGGATATGTCCGCGCCTTCACCTCAGGCTCGCGGCTCAGCGCCCTCAGCGCCGCCACGCCTACGCCGCTGCCCGAGGCAGCCGCGTAAACACCGTACACGGTTTCAGAGGGAAGCAACGCCAACCCGCCGGCTCGCAGCACAGCCGCGGCACGTTCAATCTCGGCAAGGTCCATGTGGCGGAGCTCCATCCCTCAAGTATCCGGGGCGATTTGTTCAGGTTCAATTGCGCAAGGCGAGATGGCATCCAAATTCCCCACATTCGCGCCCCGCCGCATGTCGCTTACCGCGCCGCCGCCCTCCCCGCTGAAGCTCAGCACAATTTTTCACCGATTGCCGGAGATTGTTCGGTAGACGGCGCCACCTATCTGCTAATCTTGTGGATGAACGCCGTGCCGCCGGAACCCAACCGGGCGGCCCGCCGAACAGGTAGGCAACGTTGGGCCTTGGGCGAACCTAGGGTCTTGCATTGCGCTCTCGGGTAGCTGCCGGAGCACCAACTATGTCAGCAAGCATGCCGAATCGCACAACTTCTCACTCCCGTCGCGCCTTCAGCCTTGTCGAGCTGGTGGTTGTCATCGGCATCATTGTGCTGATCATCTCCATCGTGCTGCCCGCCCTCGCCGGTGCCCGCAACGCCGCCAAGGTGGAAGCCACACGCAGCCTCGTCAACCAGTTCACCAACGCGGTCGCATCCTTCAAGCAGGATAAGAGTCGCCTGCCGGGGTACTTCTCCGTGCGGGATATGGGAGCCATGCAGAACGCGACGAATGGCTTCTCGGCCATGCAGAACGCGATGCTCGACCTCGCCGGAGGCGTCACCTCGGACGCCGCGAATACCGCCAGCAAGATTTACGCGGTGACGCCGACCGGCGCAAATCCGGTAAATGTCAGCATCGACCTCATCGGCGCCGGCGGCAAGTCCTATTTCCCCGTGCTCGGCAAGAACTACTACAAGGCCCAGAACGGAACCGACGGGGGCGAGCGCATCTCTTCGACGGACATCCAGCAAATCCCCGAAGTCGTCGACGCCTGGGGCCAGCCCATCCTCCTCTGGGTCGCCGATACCACCGTCCCCGGCCCCGTACAGAGCATCAGCGACAACAACAACAACGCCCTGGTCCGCGAAGCTTCCACCAACGCCGCCGGCAC
>JBAZUW010000048.1:0-19453 GCA_041661205.1 Phycisphaerales bacterium
TCCAGGTACGCCCCGTACCACGGCTTCGCGTGCGCCAGCATCGCGCCAAACAGCCCGCGGGGTGATCCCTCAAACCGCCCCGCCAGGCGGTGGGCCAGGTTGACCTGATACACGTCCCCCGCGCGGATGTACTCCAGCGCTCGCGTTACCGCCGCGATGTACGCCTCGCGCCCCATCCCCGAGCGCCACCCCTCCGCGCGCCACCCGTCCGGGGGCTGCCGCGCTGGCCCGGGAAACTCAATCTCCCCCACCCCCCACC
Source organism: Phycisphaerales bacterium (assembly GCA_041661205.1). Classification (GTDB taxonomy): domain Bacteria; phylum Planctomycetota; class Phycisphaerae; order Phycisphaerales; family UBA1924; genus RI-211. The sequence goes on from JBAZUW010000048.1 coordinate 260, forward strand.
ACACCCGCTCCGCATGATCAAACACCAGCGCATCGCGGCACGCAAACCACACCAGCTCCGGCCAGCCCGCGTCCTCGCCCCCACGTCGCGCTACCCCCAGCGCTTTGGGCTCAATCCGCCGCCCAAAGTCGTACGACACAAGCCCGATGATCCCGCCCACAAACGGCGGAGAGTTCTCCTCACAAGCGCCTGCCACTAAAGGCTTTGAAAGCCTCTCCACCATCGCGGCCTCACTCAGCCGCTTGCCAGGCCGAGCCAGTATCGTCCAGCGCCCGTGCACTCCGGTTTCGCCCGAGCACATGGCCGCCAGTGGCCACTCCACGGGCCACCTCGCCAACACCTCGGCGGCATCCTCCACGCGCGCTAATCGCTGTATTTTCAAGTGGCCCAAGCGTATCGCCTCGCACGATGAATCGTGAATTCAACACCTCAAAGGCCCGCGGAGGTCGTCAGACCCCCCCGGGGTTCCTAGACTTAGACCCTTGGAACCCGCCCCACCCGGGCGGACAGTTTTTCACCCGTTCATACGCCGAACCTGGGTGTGGCACGCGGCCGGGGGAGTTTCCCCGTCAGCGACCTCGCCGGGCAAGCACGAAGTGGAAAGGCAGCGCAATGACCACCGCGAAGGCGCGTCCCTCGATTCAGCACGAAGCCGGAAAGTCCACCAAGAAGGCCGTCAAGAAGGTCGCCCGCAAGGGTGAGACCCCGGCCGCCGGTGCACCCAACCTGCGGGCCAAGCCCGGCAAAATGGTCTATTACTTCGGCAAGTCTCGCACCGAGGGCGGCGCGGAGATGAAGGCCCTCCTCGGCGGCAAGGGTGCCAACCTCGCCGACATGACCAGCATCAACCTGCCCGTTCCCCCCGGCTTCACCATCACCACCGACACCTGTGCCGCCTACTACCGCAACGGCCAGCGCCTGCCCCACGGCCTCATGAACGAGGTTCACAAGAACATCGCCATCATCGAGAAAGAAACCGAGAAGAAGTTCGGCGACAACAACAACCCGCTGCTCGTCAGCGTTCGCTCCGGCGCGGCCGTCAGCATGCCGGGCATGATGGACACCATCCTCAACCTGGGCCTCACCGACCAGAGTGTGGTGGGCCTGGCCAACAGCACCGGCAACGCCCGCTTCGCCTACGACAGCTATCGCCGCCTGATTCAGATGTTCGGCGACGTGGTCATGGGCGTCGACCACCACTATTTCGAAGAAGCCTTCGACAAGATCAAGGCCAAGTACAAGGCCCACACCGACACCGAGGTGCCCGAGCAGGGCATGATCGAACTGTGCGAAGCCTACAAGGCCGTGTACCAGCGCTACAAGGGCGAAGTCTTCCCCCAGAACCCCTTCAAGCAGCTCGAGCTCGCCATCGAGGCCGTCTTCAAGAGCTGGAACGGCGACCGCGCTGTCAGCTACCGGCGCATTGCCGGAATCGCCGGGCTCAACGGCACCGCCGTCAACGTTCAGACCATGGTTTACGGCAACATGGGCGAAGACTCCGGCACCGGCGTCGCCTTCACCCGCAACAACGCCACGGGCGAGAACGCCTTCTACGGCGAGTTCCTCATCAACGCCCAGGGCGAAGATGTCGTCGCCGGCATCCGCACGCCCCAGAGCGTCGACCAGATGCCCAAGTGGAACAAGAAGGTCTACCAGCAGCTGATCGACATCAAGCACAAGCTCGAGAAGCACTACAAGGACATGCAGGACATCGAGTTCACCATCGAGCGCGGCACGCTCTACATGCTCCAGACCCGCACCGGCAAACGCAACGGCTTCGCCGCCGTGCGCATCGCCTGCGACATGGTGAAGGAGCGCCTGATCGACGAGAAGACGGCGCTCCTCCGCATCCCCGCCGCCGACCTCACACAGCTCCTGCTGCCCAGCTTTGACCCTGCCAAGAAGAAGAACATCGAGGTTCTCACCCGCGGCATTCCGGCCTCGCCCGGGGCCGCGTTTGGTAAGCCCGCCTTCACCGCCGGCGAAGCCGTCGAGCGTGCCGGCCGGGGCGAAAAGGTCATCCTCGTCCGCGAGTTCACCAGTCCCGAGGACGTCGAGGGCATGCACTCCGCGGCCGCCATCCTCACCAGCACCGGTGGTCGCACCAGCCACGCGGCGGTCGTCGCCTGCGGCTGGGGCAAGTGCTGCGTCGTGGGCGCGGGCGAACTGCAGATCGATCTCGCCAAGGGCACCATGACCATCAAGGGTCAGAAGATCTCCCGCGATGACATCATCTCCATCGACGGCTCCACCGGCGAGGTCATGCTCGGCATGGTCCCCACCGTCGAGCCCCGCATGTCCGGCGACTTCGCCCAGATCATGAAGTGGAGCGACAAATACCGCACGCTCGGCGTCCGCACCAACGCGGATACGCCCGCCGACGCTCAGCGAGCTCGTGACTTCGGGGCTGAAGGCATCGGCCTGTGCCGCACCGAGCACATGTTCTTTGAGGGCGACCGCATCCGCGCCATGCGCGAGATGATCCTGGTCGAAACCCAGGAAGCCCGCATCAAGGCCCTGGAAAAGCTCTTGCCGTTCCAGCGTGATGACTTCATGGGCCTCTTCAAGGCCATGAAGGGGATGCCCGTCACCATCCGCCTGATCGACCCGCCCTTGCACGAGTTTGTGCCCCACGAGGAGGCCCAGCAGGCCGAACTCGCCAAGATCATGGGCATTCCGCTGGCGAAGGTGAAGCAGCGGGTCGCGTCTCTGCACGAGGCCAACCCCATGCTCGGCCATCGCGGCTGTCGCCTGTGCGTCACCTACCCCGAAATCCTGGACATGCAGGTCCGGGCGATCGTCGAGGCGACCATCGATTGCCTGCGCTCCAACATCAAGGCCATGCCGGAGATCATGATCCCGCTGGTGGGCACCAGGAAGGAACTGGCGTACCTGCGCGACCTGGTCGAGCAGAGCATCGCCAAGGTCAAGGAGACCGAGGACTACAAGCCCCGGCTCGACATCAAGATCGGCACCATGATCGAGATCCCCCGGGCGGCGGTCACCGCCGACGAGATCGCCGAGAAGGCCGACTTCTTCAGCTTCGGCACCAACGACCTCACGCAGATGACCTTCGGCTTCTCGCGTGACGACATCGGCACCTTCCTGCCCGACTACATCTCGCGCGAGCTGCTGCCCGCCGACCCCTTCCAAACTCTCGACACCGGCGGCGTGGGCCAGCTCATCGACATGGGCGTTACGAAAGGCCGCAGCACCAAGCCGGACCTCAAGATCGGCATCTGCGGCGAGCACGGGGGCGACCCCAAGAGCGTGTGGTTCTGCCACAACGTGGGCATGGACTACGTGAGCTGCTCGCCCTTCCGCGTGCCGATCGCCCGCCTGGCCGCGGCTCAGGCGGCGATCAAGGACGGGAAGTAACTGGTAGGTCGGCTCTCCGAGCCGACCTCTTGGGTGGCCCGGCGGTCCCCGCCGGGTTCTGACAAAGAACACAACCTCAACACCACGATGCTGACGCGTCGTGGTGTCTTTCTTTGCGGCTTTCGACCACAACCGATTTTGTTCATGCCCAACAGCACACACGCACGAATACTCCTTCATGCAGCGAGGCTTTGGCAGAGCTTGGACCACCTTCCGGCAGCCCGCCTGGCTCGGCAGGCCTGCGCTCGCATTGTCCTTCTCACTCCTCTGCGGCATCGACTTCTACTTTGTCGCCGACCGGCACCCTGAAACACCCGCCGGAGCACTCCTGAACTTTGTTCGAGCCGCTTCCCCCGGCGGCGACTGCAACTGCAGCGAATCGATCGCTTCCATCTATGACGCTCCCGAAGGGCCCCTCCTTATCAGTGACGAAGACAGCGCCGATGAGCTCACCCGTCTCTACGCCGAATCCCCCCAACGGATGTACGCGGTGTACATCGGCAGCGACACTGTCGACATCGGTCTCATCGCCCCGTGGTGGTCGCGGTCTCCGATTCGCTTCGAGGTATCTGGCGAGAACGAGGCCCCGCCAACCGCGGCCGTCGAAACCTTCGCCCGGCGCACGCTGAGAGCAAAGTACGCCGCACACGTTCCGAACTACAACGTGTGTTTCCTTTCCGACCCGGACCCGATGACCGGCAATGTTGTCCTGGGAAACACGGTCTGGTGGGGGATCGGACATGACCTGGTCTTCCTGCTTACCAGCGCCTTTGCCGCCGCGAACGTGGCGTGTGTCCCGCGACATCTAAGACGCCGCCGGACCGGGCGAAGGCTTCAGCGGTGCGAATGCCCAAGTGCCGCTACCTGCTGGCCGGCTTGCCGCCGGGTGCCGCCTCGTGCCCCGAGTGCGGCGGGCCGATCCCGGCGCGGGGTGCGTGAGCGTCCTCGCGACGGGCGAGTTGTGACCGTCGCCCCCACTCGATGCCGCGATGCCTTGTGCCTGGATGCCTTCTTCTGACGTCACCATCGGCGCGGCGTTTCCGCACCTGCTCCGAGAGGACGCCACAGAGCCCCTGTTGGCCAGGTGATGCGTGATTGCAGGGCGTAGGCCTGCCGGTAGCCGGACGGTGAAGCGAGTCTTCGAGCGCCACCCCCGGAGAAAGTCCCCTTCGCTCGTACAACCCTGAATGGGCCGACGTGGCTTGGGAGCAGGCCTTCGGTCTGCAAGACACCTAAGCAGAGTGCCTGCAACACGCGCGACCCACAAGGCCGCGCCACATCGTTTGGCGCTTCGGGCTCGTATTTGGCGTCGCAGTCCGGCGCTTTGCCGCTCTTAGCGCCCGTACCGGCGAACGACGCCCTTGACGATCCCCTGCACCTGGCAGTACTTCACCCGGATGGGCTCGAACTGCGGGTTGGCGGGCTGAAGACGAATATGGTCGTCTTCGCGGTAGAAGGTCTTGAGGGTGGTCGAGCCGTCGGGCAGCAGCGCCACCACTTTGTCGCCGTTGCCGGCGGTCTGGGTGCGCTCGATCAGCACGTAGTCGCCGTCGAGAATGCCTTCGTCGCGCATCGAGTCGCCTTCGACCTTGAGCGCGAACGTCGAGTTCGCCCCGCGCACGCTGCCTACCAGCACGTCGGCCAGGTCCACCTCGTCGGTCTCCGCGACCTTCTCGATGGGGTTGCCTGCGGCGATCTTGCCCACCAAGGGGAACCGCAGGGGCCGAGCCTCGTCAGGCACGGCGATGCCGTCAGCGATCGACAAAGAGCGTGCCTTGTTCGGCTCGCGCACCAGCGCGCCCTTCTTGATGAGCGCCTCGACGTGCTCGAAGACCGTGACCTTGCTGACGCCGATCTCGTCCGCGAGCTCTTGCATCGTCGGGGAGTAGCCCCGGCGGATGCGCCAATCCCGGATCAGCTGGAGGATTCGTAACTGCTTTGGTGTCAGGTTCATAGGGAGCCGTCCTTTCTGTGACTTCTGCGCGTGTGCGGGGCGAAATGCCCGGCCCGTCTGCCGGTTGTGTTTCAGTGAAGCCGGTCGCCTTGACCCCCGCCGCCCGATCCAACGCTTCCGGGGCCAACATGCTGGAGTGGGAACTGTCCTCAATCGCTTCCCCAATCTCTTCCCCCCAAAGGGCTTGGAACGTCGCTCGCGTACTCGGTCCGGCCTTGAGCGCCTGCCCGGTCGCAGTAGCCGCGGCCCCCACCTGCGTCAGCACCCCGGCCAGACACTGGGTCACCCAGGCCTGCCACTGCCGCCATACCGCGGCCAGTGCACCAAGGCGCGTGCCCTGGCGGGCGAGCTCTTCCGCGGCGGCCGCCAGTTGCCCAGCGTTCAGGGCCAGTCCACCACGACCGTCCTGAATCGCTCCGGCCTGATCCGGCCCGCGAAAACCTGCACCATCTGCGGCTTCCGCACCATCCGAACCCGTCCAATCCGCACCCGGCCAATCACCCCGGGACGCTTCGGCCACGTGGTACTCGCCGCCACCCCCGCGCGACGCACCGTCGCCGCTTCGATCTTCAATCACGCGGCCGTCCCGGCCTTCTCGTTTGACGAGCCGTGCCCGCCGCTCGGCGCTCTCGCCGAACTCGGTCACGTAGTCCCCGCCGGGTCCCAACCTCAGCACCGCCATGTGCGTGAGGAGCATGTGCCCACCTTTGCTTCGAGCGTGCGCGGGCTACCAGCCCGCTCCTGCTCATTGAGGCGCTCGCGCGCCGTGCGTTGGGTCGATCGGCCTTGCTCCACAGCCCGACCCTTCACCAAATCTGCAACCGACTCTGCACCATCCGTCCTACCAAACCTATCGAGCGAATCCCTTCGACCCGATCAGTTTTCTCTCCACTTGTTCGGTTCACGATAGCATATCAAGTACCGCACGTCAAGCCCGTTTGTTCGCGCTTCGCTCGGATTTTCTTTTCCCCGGTTTTTCAGGGATTTCGCTCACATTCCCGCGCAGCCCCCGGCGTCGCCTGGCTTTCAGCCCCCCGCGCCGTCGGTTCGGGAGAAGAGCGACCCCTCGCGTCGCACCCGCTTGGCGAGCTCGAGCATGGTGAGTTCCGCGCGCAGGCGATGGCTCTCAAACCCAGTCGCCGCAACCAGTTGATCAATGGTCGCCTTCGACGCCAGCGCGTCCAGAATCCTCGCCTGCGTGGGGGTCGCGAGCACGGTGGGCGGGGTTGCGGCCTTGGCTACCGCGAAGAGCGATGCCCCCGACTCGGTGCCGTCGGTCTCGGCCGCGACCGGCGCAAACCGCACGGCGTGGGTGCCCCCCACCACATGCCGGGCCGCGGCTTCCAGGGTGTGCACCACATCCGCCGGGTCGGTCACCAGCATCGCCCCGCCACCTTTGAGCAGTTCCAGCGTCCCGCGCGACGCGGGGGAATCCACCCGTCCCGGGACGGCCATCACATCGCGCCCGTGATCTTCGGCGGCGACCTGCGCCGTGATCAGCGCCCCGGACTTGAGCCCCGCCTCGATCACCACCACCCCCAGCGACAACCCGGAGATGATGCGGTTGCGCATCGGAAAGTTCTCGGCGCTCGGTGCCGTTGCGAGGGGCAGCTCGCTCACCAGCGCCCCGCTCGCGGCGATCTTCTCAAACAGATCCGCGTGCTCTTCCGGATAGCAGTGGGCAAGACCACACCCCATCACCGCGATGGTGCGGCCCTTGGCGACCAACGCCGCGGAGTGGGCCGCGGCATCAATGCCCTTGGCCCCGCCCGAGACGACCGTGAGCCCGGCGGCCGCCAGGCTGCCCGCAAACCGGCGTGCCTGCTCCAACCCGTACTGCGAGCACTGGCGGGAGCCGACGATCGCGACCGGAAAGCGATCCAACTCGCCGATGGTGCCGCGGACATAGAGGAGCACAGGCCCGCTTGGCACCGCCCCGAGCAACGCCGGGAAATCCGCGTCCAAATAGGTGGTGACGTGAACCCCAAGGGACGCGGCCAGCTCCAGCTCACGCAAAGCGCTCTGCGCGGCGGCGCGGGTGATGGCCCCGAGGTTGGCCACGATCTCCTTGCGCATCCCTTTAATGGTGGACCACGCGGCCGGCGACTCCGCGAGGGCGGCCGCCGGCGAGCCGAATTTGTCAACGAGCCGCCGAATGAGCGTGGGGCCCAGGCCACTGATGTGGGTGAGTTGAAGCAGCGCGAGGTTTTCGCCGTTGCTGGGCGCCAAGCCGGGTTGAGAGTGCTCCATCGTGGTGCTCGCGTTGAGGGGTTGACCACGCCAACTCGCGGACAGTTGGGACGCCTATCCCACCGGCCGCCGACGCCACCTCGGCGTCAGGGAGGGGTGGGGATGGGGATCGACCCCTTCTCCGAGCCTGCAATGGAGAAGGGCTCATCAGAATCCGCCGGCGCGTCGTACGGCAGGAGGCGTGCGTACACATTCAGCGTCAAGGTGGTTGGCACGTCGGTCGCAACCTGTTGGGTCACAAGGCGCTGAGCGTAGTTGACGCCCGGGTCCGGCTGGCGAATCGTGATGTAGACGCCCTTGCCCATGTGTTCGTCCAGTGACCGGGTGAGGGTTGCCTGATACCCGGGGGTCGGGCACTGAAGCTCCACGATGTGCATGCCCATCGAGGGGACAATCCGCGTGGGGATGCTGGCGAACCGCGTGGGCAACACGGATGGTGGAGGCGGCGCCGATGCACAGCCGATGAAACTGGTCGCGCAGGCTCCGAGCAGGGCGGCCACGCGCACGCGACGAAGGATGTTTCGAGGAACTCGGGCGGCGATCTGCATGGGCAAAGTCCTGTTCGGGTGCTGCGAGGGAAGTGAGCAATGTGCCCGCCCCCGGTAGGGTGCTGTGTGGGAGAGCATATCGCGGAAGGGACCAGGTATGTTCGGAGCCGTTCATAAATATGACACGACGCGGAGGGCCGCGGCCGCCGGGTGGGGTGCGGGGCTGATCGCAGTGGCCGCGGTGCTGCTGGTCGCGTGCCAGTCGGTCCAGAGCATCGTCCAACCGGATTCCACCGTCACCAAGAAGTTCAGCTTTCCAAAAGAGCCGGACATCCGGGTGAAGGTCGGGGGCGGGGTCATCGGCCGCGAGATCGACCAGCCCGGCAAGGTCGTGGTGCGGGTGGCGGGGGGCGGGCATCCGGATGTGAAGCCGGAGGTGTTTGCAACGCCCATCAAGCTGGCCGCCACCAGCCAGGGGATCAGCGTCGCTTCGGGCACGCAGCGGCGGACCTTTCCGCCCGGCATCGATATCGACATCACTCCCTCCGAGGGCACGGGTACGTCGGTCGCGTGGCTGCGGATGAATGGCGTGCGTTATCCCGGGTTTGTGACGATTCGCCCGCAGTGGAACTCCGACCCATCGCGGCTGGATGTCATCGCCACCATGCCCATCGAAACCTATCTCCCCGGCGTGCTCACCCATGAGTTGCCCAAGTCCTGGCCCCGCCAGGCATACGAGATGCAAGGCGTCGCGGCACGCACCTACGCCCTGCACGAGCGGGCACGGGCGCTGGCGGAAGCCCGCCAGTGGGACGTCGAGAGCACCACCAACGACCAGATGTTCGGGGGGGGCACCGACGCCGTGGCGCCCAACGAAGCGATCCGCGCCACCCGGGGCCTGGTGCTCGTGAGCGACGGCAAACCGCTGCGGGCGTACTACTCCAGCACCTGTGGTGGCCGCCCCGCGTCCGCGGCCAAGGTGTGGCCCGTCAAGCCCGGGTACGAGTTCAATCTCGCGGCCCCGCTGCAGGGCAAACCCCGCGAGTTTTACTGCCAGTCCAGCAAGTTCTACCGCTGGGAAGTGACCCGCGACGACACGGACGTGAACAAGCGCCTGCGTGCCTGGGGCAAGGCCAACAACGACAACCCGGTGTCGCGCATCACCCGCGTGCGCGAGGTGACCGTGCTGGAACGCAACGACGCTCAGCGCCCCAATGCGTATCAGTTGATCGACAGCGAAGGAACCAAGTACCGCCTCTCGGCGGAAGAGCTGCGGTTTGCCCTCAACCAGCCAGTGCCGGGGTTGGCCCCGATCACACCGGAGAACCGAGTGAACAGCGGGGACTTTGAGGTGGACATCTGGGCCAGCAGCGTGCGGGTGCGCGGGCGGGGCTTTGGGCACGGGGTGGGCATGTGCCAATACTGCGCCAAGGGCATGGCGGACAACGGGATGGACTGGGGCACCATGGTGCGCAAGTTTTACCCGGGGGCCGAGGTGCAGAAGGCGTATCCGTAAGGAAGATGGGGCGAGGGATGACCGTGCGGGATTAATCCCCGGTCTTGCTCGCCGTTAATGCGTGATACCCAGAAAACCCCCGATTGGACTCGACGTGGGGGCCCCGGATAAGGTAGAATCTGGACTGTCGGCGGGCCCTCGGGCCAGCCGCGGCATCGCGATGATTCGCGAGCACACCCGTCAGGGCGGCTCGCTCGAATGACTCGCGGGCCAGACGCGTGACCGGGCCTTCGGTCGAAAAAAGTGACCGGAAACCCGGTCGGTTGATAGGTCGCAGTGTGTAAGACTCGGGGGCGAAGCCCCCGAACGAGGAGATGCGTCTCATGTTGATGAAGCTGAGCCGGTTTGGTGTGCAGCCCGGGGCCCTCTTTCGTTCCGCCGGTCGCGGCCTGCGGCAGTTGCTCGTGGGCGGCGCCCGCCAGCAGACCTTGGACTCCCTCGAACCCCGCGCGTTGCTCGCCGGCACGCCGCTGCCCCAGCTGACCGATCTGGAGAGCTCCTCCAACGCGGTGGTGCGCATCGAAACCAACTTCGGCGACATCGACATCGAGCTCTTCACCAGCTCCGCCCCGATCTCCACCACCAACTTCCTCACCTACGTCAACAGCGGTCGCCTCAGCGACACGTTCTTCCATCGCTCGGCGTTCAACCAGGATGGCTCGCCATTCGTGCTGCAAGGTGGCGGCTTCCGCTACAAGAACGGCACGGGCTTTGAAGTGATTCAGACCGACGCGCCCATCGTGCGTGAGACGACCGGCCGGTCCAACCTCGCCCGCACCCTGGCCTTCGCCCGCACCAGCAGCATCAACTCCGCGACCGACCAGTGGTTCATCAACTACGTGGACAACACCTTCCTTGATCCTACCGACGCCTCCAACGGCTACGCCGTCTTCGGCCGCGTGGTTCAGGGCTGGAACGTCGTTCAGACCATCCAGGGGCTGGGCTCGCAAGACCTGACCAGCCAGTCGGCCTTCCAGGGTTCGGACAACACCGCCTTTGGCGAAGTGCCCACCACTTCCGCCTTCAATGGCACCGTCACCGAGGCGTCGCTGGTGCAGATCCGCGCGGCGGAGGTCATCAAGCCCAGCGGCTTTGACGGCTTCTTCAGCCAGCAGGTGGTGATGCCCGAGGGATTCGCGGACACGCAGGCCACCGAGTCGCTGAACCTGTACAACCCCAACGGCGTGGCCGCCCGGTACCAGATCATCGCCCGCTACGAGTTCAGCACTACGCGCGACACGGTGATCGGCTCGGGTACGATCTCGGCCGGGGCCACCACGCTGCTCTCGCTCTCCAACGGTTCCAACACCAGCGGGAACCTGGTGCGCTCGAACAACCCCTACTCGATCATCGTTCAGACCGCGCTGCCCAACGGCACGTCGAACCCGCTGCCCATCGCGGCCGCCAGCGACCGGGTGGACTTCAACGCCGAGACCAGCGAGGGCTTCTTCAACCCCGCCGGCTACTCCAATACGGATCTTCGCGTGTGGGACTTTGCCCGCGTGGAACGCAATGCCAACAGCCGCGAGTTCATCACGTGGACCAACCTTTCCGATCAGCCCACCACGGTGACGCTGACATTCACGAACTCGTCGACCACGCAGACGATCACCGTGACGACGGACGCCTATCGCCGGGGCGGGCTTGATCTGTTCCGGGCCAGCGTGATCACAGGCCCCTTGTCGGTCCGCATCACCAGCACGCAGAACATCGTGACGTACCTGAGCGACTTTGACGTTCCGGCGCCGGGCGTTCCCGCCGGCGGGGTATACACCCCGGGCTGGAGCGTCGCGGGCACACCCGGCGGCGGGTCGGCGGCGGGGGCACTCTCGGATGTCGTCGTCCGCCCCAACTTCGACAACATCATCAGCATCGCCAACCCCAACACGGTCGCGGCGGTGGTGATTTTCCAGTTCCGTCAGGCGGGGACCTCGGGCTCGACCTCCTCCACCCAGATCGTCTTCGCTAACAGCCGCCTTGATTTCGACCTCTCGACCGTCGGCGGCCTGCCCCAGAACACCGAGCTCACCGCGACCTATTCCAGCGGCTCGACGCTGGTGACGGCGCAGTACACCAGCACGGACAACGTGGGCCGCAACCAGAACACCGGCAAGACCGCCGACGGAATCTCGTCGGCCTTCGTCAGCCGCATCGGGTCGCAGACCTACTTCACCAACGGCGCGTTCGATCCCGCCCGCACCGACGGCACGCTGGTCGAGCGGATCTCCATCTACAACCCCTTCTCGGCGGCCGGCGTGAGCATCAACTACACGGTGCGCTACAGCTTCTCCGACGGCACGGCCATCGACACCTTCACCGGCACGCTCGCCCCGCAGGACCGCATCGACCTCTTCACCGCCAACTCCAGCGCGGTGCGTGGGAAGATCGGCAGCAACAGCAACTTCCGCAACTACTCCATCACCGTCTTCGCCACCGCCAACGACGCGGGCTCCACCGCGGTTTCGGGGTTGGTGCAGCTGACGCGGATCGACACGACGCTGGGCCGCTCCATCTCGTCGACCGGTACCCCGGCCGACTTCGGGTTCCCCTTCAACGACTCGATCTTTACCACCGGCGGCAGCGGCACCTAACGCCGCCAATGCGGGAAATTGACCGACGCGGGCGCGGGAAGCGCGCAACAATGAGTTCTCAGAAGCCGCCCGGCGCGATGCGGATCGCGAGCGGGCGGGTTTTCTGCGCTTCTGATGTCCACCAGCCCCACCATTCCCGCCAGCGCGTCCGGAGCCATGCCCGCGAAGGAAGCCGCCGCGCCCCCGCGCCGGGAACGCGATCATGCCGATCGGGCGTTCTGGTACTTCGCTGCGCAGATGTTCCGCTACTGGCCCCTGCTGCTGGGGACGCTGGTGATGGTGCTCATCTCCAGCCTCACACTCGGCGTGGGGCTTTTGGGCGCCAAGCCCGTGCTCAGCACCATCTTGGGAAAGGGCAGCGGCCTGCCGGAGTTCGCGACCGAACTCAATGAGAAGATTCGCGGCACCATGTCGCCGTTCAACAAGATCCAGATACCCCAGCACTGGATCGATGCACTGCCCGGGGGCGCGTTTGTCGCTCTGGAATGGATTCTGGGCACCCTGGCCGTGCTCACCGTCATCGGGTCGGTCGCCAACTTTCTGCACGCGTATCTGTCGCTGACGGTGGTGAACAATACCGTGACGCTGCTGCGGCGCCGGGCCTTTCAGCGCATCGTGCGGGCACCCCTTCGCACGGTCGTGAAGGCAGGACCCAGCGACATCATCAGCCGCCTGGTGAATGACAGCGCGCAGGTGGCCACGGGCCTCAACATGCTGGTGAGCAAGGCGGTGCTGCAGCTCTTCAAGGGACTCGCGGGGGTCATCGCGGCTTTCTGGCTCGATGCCCGCATCACCGCCGGCACGCTGCTGGTGGTGCCGGTGCTGTTTGTGGTGATTCGCAAGCTGGGCAAGAAAATCAAGAAGGCCAGCGGGCGCGCGCTGGAGAGCCAGTCCGGGCTGTATGCCGCGGCGGCCGAAAGCATGCAGGCCCTGCGGGTCGTCAAAGTTCACACCACCGAGCTCTACGAGGGCGGACGCTTTCACCGCATCAACAAGCAGATGCTGCGGCAACTCAACCGGGTCCGCACTGCCCGCGCCCTGGCCAGCCCGCTGACCGAGATGCTCACGATCTTCCTGCTCTGCGGCATCGTGCTGGGCGTGGGCAACGCGATCATCCATGGCCAGGTTTCCGCCGACAGCTTCATCAGCGTCATCGGGGCGCTCGCCGTCGCCGGGGCTTCCCTCAAGCCCCTCACCAGCATCATCAATGACATCCAGACCACCGCGCCGGCGGCCCTTCGCCTGCGCGAACTGCTGGACACCCCGATCGAACCCGGGCACGAGCGCGGGCTCAAGCGCCTCGGGCGCCACGCACGCCAGATCGAGTTCCGCGACGTGGGGCTGACCTACGCCGGGGCCAACGCCCCGGCCCTGCAGGGCGTGAATGTCACGGTAATGCACGGCGAGCGGGTGGCGTTTGTCGGGCCGAACGGTTCTGGAAAAACAACGCTGCTGAGCCTGGTGCCGCGGCTATTTGATCCCGATGCCGGCAGCGTGCTCATCGACGGACAGGACATCCGCGAAGTCTCGGTGCGCAGCCTGCGGGCCCAGATTGGCGTCGTGACCCAGGAGACGGTGTTGTTTCGCGCGACGGTGGCGGAGAACATCGCGTATGGCAACCCCAGCGCCACGCGGGCGACGATCGAGCAGGCGGCCAGCCGGGCGCGGGCGGCGGAGTTTGTGACGCGGATGCCGCAGGGCTTTGATACGAGCGTGGCCGAGCAGGGGCAGAGCTTGTCGGGCGGGCAGCGGCAGCGGCTGGCGATCGCCCGCGCGATGATGCGCGACCCGGCGATTTTGATTTTGGACGAAGCGACCAGCATGATCGACGCGGAGAGCGAGTCGCAGATCGGGGCGGCGCTGACCGAGTTCTGCAAGGGGCGCACGTGCCTGATCGTGGCCCACCGGCTCAGCACGGTGCAGAACTGCGACCGGATCGTGGTGCTGGATGCAGGCAAAGTGGTGGACATCGGCACGCACGAGCAGCTGTTGGAACGCTGCGGGGTGTATCAGCAGTTGGCGAGGCATCAGTTGCTTCGGTAGGCCAGGAAGGTCGGCTCTCCGAGCCGACATTCTTGGGAAAAATCAAAGCGTCGGCTCGGAGAGCCGACGTACGAATACCACGGAGCACACATGCATCGCCCAGGCTGCGACCCCGAGAACATGACGGCCCTCGATTTTCTCTGCGACTTCTGCCTCGCCACGTGGACCGAGGAAAATCCCTTTGTCGAAGGGCACAAAGGCAGCCTGATCTGTTCCGACTGCCTGACGCGGGCGTATCGCGCCACCGAGCTGGGTGAAGGGGGGACCAAGGTGCCCGAGCACATCAACTGCACGCTGTGCCTGCTGCATCGCGACGCCCCGCACTGGCAGAGTCCGATCGTGGACGGCGGCCCGGTGATCTGTGCCTCGTGCGTGGTGTCGGCCGCCCGGATGCTGGAGAAGGACCCGGCGAGCCAGTGGGAAAAGCCGGTGAAGTAGGTTCGAGCCCGACGCGCAAGCGAGGGTCACCCACGTGAACGCGCATCGCAGCGACCCTCGCTTGCAAAGGCGGTGCGGGACTTCAGGCCGAAGGCCTGATCGCCAGTAGCCGGGGGTGAAGCGAGGCTTCCGAGCGCCACCCCCGGAAACAGCCCCCAATTCCTTCGACCCTGAAGGGGTCGGCGTAGCTCGGGAGCAGTCCTTCGGACTGCGTGAAATACGGACGTGTTTCCGGGGGTGGCGCTGCGCTTCACCCCCGGCTACTGGTGTGACAGGCCTTCGGCCTGCAAGACACGCCAAAGCAAGAAGGTGCGTCAACACCATCGCGTCGATTCACGCATCATCTTCTTGCGCGTCGGGCTCGTGACGCCACGTACACTGCGAACATGAGCCAGGAGCCAACCAACGCCGCGGCCCCGCATGGGATATCGCTCGACCAAACCCGAAAAATCGCGCGGCTGGCGCGGCTGGCGCTGACCGATGCCGAACTCGCCAAAGCCCAGTTGGAGCTTTCGGCGGTGATCGGCTACGTCGAGCGGCTGCGCGAGCTTGATCTCCACGGTGTGGAACCCTTGGCAGGTGTGTCGGGGGCGATTCGGCGGGGTGAGCTGGATGAGCCCGGGCGCATGTTGCCCGTGGAGGCGCTTGCGAAGATGGCCCCGGCGATGCAAGATCGATTCCTCGCCATCCCCAAAGTGCTCGACGAAGGCGGGGGCGCCTGAGATGAGCCAAACCCCCCAAAGCATCATCGAGATTCGCGACGCGGTCCTCGCCAGGCGCCTGAGCGCCGTTGAGGTCACCAAGGCTTCGCTCGCGGCCATCGAACGCGAGAACGGGCGCATCAACGCCTTCACGCAGGTCTGCGCGAAAGCCGCATTGGAGAACGCGGCGCGCGTTGACGCGCGGGTGGCCGCGGGCGAAACCCCCGCCCTGGCCGGCGTGCCCATCGCCATCAAAGACAACATGTGCACCGGGCCTGATTTCGCCACGCCCGGCGACGGACTGGGCTACGCGGGCTTCACCACCTGCGCCTCGCGGATTCTGGAGCACTACGCCTCGCCGTTCACTTCCACTGCTGTGCAGCGCCTCATCGACGCCGGAGCGATCATCGTCGGCAAGACCAACCTCGATGAGTTCGCGATGGGCTCATCCACCGAGCACTCGATTTTCGGCGCGACGCGCAACCCGTGGGATGTGGGGCGTGTGCCGGGGGGTAGCTCCGGTGGCAGCGCGGCCGCGGTGGCCGCCGGGCTGGTGCCGCTGGCCTTGGGCAGCGACACGGGGGGCAGCATCCGCCAGCCCGCGGCGTTCTGCGGCGTGTTTGGCCTCAAGCCCACCTATGGGCGCGTGTCGCGCTACGGCCTGGTCGCGTTCGCCAGTTCGCTGGACCAGATCGGACCGATCACCCGCAACGCTGGCGACGCCGCCCTCGCGCTGGAGATCATGGGCGGCAAAGACCCGCTGGACGGCACGACGTCGCGCCACGATTCGCCACGTCTAGCCCAGATGGATCCGCACGACCGCGAGCCTTTGAGAATCGGCGTCGTAAGGCAGGGGCGCAGCGGGGCGAACCATCCTGGGGTGGCCGCGGCTTTGGAGAGCACGATCGCTCAGTACGTCAAGCTGGGCGCAAGAGTGGTCGAGGTGGACTTGCCGCTGATCGATCACGGCATCGCGGCGTACTACATCGTGGCGCCTGCGGAGGCGAGCAGCAACCTCGCGCGGCTTGATGGCGTGCGGTTTGGGCGGCGTGCGACGCTGGCCCCCGGCGAGGGGCTGGAAGAGCTCTACGCCCGCAGCCGCGGCGAGGGGTTCGGGGCGGAGGTCAAGCGGCGCATCATGCTGGGCACGCATGTGCTCAGCAGCGGCTACTACGACGCGTACTACAACACGGCGCTCAAGGTTCGCCGCCGGCTGCTGGGGGACTTTGAGCGCGCCTTCGAGGCGTGCGATGCGATCCTGATGCCCTCGACGCCCGGCCCGGCGTTTCGCATCGGCGAGAAGACCGGCGACCCGATCGCGATGTATCTGGAAGACGTCTACACGGTAACGGTGAACCTGGCCGGGCTGCCGGGGCTCAGCATGCCTGCGGGGCTGGCCGAGGTGGATGGGCGCATGCTGCCGGTAGGGGTGCAACTGGTAGGGCGGGCGTTTGATGAGCCGCGCCTGCTGTCGATCGCGCGGCGGTTTGAGCGCGCCACCGACTGGCACACCAAGCGGCCAGGGTAATGTGCTACTGACCCCGTCTTCGGGGTCAGTGCGGCGTGGCGTGCGCCGTTCGGCACTGACCTTTTCACCAGAGCGTGAAAAGGTCAGTGGCACGGCAAGGCCAGTGGCACGTCACGCGTGATACAAGTGACGCTCGCGGATGTAGTCGAGTACTAATGGGTGCAGCCAGGGGCGCGCACGTTCGTAGTCGCCGGCGGCGATGGCTTCACGCACCATGGTGGAGCTGATCGGTAGCTCGGGGATTTGCAGCAACCCCGCACACCACACCTTCATTGTCGCTTCGTCCCAGTGCCCGGCGAGTTCACGCTCCAAATTCACGCTTTCGCGTCCGACCACCAACGGCGACGCGAGTTTGAGGATTTCCGGTGCCTCGCGCCAGCGGTGGAAGGCCGCGGCCTGGTCGGCACCGATCAGCAGATGCAATTTCGTGCCCGCGTTGCCATGCATGTCGAGCCATTGCCGCGCCCGGCGCAACGTGTCGATGGTGTAGCTGGGTTCGCCCGCCGCCGCGCGGTCCAGCTCGTCGGTCCACACCCGCGTGTTGGGCAGGCCCTCGGTCGCGAGCCGCAGCATGTGCACCCGGTCGGCGTCGCTCGCGGCCGGGCGAGCGGCTTTGAAGGGCGAGCGGGCGGCGGGCGCGAGCGCAAGCCAGGTTGGCCCGGTCCCGCGCTTGTCCAACTCGCCGCACGCGAGCGTGCCGAATCGAACGTGCCCCACGTGCACCGGGTCGAAGGAGCCACCCATGAAGACGATGGCCCCCGCTCCCGGCGGAACATCCAGCGGCGTGATGGGGGATGCTGGGGGCAAATTGCTAAAGTTCAAATTGCTAAATTGCTAAATCAGAACTGGCGGTCGGGGACCGTCTGTTTTGTCCCTGAATTTCGTCTCTCCGTCTCTTCCGAACTTCGTCTCTTCCCTTCCCAATGCGGGCGACAGGACTTGAACCTGCACAGCCTTGCGGCCACGGGATCCTAAGTCCCGCGCGTCTGCCAATTCCGCCACGCCCGCTTGCCGGAAATCCTACGTTCCATTGGCGGCCGAGTGACGATAATGAAATCCCGCCTCTACACTTGAAAGCGGCCGCCGGTTTCTCAGAAAGAAGGTCGTATGGCTTCCTCCCGCTTTGGCATCCGTGTCGCCCCGCTTTTGCTCCGCCTGGCCCTTGGGCTCACCTTTCTCTGGGCGGGTTTGGGCAAGTTCGTCGCAACCGCCCCGGTTTCCGGCGACGATGCGGCCATCCTCGCCAACATGGGCCTGACGCTCGCCCCGCCCGTCTCAGCCCCGGCGGCCGCCACCCCCGGCTCCCCCGCCCTCACCACCGTCTCCTTCTCCCAAACCGCTCCCAAGAGCTTCTTGGCTTCGGATTTCCCCAGCCCCGTCAACACGCTGCGGGTGAACATGATCGCGCTGAGCGTGTACAGGGCCGCCCACCCGGCTGATAAGGCGGACGGCTCGCCCGGCATGGCGTTGTGGCCGGTCAAGCTGGCGGATGGCCGCCTGCCGATCTACTTCGCGTGGACCGCGGGGTTGTCGGAGCTGGTTGGCGGGTCGTTTCTGATTTTGGGCTTTTTGGCCAGGCTCAGTGCGTTCTTTGTATCGGGCACCATGGTCGGGGCGCTGTGGCTGGCCCAGATTGGCCCGGCACTGCAAAGCGGCAACACCCGCTGGGGATTTCTGCCCAACTACGACCTGTACGCCGGAGGCGACACGTCGTACGTGGGTGTGCTGTGGCCCCTGATGCTGCTCATGGCGGCCCTCAGCGTCATGCTCTTGGGTGCCGGGGCACTCTCGGTGGATTCAGTGCTCTTTGGCCCCAGCAAGCCACCACCCCCGCGGCCCGCGCCCCCGCCCAAGCCGGCGGCGTGAGCCGGTCGTGCAGCGCGTGCCACACGGACCTTCGCGGACTCAGGTCCGGCTTCAGAATGCAGAGCGACCCCTTTGCCTCCACCCCATAAGGTTCACTGGTGCGACGCGAAACCCCCAACAACCCCGCCCGCCCCCGCTGGCGGATTTCCGCCAGGGCGGCCCTCATCGCCGCGTGCGTGGGGTCGGCGGTCGTCCACGCCGGACTGGCGGTGCTGCTCGTGCAGATTCGCCTCGCGGCCCCGCGCCCGCAGCTGGTGGATGCCCCCGCGACCCAGCTCACCCTCGCGCCCCTCACACCGCCTGCTGCCCCCGTGGAAGCCAAGCTCACGCCCCCACCACCGTCGCCCCCACCACCCGAACCCAAGCCCGCCCCCGACTCTCTGCTGACCAGCAAGACCGCATTTCCGGAGTTGCCCCACCCGGCCCCGGCAAAGCCGGCAG
>JBAZUW010000049.1:0-19382 GCA_041661205.1 Phycisphaerales bacterium
CGACCTCTTTGGCCTTGACCGAACACGTCTCGACGACGATGCCGGCGAGTTCCTCGGTGATGCCCAGCTCGTTGGTAAGGGCTTCGGCACCGACTTCCTCGACGTCGAAGACGCTGACCATGCCGAGGGCGGCGAGCTTGTCGGCCATTTGCTCGGTCATCCCCTCGATGGCTTTGACGGTGTCGTACATCGTGGCCAAGCCCTTGGTGAACTCCTCGGGGGTCAGGATGTCCACGTCCCAGCCGGTGAGGCGGGCGGCCAGACGCACGTTCTGCCCCTTCTTGCCGATCGCCAGGCTGAGCTGGTCGTCGCGCACCACCACGGTGGCGCGCCCCAGCTCAAAGCACAGGCTGGTCTCGGAAACCTCCGCGGGCTTCAGTGCGTTCTGGATCAGGATCTGGCTGCTCTCGTTCCAGCGCACGATGTCGATCTTCTCGCCGTTGAGCTCGTCCACGATGTTCTTGATGCGGCTTCCGCGCACGCCGACGCACGCGCCCACCGCGTCCACCTTGCTGTCGATGCTCGCCACCGCGATCTTGGTGCGATAGCCGGCCTCGCGGGCCATCGCCTTGATCTCGATGATGCGTTCGGCAACCTCGGGAACCTCGACCTCGAAGAGCTTCTTGATGAAGTCCGGGTGGGCGCGGCTCAGCACGATCTTGACCTGGCTGCCCGCGTCGCGAACGTCCAGAATCAGGCAGCGGACCCGGTCGCCCGGGCTGAACTGCTCCCCGGGAATCTGCTCGCTGCGGGGCATAAAGCCCTCGGCGCGATCGACCGTGACCACCAACGCCCCGCCCTCGTAACGCTGGGCCACCCCCGTGACGATCTCGCCCATCCGCTTGCTGAAATCCTCGAAGATGCTGCTTCGTTCATCGTCGCGGAACTTCTGGATCATGACCTGCTTGAAGGTCTGCGCCGCGATGCGCCCGAACTGGGCCGGGGGCATTTCCATCGGCTCGCCGTGGCGCGTGAGGCTGAACTCGCCGGTGAGGGGGTCCAGCTTGCAGGCGAACTCTTCGGTGTCGAGTGTGTTGAAGAACTTCCGGGCGGCCGAAACCATTGCGGTCTCCAGGTCGCGCACCAAAATCGAGCGGTCGATGTTCCGATCACGCGCGATCGAGTCGAGGATTCTGAGCATTTCCTGTGGGTTCATTCGTTCGTTCCTTCCCGCGGCACACTCGGGGCTGTGCCCCGCCGCCGCTCTCGAGTTGTTGAGTTACTGAGTTTTTCTAGCCTTCAAACCGTCGCCATCCCTGTCCAAACCGTCATTCCGACTTGATCAGGCCGACCCGATCCAATCCGATGCGATCTACACCAACCCCCAAAAACACCGCAGCCACGAACAGCACTCGCCGCTCGTGGCCGACACCACGCGCCCCGAAAATTCGGGGCGATTCCGGTCCGGCGTGTGGCGGGCCCTGAGGGCTCGCCGCCGGTGCAGTGGTTCGAGTGTTACGACATCTCGAAGGCTCCGCACCGGAACGCCATCCGGCACTGATGGAGCGTGGCGGGCACGCTCACCAGGCTGGACGAGTTACCGGCCATAGGTGTCAACCACGTTGTCAACTCCGTACGTCATGTACATCTCCAAAACCGCGCCTGCTCATCGGGAGCCAAGGTCGCGCACAGACCCGCCAAACACTTCCCTGCCCACAAGTCTAGGGGCCCAAGGCAGGTCCGACAAACCCGGCGGGATTATTCAAGGAACGCCTTGGCCGCGGCCAGAGCCTCGCGAACCACCTTCGGGCCGGTGCCGCCAAAGACATTTCGAGATGCCAAGCCCACGCTCAGGCTCAGTCGCGGGAAGACATCCGCCTCGCACTTTGGGGCCACAGTTCGCAGTTCCGCCAGAGGCAGGTCGTCAAGGGCCACGTGACGGGCGAGCGCCAGACGCACCGCCTTCCCGGCCTGCTCGTGGGCTTCGCGAAACGGCACGCCTTGGGCGACGAGATAGTCGGCAAGGTCTGTTGCGTTGCTGTAGCCGCCTTTGGCCGCGGCTTCGCAGCGGGCGCGATTCACCTTCAGCGTGTCCAGAATCTTGGGCACCACTCGCAGGCACATGCTCGCCTGATCCATGGCGTCGAAAAGCGGCTCTTTGTCTTCCTGCAGGTCTTTATTGTACGCGAGGGGCAGGCCCTTCATGCTGGTGAGCATCGATACGAGCGAGCCGATGACGCGCCCGGACTTGCCGCGCAGCAACTCAGCCGAATCCGGGTTCTTCTTCTGCGGCATCAACGACGATCCGCTGCTGACCGCGTCGTCAAACTCGACTAACGCGAACTCTTGCGTCCCGAACAGAATCAGGTCTTCGCCCAATCGCGAGAGATGCACGCCCAGGGTGGCGATGGCCGCCAGCGTCTCGATGACGAAATCGCGATCGGCGGTGGCGTCGAGGCTGTTGGTGGTGGGGGAGTCAAAGCCAAGATCGCGGGCGAGGGCGTGACGGTCGATCTTGTACGCCGTGCCGGCGAGGGCCCCCGAGCCCAGCGGGCAGATGTTGACGCGCGTGCGGGCGTCCCGCAGGCGGGCGGCGTCGCGGGCCAGCATGGTTTCGTAGGCCAGCGCCCAGTGCGACAAGAGCACGGGCTGGGCGCGTTGCATGTGCGTGTACCCGCTCATCACGGTATCGATTTCGCGGGTAGCGAGGTCGATCAGGCTGCGCCGGGCCTCGCGCAGTTCGGCCAGGCGCGTGTCGATGGCTCGCCGGGTCCACATTCGCAGGTCGGTCGCCACCTGGTCGTTGCGGCTTCGCCCAGTGTGGAGCTTCTTGCCCAAGGGCCCGAGCTGGGTCACGAGCTTGCGCTCAACGTAGGAGTGAATGTCCTCATCGCGCACCGTCTCGGTCTGCTCTTCCAGCGGCAATCGTGGATTCGCGACAACCTGCGCCCGAAGGGCGTCGAGCGCGTTGGTCAGGCCCACGAGCTCGTCACCGGTGAGTACGCCCGCGCCGTGAATCGCCTTGGCCCAGCCACGCGAGCCGTCGATGTCTTCAAGCGCGAGGCGAAAATCAAAGCGCAGCGAGTCGTTGAGGGCACGAAAGAGTTCGTCCGGACCGGATTCAAATCTGCCGCCCCACAATGCCATGCGCCGGCTCCTTGGCGGGCTTTGTCCCGCGCGGCAACTTTACCCCTTGCCGCGACCCGTGCCTGTTCGAGGCTTGGAGCTCTTTGGCCTTTTCGCCGCGATGCCCCGCGTTGCGGCCTTTTTCACAGCCGGAGCCTTCTTGGAGCTCTTCTTGGCGGCCTTGGAGCGGTCAGGTCTCGGCCCATTCAGGATCGCCGTGTAATGCGCGATGTACTTGTCCGCCGGAACGCGCCGGATGGTCTCCCCCAGCACGTCCAGCGCGAGGTCGTCCACCTTCTTGAAGCGCAGGCATGCCTTGCCCATGTCCAGCTTCTTGCCGGACTTCGCCCACGCCTCCTCGAACCGCGCCCGGTGCTCCTCGTTTCCATACACGCACATCAGGTGCAACGCCATGTAGTTCTTCATCGAGCTCAAAGCGGCAAAGGGCAGGGGCTGCTTGGGGTCGCAGTGATACCCCGCCGGAAAAACGCGGTGCGGCACGTAGTAGCCGATCATCCCGTACTGAATTCCTTCTTCGTACCCGCTCTTGCCGTCGGGCCCGCCGTCGAGGTTGGCGAGAATCACCTCGCGAACCTTCTCTAAGGCTTCTCGTCGATCCGCGGGCAACGCGGCCAGGTATTCCTTTACGGTGGTTGCGGGCATGGGGCACCTCCGCGAGGCAGAATATCAACACCCCTCTGTCCCGTGTGGTCAGTCCCGCTTGATCAGCTCATGCAGGTCCTCGGCCACGCCGGATCTGCGGCCTGTGATCGCCGGCCGAAGGTAAACTCCCGCGACACTCCAGCACAGCAGCAGCATCCCCAGCCCGCACCAGAATAACGCCGCTCCCCGTGCCGGCCGAACCGGGAGTATCCACGAAATCCAGCGTGGCGGGAAAACTCCGGTGAAGTAGGCGATTGTCAAGCCGGCGACGAGGAAGCCAACGCCGCCGACCGCGAAGTCTCTTCGTGACCGGGGTGACATCCGCATCGAGGCCTCGTGGTCCGCGCGGGTTTCGGTCCATCGCGCGCCGCACTCCGGGCAGGTGAGCGCTTGGATCTGCGCGAGCGAGTAGCCGCACGACGGACAACGCGCGGTCTGCGGCGGATCGGAGGCGGCCGAAAGCGTTCGGGGGCGCGACATTAATCCAGATTGTTGGCGAATGAGACTCACTTGGCGTCGCCCGCCATCGGCGGGCAAAAAAAACAACCGCCGCCCCTTGGGGACGGCGGCCGTAGGAGTCTTTTCTCCTGTTCGTGGGCTGCGCCATTCGGCGAGCTCCGTCGAGCGGCCGCTGTTAGCGGCACAGCCCCTTCGTACAGTCAACTTGCGTCACTGGATCACCTCCTTCGTGCGAGAGTTTCCCCGGCACTCGCGACGCTGTACAGGTCGCTGCCCAGGCTCCACACCCGCGAGCCGTCGCTCGCGGCACATCGCCCGTGGGGCCGCCCCCGCGGTCGTCGCGAGCTGCTCGCGGTCCTGGTTTACCCAGGGTCGCCGGAGCACACCCGCAGCATTAGTATCGCATTTCTTTACGCAATCTCAACAACCAATGTTCCCGGGTGTCACTTGATTTTTGCGTCCGAGAATGTCGGGGAAATGACCCTCTCAGCGACCGAGCAGGTGGTCGGCCACCCGAATCGCGTTCGCGACGATCGTCAACGACGGGTTCACCGCACCCGATGAGGGGAAGAACGAGCCGTCGACCACGTACAGGTGCTTCACGTCATGCGTCTGGCAGTGCAGGTCCAGCACCGATTGCTTCGGGTCGGTGCCGAAGCGGCACGTGCCGTTCTGGTGGCCCACGCCCTCCAGCGGAATGTCCTTCTTGAGATACACGCTGAGCCCGAACAGCCCATGGGCGTGCCCGGCTTGCTTGAGCACCGACACCCAGCGGTCCTTCAGTCGTTTGAACGACGTCTGGTTGTTGGGGGTGTAGTCCAGGCGAATGTTGCCATCCACCAGCCGAACGCGGTTGGCGGCATCCGGCAGGTCCTCCGTCATCAGCCACCAGGGCACCGCGTGGTGTCTGGCGATGTCCAATGCAAAGCCGGGCGTAAGGGGCGGCGCATCGGCCCGCATCATCGCGGCCTTGAACGATCCCACCGGCTGAATGCTGCCCATCGGGTAGTCGTACCCCGGCTCGCCAAAGTAGAAATCGTTGATCCCCCAGGTCTTCATGTAATGGTCGTCGTTGGGCTGGGCTGAGATCGACAGCATCGCGTCTGAGTTGTGGAACATCAGATTGCGGCCGACCAATCCCGACGAGTTCGCCAGCCCGTCAGGGTGCTGAGCGCTGGCGGAGCGGAGCAGGAGTGCCGCGGAGTTGATCGCCCCGCACGCCACCACCACCACATCGGCCGTCCAGCTCTCAACTCGCGGCTTCCCCCCGCTGTGGTCGCTCACTTCGGCTTCGACCCCGGTCGCCTCGTTTCCCGAAGCGTTGGTCAGCACCCGGGTCACCTTCGCGTGCGTGCGCAGCGTGACATTGGGAAGCTCCATCACCGGACGCACACCGTCGATTTCCGCGTCGGCCTTCGCGTGCACCAAACACGGGAAGCCGTCGCAGGTATCGCAACGGATGCATGCGCTGCGCAGCATGTCCGCTTCGTTCAGTTTCAGACCAAGCGGCATCGGAAAGGGTTTGTAGCCGAGAGCCGCCACGTCGGCCCGCACCTGCTTCATGCGGGGTTCGTCGGAGACTGCGGGGAAGGGGTAGGGCCCGCTGCGTCGCGGCTCGGTCGGGTCGATCCCCGCTTCGCCCCGCACGCAGTACATCTGCTCCGCCCGCAAGTAGTAGGGCTCAAAGACGTCGTACTTCACCGGCCACTCGGGCGACATGCCGCCTTCGTGACGCAGCATCTCAAAGTCCCGTTCGCGCAGCCGCAACATCGCGGCTCCGTACACCTTGGTGTTGCCCCCAACCCAGTAGCCGGTGCCGGGGTGCACAGGCTTGCCGTGCTTGTCGGTCCAGGTCTCTTCGGTGTGGTAGCGGTTCTTGAGAAACACCGCGTTGGTGTCCCAGTTTTCCTTCTCGCGGGGAAGAAAGCCGCCACGCTCCAGAAGCAGAATCTTCCTGCCGGCGCGAGCCAGCTCATGGGCAAGCGTGCCCCCCCCGGCGCCCGTTCCCACAATGATCACGTCGAAGTGTTCGGACATGGTCCGGGCCTCCCCAGAGTTGGCGTGCTGTCGACGGAGGCAGCGTACGCGAGGGCGCTAGGTTGGGCCTGCGGCGGGGCGGCGTGTGCGAGGGCAACCTGATTCACAAGTAGGCTTGGCGCACAAGAGCGACAACGCGGACATGTGAGGCTTTGTTGCGGATGGTGGCAGCAATCCCGGTGAACTGCCGCTCGATCTCGGAGGAGCTGGCCACTCATCAACGCCGGCACAAGAAAAAAAAGCCCCCGGGATGCTCCCAGGGGCGATTTCAAGTGCCCCCCGAAGGACTGCAACAACCAAAGGATTCTGCGGGAAAGACGCGAAAGCTCACTCCCGAGGTTGCAGAATGCGCTGCACTTTCCGACAGCTTCGAGTCGGAACAGCCGGGGGCGACCGTCTGCAAAGCAATGCGAGTCAGTGCAATCGATGCCTGGATCGCCAACTGTCCAGTTGTGCTGCCTGAGGCCATGACCGTCGGCATCCGGGCAATGGTGCAGGCGGTATCCGTGCGTCAATAGCGTGGGGCTTCCTGTATCTGGAACGGTTCACCGGATTTTAACTCCGCTGCGTCTGCCGTTCCGCCACGGGCCCGAAGTGCCTGATTCTACAGGAGATATCGACGCTTTGCAGGCGATCAAAGCCGAGAATTGGGAGCGTCTCGGCGGATTGCTTGCTGTCCGAGCCCCGATCCTCGGACAGATCGTATCGGCTTGGTCTTCGCTGTCATGCCGACAGCGGGACGCCTTGGCGGCACTCGTCGTACCGTGATCGCCTTCGGCCCCCTGAGATGTCGCTGGCTCTAAACCAGATGGGACCACCTTGGCGTCCATCCGTGCGGCGGCCGTTTCGGTTGCGCTTAGCCCGATCGCCACGACGGGTAGCCACCCGGCGGGGGGAAAATTTCCCCGAAGTGACTTCCTCGGACCAACCGCCTGGCGAGAATCGAACCCGGTGGTCCGCAACGCCGTACCATGCCCACCGATATACTCCAGGGAAGTATGCTCCATCGCGACAGTCCATTCCGGCTTCTGGTGACCGTGCTGCTCGCGGTAGCGGTGCCGTTTTGCTGCTGCAACTTCCAATCGTTGCTGAGCTCGTGTGTCCCGTGTGAAGCTGCGACCCACCACGATGCGGCCAAGCCGGTTGCCGATCACCACTCCGATGGAGCCGTCCACGACCACGATTCCGACCATCACTCCGCCCCCACCACAGCCCATAATGACGGCAGCGAACTTGGCCAGTCCCCGTGCGGCCCCGGCCATGACGACGACGACTGCACCTGCGGCAAGCAAAACACTCTGCTGACGATCGCCAAGCAGACAGTGGAGTTTCCCTCGCCAGTCTTGGTGGCGATTCTGTTGTTCCCAACGATCGCTGAATCATGGGCATTGTGCCCATTCAGCGCGATGGATCGGGGTTTGTGGACGGCCGTTCGACCGCCCACAACGCTTCTGCGCCTGCATTGCGCGCTCATCGTATAGCAACACCCTCTGACTTGGTGCCAACCGCTCGTTCCCGCGCATTTTCCGCGCGAGGAAGGCGGCGGCGGTTCTCGGCATCAGTCCATCTGCGCCGGTGTTCGCATTCCCATTCCATCTGAACTGACCTGACTCCAACCGGAGGTCCTCATGGCACGCTCACGCGCGGCTGTGGTCACGGGCGCACTGGCGCTCGTCACCGCGGCGATCCTGATTCCTGTATACGCCCACGAAGGGCATAACAAACCCGCCGGGGCAACGTTCGATCCGAATGCGCCGAAGAGGGTCTCGGAGGCGACAGCAGCGGCGATTGGCCTTGCCACCGCCGAGGTGGACTTCGGGCAAGTCGAAGATGTCGTCCGACTGACTGGGATGGTCAGGGCGCGTCCGGACGCGCTGGTTGCCGTCTCGCCCCGCTACGCGGGCGTGGTCCGCCTTGTCGCCGTTCAACCGGGCGACCTCGTTGTGAAGGGCGCGACGCTCGCCGAGGTTGATTCGCCGGAAATGGCCAAGCTGCTCTATGACGTCCGCCGGCTGGAAGGAGAAACCGAGCGGCTGAACGCTGAGCTGAAGCGGGCTGAGTCGCAGGTGCAGTCGCTTGAGATCGAGCTGCCCGCCCTCACGCAGGGCGCGGAGCTGCTCGAGGCTGAGGTGCAGAGACTCACGAGTGCGGGCGAAAACGTCTCCGCCAACCTGCTGACTCAACGCAGATCCGAAGCGATCAAGCTGCGGGCCGACGCCGGCCTTCGCCGGGTCGCCTTGGAGCAGGCTCGGGCGGAGCTTGTCTCGCTGCGGAAACAGGTCGAAACCACACACGCTTCAGCGGAGGCCCTCAGGGGAACACTCCCCGCCGAGAACGATCCGCACGCGGTCGAAATGCTCGCCGACCCCGCTCGGCCGGGCCTGATTCGCTTTCTGGCACCGATCGACGGCGTGGTCACCACACGAAGCGCGGCGGTCGGCCAGGGCGTCGAAGCCGGTCAGCCCCTGCTGACGATCGGGGACTTCGCCCGGGTCCAGATCGAGGGCGAGTTGCCTGAAGGCCTCGTCGACCGCCTCACTGCTGCAAGCGGCAGCAAGGTCCGCATCCGACGCGGCGTCGGCGCGGCAAGCGATGTGGTCGCGGAAGGAACAGTCCGCTTCGTCAGCCCGGTGATCGACGCCACCAAGCGCACCGCGCACGTGCTGGTTGACGCGGAGAACGCGAAGGGGTTGCTCCGCCAGGGTCAGTTCGTGGACCTGTCGATCGTGATTGCCGCCAACGACTCGGCGGTGGTGATCCCGGCGTCGGCCATTGTCAAAGAGGGTCCCCTTCAGTACGTCTTCGTAAGGGAGGGGAAGAGTGACGACGTCGTCTACAAGAAGCGCGATATAGCCACGGGAGTTCGTGACGACCGGGTGGTCGAGATCAAGCAAGGTCTCGTGCCGGGGGACGTGATCGTGGTGAGCGGCGCTTTCAGCGTGTCGCAGTTGCGAGGGTTCGTGCCGGGAGCGCCGGAGCCTGCTGAGCCCGCCCCAACGGCGGGCAAGAGCAGTGATGGCCACGGGCACACCCACTAAAGACCGAGCGTTTTCACGCACCCGATCAGGAAGGAATCTCCCTTGCTCAACTGGATCATCCGATCATCACTCCACAACCGCGTGCTCGTGCTCATCGCCGCGCTGCTGGTGTCGGTCTATGGCCTCTATGTCACGTTCAATACCCCGACGGACGTTCTGCCCGACCTCAACCGCCCCGTCGTTACCATCTTCGGTGAGGCGCCCGGCCTTGCACCCGAAGAGGTCGAGGCTCAGGTCACATATCCGATCGAGACCGCCGTGAATGGAGCGCCCGGTGTCGAGCGTGTCCGCAGCCGCAGTGCGCTCGGACTGTCGATTGTGTACGTCGAGTTTTCGTGGGGGACCGACCCCAAGTACAACCGTCAAGTCGTCACCGAGCGACTTGGCACCGTCACCGAGAAGCTCCCGCCCGGCATCGTTCCGGTGATGACTCCGGCGTCGAGCATCATGGGCGAAATCGCCCTGATCAGCGCATCGAGCAAGACCCTCAGTCCGATGGACGTGCGGACGCAGGCCGAGTTCGTCCTGCGCCCCGCCATCCTGTCCATTCCCGGCATCGCGCAGGTGACGGTCATGGGCGGAGAACTGAAGCAGTTCCGGGTTCAGGCAGACCCCGACAAGTTGCGGCTGTTCGACCTCACCCTTGAGGATGTCGAGAAGGCCTTGGCCGCCGCGAACCAGAACACCGGCGGTGGATTCCTGGTCAGCGGAGCGCAGGAACTGGTCGTCCGCAACCTCGGGCGCGTCGTCACGGCGGACGACATCGCATCGTCGTTGGTAGCAAACAGAGCTGGGGATCATGATTCGCCGCCGCGAGCCGTGCTTGTTCGAGACGTGGCGACTGTCACCGAGACCGGCCCGACAATCAAGCGTGGCGACGGGTCGGAGAACGCCGCGCCCGCCGTCATTATGGCGATCCAGAAGCAGCCGGGCGCGGACACCCTGACGCTCACGCGGGCGCTCGACGCGACGCTCGCGCAGCTCAAGCCCGCACTGACAGCGGGGCTGGACGTGAACGCCGACGTGTTCCGCCAGGAGCACTTCATCAACTCGTCGATCGGGAACGTCGTCGAGGCACTCCGGGACGGCGCGATTCTCGTCGTCATCATCCTGATCCTTTTCTTGATGAACGTGCGGACGACGATCGTCACGCTGACCGCGCTCCCGCTCTCGATCATCACGACGTTCATGGTCTTCCACTGGCTCGGCATGAGCGTGAACACTATGACGCTGGGCGGGCTGGCTGTCGCCATCGGCGAACTTGTGGACGACGCGGTCGTCGATGTCGAGAACGTCTACCGGCGGCTGGGCGAGAACCGCCGCTCATCTACTCCCAAGCCCATCGTTGAGGTTGTCTTCGATGCCTCCAGCGAGATCCGCAACCCGATCATTCTGGGCACGGTCATCGTCAACCTCGTCTTCCTACCGACGTTCTTCCTGCCGGGCATCGAGGGGCGGCTCTTCGCCCCACTCGCCACGGCCTACATCGTGAGTATCTTCGCTTCGCTGCTGGTGGCGCTCACGATCACCCCGGTGCTGGCGTATTACCTGCTCCCGGGCATCAAGCGGATGACGCACGGCAAGGACGGCCTCTTGCTTCGCGTCTGCAAGCGTCTGGCGATACGGTCGTACTCGATCTCGATGCCGCGGCCCGTCGCGGTGCTCGCCACGCTTGGCGTGCTGGTCCTGGGCGCGCTGTTTATGGTGACGCGGCTCGGCTCGGAGTTCCTGCCGCCGTTCAACGAAGGAACCGCCACGATCTCATTCGCGCTCCCGCCCGGAGTCTCGCTCGAAGAGTCTAACCGGCTCGCCACCAAGGCCGAGGAAGCCATCCTCTCCATCCCGCAGGTGAAGAACGTCGGCCGCCGCACGGGCCGCGCCGAGCAGGACGAGCATGCCGAAGGCGTGCATTCCTCCGAAATCGACGTGGACTTGTGGACGAAGGAAGAGGCCAAGCATCCCGACAAGCACCCGGTCGCCAATGGCCGCACCCCCCCAGCCCCCGCCGCGATCCGCCCGCGTGAAGAGGTCTTCGCGCAGATCGAGGAGAAGCTCTCGGTCTTCCCCGGCGTCAACGCCGGTGTCGGCCAGCCCATCAGCCACCGCATCGAGCACCTCCTCTCCGGCGTGCGGGCGATGGTGGCGATCAAGATTTTCGGCGACGACCTCAACACGCTCCGCACGCTCGCGGATCAGACCAAGGCTGCGATGGAGGGAATCCCCGGTGTCGCCGATCTCCAAGTAGAGCAACAGGTTCTCGTGCCGCAGTTGCACATCGCCATCAACCGCGAGGCGGCGGCCCGCGTCGGATTCACGCCCGCAGCGCTCACCGACGCGATGGAAACGGCCACCAAGGGCAAGGTCGTCGGCCAGGTGCTCGAAGGACTCAAGTCCTTCGACATCACGCTGACACTCGACGACCGCCACCGCACCGACCCCTCCGCCCTGCAGGACGTGCGGCTGGTCTCGCCCACCGGGGCCATCGTGCTCGTGCGCGACGTGGCCGAGGTGGTCGAGAAACTCGGCCCCAACGAGGTGGCGAGGGAGAACCTCCGCCGCCGCATCGTCGTGCAGTGCAACGTCCGCGGCCGCGACCTGGGCTCGACGGTCAAGGACCTTCAGAAGTCCATTGCGACGGATGTCCAGTTGCCGCAGGGGTACACGATCCAGTATGGAGGGCTCTACGAGGCGCAGCAGGAATCCACCCGGCTGCTGCTCATCCTGGGTCTCGGTTCGCTGGTCGCCATTTTCGTCATCCTCTACACCCACTACCGCTCGGGCATGGTCGCCGCGCAGATCATGCTCAACGTCCCCTTCGCCCTCATCGGCAGCGTGACGGCGCTGGCGATCACCCGCGAGCCCTTCAGTGTGGCTTCGCTGGTGGGGTTCATCTCGCTCACCGGCATCGCCACCCGCAACGGCGTGCTCATGGTCAGCCACTACATCCACCTGATGACCGAGGAGCGGCAGACCTGGAGCAAGGAACTCATCATCCGCGGCAGCCAGGAGCGCGTCGCCCCGGTCCTCATGACCGCCGTCACGGCGGGGCTGGGCCTCATTCCCCTGGTGCTCAGCAAGGGCGAGCCGGGCAAGGAGATCCTGTACCCGGTCGCGGTCGTGATCCTCGGCGGGCTCATCACCAGCACGCTGCTGGACTTCTTCGTGACCCCGGCGATCTTCTACCGCTTCGGGAAATCAGCCGCCGAGCGACTGGCGAGAGAGCATGTCGAGAAGCAGGGCCACGCGACCAGCGAAGAGAAGGCAGTTCACCACAGAGACACCGAGGGCACAGAGGAAGACAGGAAGGATGGCGGCAAGGCGGTGAGCGCAACGAACGCCGCGCCAATGCCGACGGCTCCAAACCCCGCGCCCGCCATCACCCCGCCGACTTCAACGGATGTCCAAGCCGACGGGACAAAGCCGGAGGGCACGCCATGACATACGCCCCCCACTCGTTCTCTGTTGCGGTCGTGATCCGAGCCCGCCGCGCGGCGGTAGTCTGCGGCATGCTCGAACTATTTCTGCGTCGCTGCCCTCAGTTTGCTCGCGATCTCTTTGGCATCTGGCACGCCGCCGGGGTACATGCGGCAGCCCATGCTCGGCGCGATGGGCGCGGGCAGGCCGTAGAGGTCGCGGTCGTTTACGAGGATCGTGGGTGTTGGGTAGCCGCGCCGGAGGTCGCTCTCGGGCAACTTCTCTTGGTTGGTGTCCGCAAAGGTCCAGCTGTTGCCGATGGACGCGAGCGCGGCTTTGAGGTTGGAGCGCATGGCGGGAGTGTTGGGGCAATCGGGGAAGCCGAGGAGTTCGATCTTGGGGTGGGCCGAGTTCATGGCGGCGTTCCTGACCGGCTGGACGGTCGGAGTGGCGCACCCCGCGAGCATCCCGAGGACGCCAAAAGCGCACCACGTGTTCCACCGATGGGGCTGTGTCATGCTGAATGGTACGACGAGGCGAAGGGCTGCGGCCTACGCGGCAACTGTAGCCGTGACGGTCTCGCTCCACGGCCCCGGCTCGCCGGTGGCGCTGACCCAGCGGACGAGGTACGCCGCGCTCTGGCCGCCCTGCTCGAACGGGAAGGTGACTTCGGCGCTGCCGCGGGTGACGGTGCGGATGAACTTGTAACTACTTATATCGGTGGGCGGGGCTTCGCGGGGAGCAACCAGCGCGATGTAGACCTCGGCGCCGAGCGTGCCGCGTGGGCGGGCTTTCCGGGTAGCCCGGCTCTCCGAGCCGGGAGTCGTGTTCTCACTCAGCACGCGCAGGCGGTGCGTGAGGCGGCTGCCGCTTTCGATGAGCAGGAGCGGGCGCGAGGCGGGCCGTGGCACGGGCGTCCCGCCCGTGTCTTTGATCGTGATGCCGATGGTGGCGCGGTCGGCGTCGGTGGTCTTTGGAAAACCCTGCACGAACGCCGTCACGGGCCTGATCTCCCCTTCGAGCGCCCGCTTGGCCTGGTCCTTGGTTTGCCGGGCCGCTTCCGCCGCGTTCTGGGCCGCGACGTGCTTGGGGTAGGCCGCGTTCCAGGTGTCGAGGGCCTTCTTGAGGTCGGTCAGCAGCGCGGGGTCCAAGCCCTGCGCGTCGTAGAACTTCTCGACGGCCTCGTAGTAGTGGTTCGCGTACGCGGCGAAGTCGCCGTCGGCTCGGGGGATGCGTTGCTCGGGCATGGGAAGAGTCTCCGGGTGCGTCCGGGTTGCTCGCACACCCGTGCGGAGCGCGTGGACCCACGTTCCATCGGCATGAACGCCTGGCCACTTCACTCGGATGTTCGGACTCACGAATCGAACGCCCGTCCCAACTTCATGCACTTCCGCTCCAAAGGCCCGCACGCTCGTCCCACTCACTGGGACGCCCGTACGTTCTATGCGTCCGCCCGCGGCGCCCGCGACATGGGTACCCCCACGCAGCGCGTGGGGGCTCTCCGGGCCCGCTCCGCTTCCGCTGTTGTACCCCAGAGGGGCCGCGACGGCCCCGGAGGTGTTCACCATGATTGACAACCCCGCCAGGTTTGTACTTGCCCTGCCGCGTCCGGTCGCCGTTGAACTGCCGCCGCGTCCCGTGCTCCCCGAGTCGCTGCCCCATGCGGAGTGTGCCTCGGCCACTCAGTGGGTTCAGACGCACGGCGACCGGGTGAAGGTTCTGCGGTGGTCCGGGGCGAACGCCGAGTCCGGCCCCGCGGCGATCCGGCTCTCGGTTGTCATCCCCATGTACAACGAGGAGGCCCGCGTGTCCGGCGTGCTGGCGGACTCGATCGACTATCTGCGGAACCAATCGTTCCCGACCTGCCTGATGCTTGTGGATGACGGGAGTTCGGACCGCACCAGCGCGATCGCCGTCGCCATGCTCCGCGCCGCGCCCGCGGGCTCGCTCCACACGGCCACGCTCGTTTGTCACGCGGTCAATCGCGGCAAGGCATCGGCGATTCGCACAGGACTGTGGCTCGCGAGCGGCGCGCACCGGCTGGTCATGGATGCCGACGGCTCGACTCCGCTCTCGGAGGTTCGGACGCTGCTGGACGCCGCCGAGGCGACCGGCGCCGGGCTGGTCGTCGGCTCTCGCGCCCTGCGGCGCGACATGGTCCGCCAGTCCTTCAAGCGGCACATCTCGCACCTGCTGTTCCGCGCGTGGGCACGGGCCAACGGGTTCCGAACCGTTCGGGATTCCCAGTGCGGCTTCAAGCTCTACCGCGCCGATGTGGCCGAGGCGCTGTGCGCCCCGGGCTTGGGGCTGAGCATCACGAGCGGCTACGAGTTCGATCTTGAGCACATCGAACTCTCCCGGCGTCTCGGCCATCGGGTCCAGGAGGTGCCGGTGATCTGGGTGGACAAGCCCGGCAGCAAGGTCCGGCTCGAGCGCGACGCCGTGGCGATGGTGCGAGGCGTCCGGCGGCTGCGCAAACGGCTGGCGTCCTTGCCGGAAGGAATAGTCGAGTCGAAGCCCTCGGTCGTGAGCGGGGATACAACGACGGGACGTAACCTGACCGACATCCCCAAGTCTCTCGGGGCATTCTTGCTCGCAACGCACTCGACGTTGCAACCGATTCCAGAAGCTCTCGGCATGTGACCGGGAGCGCAGTCATCACCGTACACCCGCGCGAGCGGGTCGATAAGGAGTCCTGATATGAAGACCATCAAGCGTTCCATCCTGTTCGCACTGTTCGCCGCCTCGGCGGCGTTCACGCTCGGCGCGCCCGCGGCCCTGGCGCAGCATTCGCACGATCCCAAGCCGGCTGCGCCGGGGGACAAGACCCAGCCCGGGCACAAGGACGACGGCCACTCGCACGGCGAGATGAAGGCCGCCGACTCCTATGCCGCGGCGGTGCGGGAGATCGGCGAGCGGATGACCGCGCTCGACGGGCTCATCGCCAAGGGCCAACTGGACGAGGCCCACGAGCAGTCCGACGCGATCGGGGCGCTCGCCAAGTCGCTGGGGGCGCTCGCGCTCAAGGCGGACTCGGGCGTGGAAAAGGCCCAGATCAAGGACATCAACAAGGCGGGCAAGGCGCTGGCCGAAGCCGCCGACGGCGTCCACGAGGCGGGCGAGAAGAAGGATGTCGCCGCTGCCAAGGCCGCGTACGCGGAGATGAAGAAGCAGGCCGAGGCGCTCACGGCGTTCGCTCCCGCGAAGTACTTCTGCCCCATGCACTGCGAGGGAACCAAGACCTACGACAAGCCGGGCAAGTGCCCGGTCTGCTCGATGAACCTGAAGAAGCAGACCTCCGACAAGTTCTCCGTGGACGTCAAGCCCGTGGGCGCGGCCGGGGGCAAGATCGAGGCGGGCAAGCCCGTGAACCTGGTGTTCACGCTGAAAGACCCCACCGGCCTGGCCGTCAAGACCGTCGAGATCGTCCACGAGAAGCCGCTGCACCTCCTGATGGTCAGCAAGGACCTCTCGTGGTACGCCCACGAGCACCCGGTGCTCCAGCCCGACGGCACGTTCACGTTCACCTGGACCTTCCCGGCGGGCGGCGAGTACACGCTCTTCAACGACTTCACGCCCAAGGACGTGGGAATGCAGGTGGTGCCGGTGACGTTGAAGGTCGACGGCGCGCCCGCCGCGGCGGTTGCGCTCAAGGCCGACAGCGACCAGCCCAAGACCGTGGACGGGTACACCGTCACGCTCAACACGGGTGGGCCGGTGAAGACGGGCGCGGCGACCACGATGTCGTACATGATCGCCAAGGACGGCAAGCCGGTGAACGACCTCGCGCCGTACCTGGGCGCGATGGGGCACCTGGTCATCATGAGCCAGGACCTCAAGGAGTTCGTGCACAGCCACCCGCACGAGCACGCTGAGGGCGACCACGACCACGCCAAGAAGGGCCATACCGACATGAAGGGCGGCCCCAAGGTGGACTTCGAGGCCCACTTCAAGGCCGCGGGCCTCTACAAGGGCTGGGCCCAGTTTAAGCACATGGGCAAGGTCATCACCGTGCCTTTCACGTTCACCGTCGCCAAGGGCGATGGCAAGGGTGAGGCCGCGCCGCACGAGCACGGCGGTGGCGAGAAGAAGGAGGGCGGCCACGACCACAAGTGATCCATCCGCGATAACACCCCGTCCTGCGCCGCGAGAGCGGCGCGGGCCGATTGTCCGCCTTTCCCGTCGGAGCACCGCATCCGTTCGATCCCGAAACCATCCTTTGGAGACCACGCCATGAACCGTCCTCACGCTCTGCTCGCCTCCGCCCTGTTCCTGCTCGCCGGGGCGCTCGCGCCGCGGCCCGCGCCCGCCGCGTTGGCCGGGGGCGCAATCGCCGCCGTCACATCGGACCCCGTCAACAAGGTCTGCCCCGTCATGGGCGGGGATGTCGATGCCAAGTCTCCCACGCGGCCCTTCAAGGACGTGACCATCGGGTTCTGCTGCGCGGGGTGCGAGGGCAAGTGGGACAAGAAGACCGACCAGGACAAAATGGCCCTGCTCGCCAAGAGCGCGCCCGAGGCGGTGACGGCGATCGAGGCGGCGGCGAAGGCCGCGGCGCAGACCGCCGCGAAGGACACCCCGCCCGACCCCGCCACGCTCGCCAGCAACCCGGCGGTGAAGATCGCCCGAGCGTACATGGCCGCGTGTACGAAGGCCGACGCCAAGGCCCTCGATGCGCTCTTCCTGGACAAGGGCCGCGCGACTGTGAGCGAGAACGCCAGCGATGAGGGGACGTGGGAGACCTACCGCGACCATCACCTGATGCCGGAACTCAAGGAGATGCCCGGCTTTGTGATGACCGTGACAAAGGAGGATGTGCAGACCTTCGGTACGACCTCAATCGTGCGGCAGATCGGCTCGTTCACCGTGCCCGACCCAAATCACAAGGAACTCACGAAGAAGTACCTTGCCGCCGTGACCTACGTCGTGGTGGACGAGGGCGGCACGCCGAAGATCGCGCACCTGCACTGGTCGAGCCGGGCGGAGAAGAAGCCCGACGCCGCCGCACCCGCGACGCCCGAGGCCGGGCACGGCAACGCGCCCGCTCACGACCACAAGTAATCGCAACAACCGCTCCGCCCCGCCGACGCGGCGCGGGCCGATTCCCGACTGGAGATTGCCCGCATGATGTTCCTCGTACCACGTCGATCGATCCCAATGCGTCGCACGCTCGCGCCCGCCGTGCTCGTCCTCCTCACCGTCGCTGGTGGGTGCGCCTCGCTCGACCCCAAGCCCGACATTGAACGCGCTGCCTCGACCGTTGCGGAGCGTTCAGGCGTGACGCCGACGTGGACAGAGCCGTGGGAAGCGTCGCTGACCTCGTGGGGCGGCCGCACGCCGCTCAAGGTCGAGCAGGCCCTCGCAATGGCGCTCCGGAACAACCGTGAGATCAGGTCGCAGGTCGAGCACATCGCGGCGTCACGGGCCGACCTCGTGCAGGCGGGCCTGTTGCCGAATCCCGTGGTCGGGCTGACGCTGCGATTCCCCTTTGACCCCGTGAGCGGCGGCTCATTCATCGGGGCGCAGGTCGTCCAGTCGTTCACGGCTCTCTGGCTGCGCGGCGGCAAGATCAAGGCCGCGGATGCCCGGCTCAACCAGACCGTGCTCGACATCTCTGACAAAGCACTGCGGCTGGTCGCGGAGGTGAAGACTACCCACACACGGATCGCTTTCGGTCAACAGGCAGTCCACCACGCCGACCACAACCTCGCGACGATCCAGAAATCCATCGACTCGCTCGAAGCCCGCGTGCGCGGGGGCGAGGGAACGTTGCTGGATGTCAACCGCGCCCGCCAGCAGTTCGCCAAGGCAGACGCCGAGCGGACCATTGTCGTCCGCGACCTCGCCAAGGACCGCCGCCGGATGCTGGAACTGATCGGCTTCGCCAGCGAGAACGCGGAATGGACCGCCGAGGTGGACACATCCCTCGCCGCGGCGCTTTCACTCGACGAAGCCGCCGCGATCACGCTCGCGGGCTTGCAGCGGCTGGATGTCGCCGCGGCACGCTCCGTCGCCGAAGCCCAGCGGGCGGACCTGTCCGTCGAAGAAAGGAGTCGCTTGAAGGACTTCGGGCTGGGGGCAGACTTCGAGCGGGATGTGGACGGGAAGAAGACCATCGGCCCGGTTGTCGACGTGGCGATCCCGATCTTTGACACCAACGAGGCTCAGATCGCCAAGGCCGGGTCGCTCGCCCGCGCGGCCTTCGCCAGCTACGAGGCGGTGTCGCAGCGTGCCGTGCGCGAGGCCCGCGTCGCATGGGTCGAACTCGACAGCTCATCGCGGCTGGTCGAGCAGTACCGCTCGACGGTGCTGGCGCTCTCGGAGCGGAACCTCACGCTCGCGGAAGCCTCACTCAAGTCCGGCCAGGCCGATGTGACGGTGCTGCTGGAGGCTCAGCGTGAAGTCACCGACGCTCGCGCGCGGCTCAACGAGCTTGAGCGACAGGCCGCGGTCGCACGCATCGAACTGGAATACGCGGTCGGAGGGCGGCTCGCACCGCCCCCCCCATCCCCCGCCACCCCCGTCCCCCCGACCCCCGAGAACGCTGGGAGCACGCCATGAAGACCATTCTAAAGATCGAGGGCATGCACTGTGCCGGATGCGCGGGGAGCATCGAGCGAGCCGTGGGCCGCGTCGAGGGCGTGAAGGAGGTGAAGGTGGACCGCGAGGCCGGACGTGCTGTGATCGACCATGAGGCCCGCGTGA
>JBAZUW010000050.1:0-19202 GCA_041661205.1 Phycisphaerales bacterium
TGCGTGGCCCCTCGCAAAGGTGTGGGTGCGCTGTGGGAAGGGGACGTACATCCGCAGCATCGCGCGCGATTTGGGAGAGGCGCTGGGGGGCGGGGGAATGCTCACGGCGCTGCGCCGGACGCGGGTGGGGGCGTGGAAGATCGAAATGGCCAGGCGGCTGGACACGCTGCCGGACGTGTTGACGCAGGCGGACTTGTGCGAGGTGGGGGAGTGAGGCCGAGACTACTGCGGGTCGATCTTGCTGAGTGCTTTCGCCGCCCATTCGTCGGCGGTGGACCAGGTGGCGATGGCGCCGGCGAACCAGACATGGATGGTGGGGCGGCCCAGGGGCAGCACGCACTCGAGCTCGCAGGGTGAGGCGTTGATGATCTCGCGGGGCAGATTGCTGACGCGGGGCATGAGGGCCTTGGGCTGACCGACCTTGGGCGAGAGGGTGATCTCGCAGCACCCAAGCTCGGCCAGGCAGCCGGCGAGCGCGATGGCCGCGAGGAGCGCGTCTTCGCCGCCCCCGATTTCGCCAACTTGGCGAGTTCCCGCGTCGCTCATGCGGATGTCTCCCCGGGCAGATTGGTCCAGAGTTCTTCGGGGTCCTGGCCGTCGCAGGCGTGACGCATGGAGAGGTAGAGCAGCGTGCCGCCGGAGAAGAAGTAGCTCACGCCCAGGCCCGCCACCAGCAGGCCGGGAAGGTGCGACCAGGTGCGGACCAGCGAGCGAGCGGAGGATTGCGACCAGGTGGGGGTGGGAGCGTCGGCGAGCGCGACGGCGGCGGGTTTGGTGGCGGTGGTGGTGGCGAAGGTGGCGTCGACAGCGAGGGTGGCGACGTTGCTCGCAAGCCCGACAAGGACCACCCCGAGCACGCCGACCAGCGCGAGCTGGAGCAGCAGCGTGAAGGGGCGGCTGACGACGTAGGCGAGGGTGCGTTGCAGAGAGTCGATGGCGTCGATGCCTTCGCACGCCAGGCTGGGGGCGAGCATGGGCAGGCCGAAGGCCAGGGCCACCATGAGAGCGGCCGCGGCGACGCCGACGAGAAGCGGTACAAAGTAGAGCGCCCCGCCCAGAACCTGCAGCACGGGCAAGGTGAGCATCGCCCAGCCGAACAAGGCGATGAAGCCCCACGCCAGTGCGAACGCCGCGGCGGGGAGAAGCACGAGGGCCGCGAACGACGTGGCGCGAAGCAGGCCGAAGCGCAGGGCCTGGGGCCAGGGGAGGCGCTGGCGAAGCGCGAACTCGGTGGCGACGGAGCGGGCGATGGAGCCGCCGACGATGGAGAAGATGATCGCGCTGGCGACCAGCGCGAGCCAACCCCAGACGGAAAGGCTGGCGCCGCTGAGCGAGAGCGCGCGAAGGAGGGGCGAGGGAGCCGCCTCGGCGATGGACTCAAAGACGCTCCCGGCGCGGGGAAAGGTGCGCCAAAGCCCGGGGAGTTGCCACAGCAGGGCCACGAGCAGCACACCGGCGGCCCCCAGGCCGATGCGGGCCGGGCGCACCGAAAAACGCGGCGCCCGCAGCAGCATGGGCCACACAAGGTCCTGGACGAGCGCCTCGAACGCGGACGGGCGGTGCAGCCGGGGCATGGGCGTCGAAGGTGCGGCGGCGGGAGAGGATGGTGTCGAAGTGTGCGAATCGCCCGACATGGGTCACAGCGTACGACGTTGGGGCGGGCTGTGCCCATCAGGCGCGTACCATTTGGCATGAAGCCGCTGTTGCGCTGGATATTGATTCTGATGTGCGGGCTGGCGCTGGGCCCGTGGGCCCTGCACTTGCTCGAGGGGATCCGCGATGTGGATGGCGGGCACGCCACCACGCTGCTGGCCAACGCCTCGCCGGTGCTGGGGTTTGCCAAGGGGGCCTTGGTGCTGTTCATCGCGGCGGTCGTGGGTATCTTGGGGGCTTATGCATTTTCGCTGGGCACCGGGTACATGTGCGCGGGGTTGATCCTGGCGTGGAGCGCGTGGGGCGTGAGCACGCTGCCGGAACTGGTGCGCGAGGGGCATGTGCCGCTGGTGAGCTTGGCGGCTGAGGGGCTGCTGGTGACGCTGTGTGCCGCGGCGCTGGCGGGGGCCATGAGTGTGATTTCCAACGCGCGCCAGCCTGCCGACGCCTCCCCGCCCCGGAAGCGCGCGGGAGGATGGTGGGCCTTGCTCGCGGCCGACCAGGATGGCGTGGGCATTCCTAAGGCGGCGGTGGCGGCGCTTGGGGCTGGCGTGTTGGCGGGCGGATTTGTGGTGTGGCTGGTCGCGGCCAGTCAGGATCATGGCCAGGTATTCGCCGCGGTCTTGTGCGGGGCGATCGCTGCGGGCGTGGCGGGGCAACTGACGGCCAGCAACTCGGGGGCCACACTCTCTCCGGTGACGACGATTCTGGCGATGCTGGTGCTGGCGGCAGTCTCACCGATCCTGGCGCAGGTGCTGCATGGGGCGCAACTGACGAGCGCGGTCTACGGCGGGACTGTGCTGCCCCTGGCGAGACCCTTGTCGTTTCAGTGGGCGGCGGGCGCGATGATCGGAGCGCCGATCGGCATCGGGTGGGCGGGGGCCATGCTCGATGCGCGGGCGGCGGAGTTCGGATCGGCATCCTGAAAACCCACAGCAACATGCGGATTTGTCACGGAAATCGGCGGATCGCATCCAACTGAGCGGCGTACGCGAATTCCGAAGTGTGCTTCGTTTTACGCTTATTCCATCTCTACCCGCGGCGCTGACACGCGTCGTCATCCACGAGGATCGAATGCCCAGTCAATCAACAAAACGGCCGAGTGCAAGGGCCCGAAAGCCAGCGCCCCGCGCCACGCCCGGAACGCGGACCGCAACCAATGCGAGCGAGGCGAGCCCCGCCACCAAGACCATGGCGTCATCCAAAGTAACGACGATGAAGGCGGGCATGCCGGACGTGCAGAGCGCGCAGGATCGGCGGAACGTCGCGATCGACAAGGTGGGCGTGAAGGATGTGACGTACCCGATCCGGCTGCGGACGCCCAGCGGGGGCGAGCAGACGACGGTGGCGAAGGTGAACATGTACGTGTCGCTGCCGCACTACCAGAAGGGCACGCACATGAGCCGCTTTCTGGAGGTGCTGAACGACCATACCAGTGAGCCCCTGACGCCGGACAAGATTCCGCTTCTGACGCGGGCGATCTGCGACAAGTTGAACGCCGAGACGGCCCACTTTTCCGCGAAGTTCACGTACTTTGTAAAGAAGCTCGCGCCGGTGACGGGCCAGCCGGGGTTGATGGATTACGAAGTGAGCTTCGATTGCACGGCCAACGGCGACGAAGATTTCGTCATGACCGTGGCGGCCCCGGCCGCGAGCCTGTGCCCGTGCAGCAAGGAAATCTCCAAGTACGGCGCCCACAACCAGCGCTGCCGCATCGAGGCGAAGGTGCGGTTCAAAGGGATGTTGTGGATCGAGGATTTGGTCAAGATTCTGGAGGCGGCGGCAAGCTGCCCGGTCTTCGCGGTGCTGAAGCGTCCGGACGAGAAGTACGTGACTGAGCACGCGTACGAGAACCCGAAGTTTGTGGAGGACATCGTGCGTGATCTGGCCCTGGGGCTGGACGCGGACGAGCGGATCACGTGGTATGAGATCAACAGCGAGAACTTCGAGTCGATCCACAATCACAACGCGTACGCGCAGTTGAGCCGCGATAAGCGGTGAACCCGACGAACCCCGCGCGCGAGCGTGGGGCCGCACTGATTCGGGAGTTTTCAAAGCCTTACGCGCACGCGTGAGGCTTGTTTGTTAGAGCAGGCAACGAGTGGTGTTGGAATCTTCGCCATCAAGGCGAGGTGCGAGGTTGGAGACGGTCGGATGCCTGTGCGGCACCACGCTCGCGCGTGGGGTTCGTAAGGACTGGCTGCGGGCATCGCGGTACAGTCTGGGCATGACACACTCCTTCTGGTCGTCGCGGGCCTTTGTCGCTGCCGTGGTTCTGGTCGCCGGGAGTGCGTGCGTGTGCACGCTGGGGGCGCAGCCGGAGTCATCGGAGCCGCCGGTGGCGACTGCCGCCGCCAAGCCTGCCCAGCCCGCCAACGCTCACGAGATGGCCGCCCGCGCCATCGAGTTTCTGCGAAGCAAACAAGACAAGGCCACCGGCGGCTGGGGCGTGAACCCCAAAGGCCCGACATTCCCCGCCATCACCGGCTTGGTGCTGCAAGGGATGCTGATGCACGACGGGCTCGCGCCCACCGACCCCATGGTGCTGGCTGGCGAGAAGTTCCTGCTCGACCGGCAGCAGCCCGACGGGGGCATCTATGACCGCATCCTGCAGAACTACAACACCGCCATCAGCCTCGCGGCCCTCGCGAAGATTCCCAACCCCGACGCCCCCACCAAGGCGGCCATCGACAAGGCCAAGAAGTTCCTCCTCGGGTTGCAGTTCACCGAGGAGGAGGGAAGTCGGCTGCCGGGTGATGATGCCGCGAAGCCGACCACCAAAGACGACCCGTTCTACGGCGGCTTTGGATATGGCCGCCACCAGCGCCCGGACATGTCCAACACCGCCTTCGCCATCGAGGCCCTGCGCGTGAGCGGCGTGCCGGAGAGCGACCCGGCCTTCCAGCGGGCGCTGATCTTCCTGCAGCGCTGCCAGATGCTGGAAAAGACTCCCGATGGCACGCTGGTGAACGACCTCGCGTACGCCAAAGGCAGCACGCAGGGCGGGTTCATCTACGCAACCGGACCCAGCGGCGAGCAGGCGGGCATCGGCCAGAGCAACGGCGGCGAGGTCATGGAGAGCATGGACGGCCTGCCCGGCGCGAGCGTGAAGTTCTCGCTGGGCACGGGCAAAGACGGCAAGCCGCTGAAGCTCGCCAAGGACGAAGTCTTCGGGCGCATCCGCAAGTCGATTGACGCAACGTATGACCTTGGCCACGGCTTTGTGCCCACCACGATGACGCTGCTCATGGGCCCCACGAGCGATGGCAAAACCGCCCACGAGTTTGAAGTGCGGGCCAACGCGTCGCCCAAGCGCCTGGCCGAGGTGGTGAAGGCGGCGATGGGGGATGACATCGCGGGCGAAGTGGAGGGGACGGCCCTCGCGCACTCCGCCGGCCTCGTCCGTCACCGCGCGTATGGCTCCATGACCTACGCGGGCCTCAAGAGCTATCTGTACGCGGGGTTGAAGCCCAACGACCCGCGCGTGCTGGCGGCCGTCGATTGGCTGAGCCGCAACTACACGCTGACCGAAAACCCCGGCGTGGGCAGTGATGGTCTGTACTACTCGTACGTGATGTTCGCCAAGGCCCTGCATGCGCGCGGGCTGCCGACGATTCAGGTGGTGAGCGGCGATACGACCGTCAACCGCCGCTGGGCCGACGATCTCGTCAACCAGCTTGCCACGTTGCAGGAGCCCGACGGCAGCTTCCGCTCGCTGGACGGGCGCTGGCTGGAGGGTGATCCGGTGCTGATCACGGCCTACGCGCTGGTGGCCTTGGAGCACGCGGAGCGCGGGCAGCAGAAGTGAGCGAGTGAAAGCGTGGCGGGGTGAGGGGGTGAGGCGTGAGCGAGGAGATGAGCGTCGAGGTGGTGCCGGGCGCGCGTCTGCGGGTGCAGCGGTTTGGCCCCAGCACCGCGGCACCTGTGCTTTTCATTCACGCGTTTCCGCTGTCGGGCGAAATGTGGCGTGAATGCGTGCGGTTTCTAGCGGGAAGCGTTCAGGCCATCGTGCCAGACCTTCGCGGGTTGGGGCAAAGTGTGACGCCCGGCGCGATGCTCGTCGGAACCAGCATGAGCACCCACGCCAGCGACATGGCGGGGGTGCTCGCGGCGTGCGGGGTTCCCCGCGTGATCGTCTGCGGCAGCTCGATGGGCGGGATGATCGCGATGGAGATGAGCCGCCTGTATCCGCAGCGCGTGGCGGGGCTCATTCTGTGTGACACCCGCGCGACGCCGGAAACCGATGAGGGCAAGGTGACACGCGAAAGCCGCGCGACGCTGGCGGAGACGCAAGGTGCGAACGCCGTGGCGGAACTGATGATCGGGAACGTGCTGGCCAAGAGCGCGTCTCCCGCGCTGCGGGCTGAAGTGTTGGCGATGATGAATGCATCCGACGTTGCGGGCGTGGCCGCCGCC
This sequence comes from Phycisphaerales bacterium, assembly GCA_041661205.1. Lineage (GTDB taxonomy): Bacteria > Planctomycetota > Phycisphaerae > Phycisphaerales > UBA1924 > RI-211. Next base: position 6,070 of record JBAZUW010000050.1, read on the forward strand.
AGTCGCGCACTGGCCAGCCGCCCGGACGCGCGGCCTCACCTGGCGAGCGTGAAAGTCCCGGTCCTCGCCGTGTGCGGCGCCGAAGATGCCGGGACAACCCCCGACGACATGCGCGCGATGGCGGCGGGCATTCCGGGTGCGAAGTTTGAGGTGATTGCGGGAGCGGGACACTTGCCGCCGTTGGAGCGGCCGGAAGCCTTTGCAAAGGTGGTGGGAGCGTGGCTCGCGGGAGTTGGGTGAAACCGGAATCGCGCACGCCAGTACGACATTGTGTCCGGGCCTGCGACGCCCGGCAAATTGGCCGATGCGGAAGAGAAATTAGATGTGGTGAGAATGCAAGGGACGTGTACGCTGAATCCTTGCCTGCGGTTGAGCGACCGCATTGGAGTCGATATGAAATACGCGTGGCTGTTGTTGTTCTCGGCTTCCGTCGCCCTCGCTCAAGAGTCTGCTCGACCTACGGCGGCGTCCATGCAGCCTTCGCCCTCGGCATCCGAGGCGACTGCGCCAGCGCCCGACTACACCAGGTGGACGAATGAAGAGCTCATTGCGAGACTGCCACCCGCAAAGCAGGAGTGGCAGGCAGACCCGCGCCGCGGTGGACGAGCGTTCGATCCTGTTTGCGTTGAATGGGCCGCCCGCGTTGCGCGCGGAGCATTCACGAGCGAACAGTTCGGGGCGGCGGTTCGCAAGTGCAGGCTCTTGAGGTCTTCGCCGACGGCGTATCTAAATGAGGATTACCACGTTTGGTTGCGGCCTCCGTCGTGGCTGCCAGAACACACGATTCGGGCTTCGCTGAAGTTTACGGAAGAGCAAGTCGCAACATCGTGGGTCTTGCCTTTTGTGGACTGCCTCAACGCGGCGATCGAAGGTGCCGCCGAAGCGAAGTTTCAAAATGTCGGGCCCCTTGCGGCGTGGGCGAGGAGCGCCGATTTCGAGGTCGAAATTTGGAATTCCGCCAGTTACTACGACCAAAAGCTGATGTGGAAGGGCGATATCAGGCTTCCGGTCAAGCAGATTTCACGCCTCCGCCCCACATCGGTGAATACGCCCGAGCTGGCCGCGCAGGTGAAGGAACTCAGCCGCATCACGGCGCTGGCCGGCCGGTACACATCCGGGGCATCCATCTCGTTCTCAACTGCGTTGCAACGCCCGCTGGAGGGCCCGTTATCCGATACGTACGTGTGGCTCAAAGTCGATCTGCTCAAAGATGGAGTTGTGGTCTTGTCGCGTCACGTCGACGACCCTGACGAAGTCACGGATCCCTGGGCTACATACCGCTGGGAGCCTTACGAGGGGGGCAACGCGAACGCATTTCCAGAGGAAGTGAGCGCGATCATCGGGCGCAAGGGTGTCGAGCGTTACACAGTGCGAGTTCGGGGCGTGTATCCGGAAAAGTCAATGCGTTGGCCCAGAGCTCACTACTGGAGTGGTGAGTACACCGTGCCGCTCGCGGAAGCGATTTAGCAGGATGTCGTCAATCACTCCATGGGTGCAGAGGTTCTGGAATTCGGTCGGAGCAAGTGGGACCAAAGGCGCTACAACTGCCCCGCCAGCATGGCCGCGGCCAGGGCGTCGGCTTCTGCGTCGTCCACTGTGCCGGGTTCTTCGGTGACGGCTTCCAGTCGCGTGGCGGCGTCGCCCACGTAGGAGATTCGCAGGCCGAAGTTTTCGCCGACCTTGACGGCGGTGCCGCTGCCGATGACGCGGTTGTTGACGAGGAGGTCCAGTTCGGCCTCGGCGGTCTTGGGGAGTTCGACAATGGCCCCGGGGGCGATGGCCATGAACTCGGAGACGCGCATGATCCGCTCGGCCAGAATGACCACGATGGGCACCTCGAGCCGCTTGATCTGCTCGAGGTTGCGCTGTTGGGCCTGCATTGGGAACCTTTCTCTGCCTCCCGGGGTGCGTGTCAGGCGAAACCCGTCGAGAGGATGTGGAGACTTTTTTCGATTGCGAGTACCGGGGCGACCCTCGCTGGCGCTCAGGGCTCGTTTGGCCGCCGCAACTCTCGTGCCAGCCGTGGCTGGCCTCCCCCAGTGGACTTCGGCCGGGCGGGCCCGTAGAGTTGTGACCGGGCCCAAAACCGTCAATCGGGCGGCGTGGGTGACCGATTCAGTGATGGTTGCAGGGAAGTTTCGCCCCGTCACAGGGGCTTAAGCGGAGCGATTGCGTCATGGCACATAAAAAGGGTCAGGGTTCAACCAAGAACGGTCGTGACAGCAACCCGCAGTTTCGCGGCGTGAAGCTCTTTGGTGGCGAAATCGCCAAGAGCGGCTCGATCATCGTTCGCCAGGTCGGTACGCCCTTCCTGCCCGGCTTCAACGTCCGGCGTGCGAAGGACGATTCCCTCTTTTCCGTGGCGGCTGGTTCGGTGCTGTATCGCGGCCGCACCGTGCACGTGCAGCCTATCGACCCCGAAGCTGCCCGGCCGGCGTGGATGAAGAAGGAAGCCGCGGCACGGCTCGAAGCGGCCCCCAAGGCCTGAGCAACCGGCACCCGGCACGGCTCAGTTCAAAAGCCAAGTAGAAATCAACGAACCCCGCGGCTGCCCGCGGGGTTTTTTCTTGTGCCAAACGATTGGCGATGGAGCTCGGCGCAGCGCAACCACTGTCCCGGGGCCTGGCGCGGCACCGAGGTCAACTACCGAAAGGGACGGGGCGAGAGGTCTGTGCCGAGCGGTTTACTTGGCCTTTTCGAGAGCCGCGGCTTTCTGGTCGTCGGTCTTGCGGTCCCACTCGTCGATGCAGCCGGGGCAGCAGAAGCCTACCTTCTGGCCCTTCCAAGTGGTGTTGACGGCGGGGTTGACGGGGTCTTCGGGCTGAATGGGGCAGTGCCGGTTGACGATGCCCATGTTGGCGTCGGAGGTCTTGGTCTCGCTGGCGCAGCCGCCCGCGAAAGCCGCCACGCCGCACGCCAGAATCACGGTTGCTGCAATGCGCTTGATCATCGGGAATCTCCTCGGGTGAAGGTTTGGGCAAGGGTAGGACAGCGAACAGGGCGGGCTCGCCGTTGAGGGGTATGTCCTCCATTCCTTATCTGATTGCAAATATCAGGGAGGAATCCCTTGCAACTTCTGCGCGTTGGTGTATCGTCCCACGCTTGTAGCCGCACGGGCGGCATCCCCTGGTAGCGGGGCCATGTTGAGCGAAAGCTCGAGAGAGGTTCGAAAATTGAAGCGCTGGGTCTGTTCGATAGCCGTTACGGTCACGGCGTCGGTCTTGTGTGCGCAGCCCGACCCGCGACTGCCTGAAATTCCCATCCAACAGGCGGAGCTTGCGCTCGAGTCGGGTGACATCCCCATAACTGGGCCCGGAGAAGTGCTGGCATCATTCCAGGTTGCCCAGCCGGGTGCGGCATGGATTCGGATTAAGTTTGGTGAGTGTGTCTTCGCTGGCTCCCGGGCTGAGGGTGGTTCGTACCTCAGGCTTACCGGCGAGCTCGACGGCGGGGTGCAGATTCTGGATGCTGACGCCTTTGCCCAGTGGGCGGGGACGTCGGCGTACTTCAACGGCGACGCCGTGGCCGTGGAGTTGGTGTCGGGGCAGGTGGGGGGCACGGCGCGGCTGTCGATCATCGGCGCCACGTACGAGCCGCACGGGAACATCGCCGCCCGCTCGATCTGTGGGCCATTGGACGACCGGGTGGCGACAAGCGAGGCGGCCAACGCACGACTGCTTCCGGCGGGATGCACGGCCTGGATCTTTACCGACACCAACCACACGTTTCTGACCGCCGGGCACTGCTCGGTAGGGTTGGGCACGGCGATCGAGTTCAATGTGCCCCTTTCCAACAGCGACGGCACGCTGGTTCACCCCTCGCCCGAGCATCAGTACGCGGCGGATGCGGCGTCGGCGCAGGCCAGCTCGCTGGCGGTGGGGGACGACTGGTGCTACTTCGGGGTGTACCCCAACTCGAATACCGGGCTCACGCCCTATCAGGCGCAGGGCGTGGCGTATGACCTGGATGTCGCGGCTCCGCCGGTGGATGGGCAGCGGGTGCGGATCACCGGCTTCGGCACGGTGTCGCCTCCGGTGTCGCGAACCTTCAGTCAAACTCAGCGCGCGGGCTATGGGAGTTACCTCGAAGCGAACGACACCACGCTGCGGTATGACGCAGATACCACCGGGGGCAACTCCGGCGCGCCGATTTACATGCTGGACACACGCACGGTGGTGGGGATTCATACCAATGCCGGGTGTGATGCGACCGGCGGCTCCAACGCGGGTACTGCGGCACAGTCGCCCGGCTTGCAGACGGCGCTCGCTTCCCCGCGGGGAGTGTGCGGCAGTGGCACCGGCGCGGTGTGGGGCTCGCTGTTTGTTGTGGGAGACCTCGCGAACAACCTCGGGGCGATCAGTTCCGAAAGCGCGTCGTTCGGGCAGTTGTCGCAGGTCAATCCAGGCATGCAGGGTCTGGCGTACGACTGGGGCAATGATCGCCTGCTGGGAATCGATATCAATCGGCGGCTGTATTCCATGAACCCGGATTCGGGGATCGCCACCCTCATGGGGACGTTGGCGAGCACCGGCACCCCCATTACAGAGCCGATCAACGGTCTGGGCTTTGACCCCTGGACTGGAATCCTCTACGGCGTGGCGCAGGCGAGCGGGCAGTTGTACCGAATTGACGCAGTGACGATGCTGGCCACCCGCGTCGGGGCGCCCGGGGGGGGGAGCATCGGGGGCGTGGATTTCGACGCGGATCACCGCGCATTGGTGGGGATTGATTCCAGCGGGAGCTCGCCCAGGCTGGTGCGGATTGACACGGCGACGGGTGCACGCACGGTGGTGGGGGCGCTGGGGGTGGGGGCGGGGCCGTTTGGGGGCCTGGCGTACAACAGCGACGATGGCGGGCTGTACACGATCGCGTCGTCGACAGGGAATCTGTATCGGGTTTCGCCGCTGACGGGCGTTGCGGAGCTGGTGGGGGCGACCGGTGGCGCGTTCGGGTCGGGGTTTGGGCTGGCGGCAAGGTCGACGCCGCCGCTGTGCGCGCGGCTGGATTACAACCGCGACGGCAACGTGGACCAGGGTGACATTGATGCGCTGGTCCAGGCGATCAGCAGCGGGGAGTGGACGGTGTCGCCGGACCTCAATCGCGATGGCAGCATTGATTCAGGCGATGTGTCGGCGCTGCTGGACGCGGTGGCGGGGAACTGTCATTAGGGTTTACCCAGGTTTTAGAGTCATGCGTGCTGGCAAGCGTTGCTCATTGGCGTGAGTGACCTTCGGAGCGGTCGTGGCATCAAAGGGGCAGCCGCCCGCTTGAGGCCGTGGCGTGCCGGAGGATTGCCCACATGGATGCGAAGAGTGATTTGATGAATGCTGCGGCTGGGAACGGGGCGGTTTTGCTCAGCAAACCCGCGCTCATCGGCGTGTGGATTGCGCAGGTGATTGTGGCGGCGATCTTGGTTCAGACGCTCTTCTTTAAGTTCACCGGGGCGGAAGAATCCAAATACATCTTTCAGACACTGGGGATGGAGCCCTGGGGGCGAATCGGCTCGGGTGTCGTTGAACTCATCGCGGCCATTCTGCTGCTGATTCCGCAGACGTCGGCGATCGGCGCCGTGATTTCGCTGGGGGTGATTTCCGGGGCGATTGTGAGTCACCTCACCAAGCTGGGAATTGAAGTGAAGGGTGACGGCGGGCTGCTGTTTGGGCTGGCGTGCGCGGTGTTCGTGGGCGCGCTGGTGGTGGTGTTTATCCGGCGCGGGCAGTTGCCCATCGTCGGCCCGACGCTGGCGGCTTGGCCGGGTAAGAGTTAAGGAATGTGCCACTGACCTCGCTTGGAGGTCCGTGAGTGGTGGTGGAAGATGAGGGTGTTCGGCACTGACCTGTTCAACCGAGCTTGAACAGGTCAGTGGCACGATGGAGTTCGTGTTCTCGCCGCGTCCGGTTGATACGCTGACAAACCACCATGCCAACCGTCTCCGAAGCGTTTGATTCTTCGCGTCGTCCGCCCACCCCGGGGAGCGATGTGTCGCATGAATGGCTGGAGGCCGACGGTCTTGGGGGCTTTGCCAGCGGCACCCCGGGGCTGGTGCGCACGCGGCGCTATCACGCGTTGCTGCTGGCAGCGGCCAAACCCCCCACACAGCGCTTCGTGCTTGTCAACGGGCTGGAAGTATGGGCACAAACCAGCACCGGGCGATGGGCGTTGTCGGCACATCGATATGGTGGCGGGGCGGGCGTTGTTGGAGGTGTGCTCCACCCGGATGGGAACACCCGGATTACTTCGTTCTCTCACGAGCCCTGGCCCACGTGGATTTTCACGCTCGGCGATGGCACGCGCCTGCGGTATGAGCTCGTTGTGCCCAAGGGCAGCCCGGTGGTGTGCCTGCGCTGGTCGCTGCCGGAAAACTCCAAGGGCGTGACGCTTCGGGTAAGGCCTTTGATCTCGGGGCGGGACTACCACTCGCTACATAGAGAGAACTCGAGCTTCGTACCGGATGCGTGCGTGCACGAGGGGGCGGTGGAATGGAAGCCCTATCGGGATGCCACGCCGGGAATCTGGGGGGCGCACTCGGGGGTCTATCAGCCCGGGCTGTTGTGGTATCGCAACTTCTGGTACGCCGAAGAGGCGGCGCGGGGCATGGAGGCGTGCGAAGACCTGGCTTCCCCGGGTGAGTTTGTGATGCCGATGACCGGGACGGTGTGTCTGGCGCTGGGGGCGATGACGCCGGGGGCGGGGGAGATACCCAAAGACGCGGCGGCGTACGTGAATGAGGCGTTTGACCGGGAGCGGGATCGGCGCGGCAAGCTTGGGCCGTTGCTGGCGCGGGCGGCGGACGCGTATCTCGTGCAGCGCGGCAGCGGGCGAACGGTGGTGGCGGGGTATCCGTGGTTTACGGATTGGGGGAGAGACACGTTTATCGCGATGCGCGGGCTGTGCCTGGCGCTCGGGCGCGTTGGGGAGGCCAAGGAGATCGCCCTGGAGTGGGCGGGGGCGGTCAACCAGGGGATGCTGCCCAATCGGTTTCCGGATATCGGCGAGACGCCCGAGTTTAACGCGGCGGACGCGTCGCTTTGGTTTGTCGTCGCGTGCTACGAGCTGATGGCGCAGGCGAAGCTGAGCGAGGCGGAGAGGGGCAGGCTCAACGCGGCGATCGTGGCGATCGTGAAGGGGCACCAGGCGGGAACGCGGTTCAATATCAGGGTCGAGGCGGATGGGTTGTTGCACGCGGGAGCGCCGGGCCAGCAGCTGACGTGGATGGACGCGAAGGTGGGGGACTGGGTGGTGACGCCCCGGTCCGGCAAGCCGGTGGAGATTCAGGCCCTGTGGATCAACGCCCTGCGAATCGCGGCCAAGATCGAACCGGTCTACGACAAGGTGGCGGACCTGGCGCAAAAGAACTTCGGCCTGAGATTCTGGTATCCGGCCAAGCAGTGTTTGTATGACGTTGTGGACAGCGAAGACGCGGATGTGCCCGGCAGACCCGTCAACGTGGCAATGATGGACGATCCGCGCGTGCGACCCAACCAGCTCTTTGCGATTGGCGGCTTGCCGTTTCAGGTGCTGGGCGGGGACAAGGCCCGGTCGGTGGTGGACCTCTGCGAGCGCGAGCTTTGGACACCGATGGGGCTTCGCACGCTGGCGGCCGACGAGCCGGGATATCGGGCACGCTACCAGGGCGGGCCCTTGGAACGCGACGGGGCGTATCACCAGGGCACGGTGTGGCCGTGGCTGGCGGGAGCGTTTATTGAGGCGTGGGTGAGGGTGCGGGGGAGCACGGCGGCGGCCAAGGCTGAGGCCCGGGCGAAGTTCCTGGAACCTCTGCTGGCGAATGTCTCGAGATCGGGGCTGAATCACGTGTGCGAAGTGGCGGATGGGGATGTGCCGCACAACCCGGGCGGGTGCCCGTTCCAGGCGTGGTCGGTGGGCGAGGCGATCAGAGTTGAGCAGGTTGTGCTGAAATAGCCGTCGGGTCGGCGCTGCCGCGCTGCACGAGATACATGCCCACCAGCAGCAGGGCGACGCCCCCGATGCGGGCGAGAGAGACTGGCCGGGGCGAAATGCCGACCAGCCCGAAGTGATCCACGACCAGCGAGCCGGTGACCTGACCGACGAGCACGGCACCCAGGAGGGTGACGGTGCCGACCTTTGGGGCGACGAAGATGCCCATGGAGACGTAGGTGGCGCCGATGAATCCCCCAACCCACGCCCACCAGGGCGCGGCGGAGACGCGCGAGAGAGAAAAGCCCTTCCAGCCCACGACGGTGGTGACCACGAGGAGGATGAGGCCGCCCACCAGGAAATTCACCAGCGTGCCGTGGACGCGGGTGGGCAAGTCGTCGGCGAGGCGGGCGTTGGCACCGGCTTGGAAGGGCAGCAGTCCTCCTGCGAAGACGGCGAATGCGAGAAGCATTAGGGTTTCCATGGTGGCTCCTTTGGGTGGACGCCCAGCGTAGCCGCGGATTTCTGTACACTTTTGAGGTAACGAAACGAGCCTGATCCGGACATATGTGTGCGGTCTGAGTGGAGGGTTCAGCGATGGCCGAAGCGGCGCATGATTTTGACGAACTGGTGGAGCGTTCGCGGATGGTGGCGAACAAGCTGGGTGAGCAAGCCTTGTGGAAGGCGGCGCTGAACCTGGAGTCGTGGTTCTTCGTGGGGTCGGGTCCGGAGGGGGAGAAGGCGCCGGCGATCGGGGCGTTGGAGGGGCGGCCTTACCTGCTGGTGTTTACGGATGAGGACCGTGCCGCGGATTTTTCGCGCCGGCAACTGATGAAACGCTCGGACGCGCGGGGGAGCGGGCGCGACGGGGAGGCCATGTCCGGCAGCGTGCTGAACATGGATGTGCCGGAGGCGATTGAGTATCTCAAAGAGCTCAAAGCGGGGGGCGTTGAAGGGGCGCTCTTCAACTCCGGGGCGTACGCGTTTCAATGCAGCCTGCCGGAACTTATCGATCGGCATCGGCGCTATTCCGGGGGGGCGTGAGTTGGGGTTTGGCCGGTGAGGTTTGCGTCTGATAGTGCTGAAAGTGCGTTGGCGGCGACGGCTGCTGAAAGCCGCGAGAAATGTCCATTGGTGTTTGGCGCGACTCCGGGTAACCTCGGACGCGGCGACGCGTACCGATTCTGGAAGAATGCGGGACGGGCGGGGGAATCGGGCAACCAAGACTCATGACGAGAAGCATTCAGCGATTGGTGTGGGCGGGGTTGGTCGCGGGGGCGACGGGGCTTTCGCTGGCCGGACCGTTGGACCAGCGCCAGTTGCCGCCCGAAGTGCGGCTGGTGATGCACGCGGACTTTGACGCGATGCGGGGCTCGGACGTGGGGCGGTTTTTGATTGAGCACCCCAAGCTGGGCCCGATGCCGCTGCTGGAGCGGCTGCGGCGCGACGTGGGTGTGGACCCGGTGAAGGACCTGCACGGCGTGACGATGTATACGACGTCCCCGTGCATGGCGCACACGGTGGCGGTGTTGACGTGTTCGAGCGAGGGGGCGAAGCGGTTTGGGGAGAGGATGGCCGCGGGCGAGTTGCCGGACTTTGAGCACGGCGGGCAGCCGGACATGGAGTATTGGTCGTGGCGGCGGCGCGAGATGCGTACGTTCGCGGCGATCCACGCGGGCGGGCTGGATGGCGAGCGGCGGATCATTTTCGCGGACAGTGTGGCGCAGCTGGATGCGGCGGTGAAGCAGTTGGATGCGGCGCCGACCACGCCGCGGGAAGAGCAGCCCCAGCCACGCGTGGGCTCGTGCGTCTTCGTGTGGATTGAGGACTTCGGGGATTGCGATTTGTGGAGGCCCCAGGCGCAGGTGCTGCGACACACGAGCAGCGTGCTGATCGATGTCGGGCTCCAGGCGCGCGAAGAGGGGTCGGAAGAGCCGGCGCAGGTGTACGGGGCGGCGATGGTGAAGGCGGATTCGGAAGAGAGCGCGGCGTTGATGCGGCAGGTGCTGGCGGGGACGCTGGCGATGTATCAGCTCGGTGTGCAGGGTGAACCCGGAGGTGATGACGCGACGCACGTGCTGCGGCAGGTGCAGAGCGAGGTGCGGGGCAAGGAACTGCATGTCACTTGGGCACCGGATGGCACCCGGATGATGGCGGCCCTGCAGGCAATCGCGGAAGGGAATACGTCCGAGAAGGCGGCGGAAGCACGCAGCGCCGGACCGGGTGATATGGTGCCCCGGGGAACACCATGAGCAACCAGCACAAACAACCTCGTGCGGCGCAAGAAGCCAAGGGCTTGCCCCCGGTGGCGGCGCTGAGTGCCGAGGAGATCGCCCTGCGGGTGCAGCGGGGTGGGCCGCTGGCGGCGTGGTACTTCGCGGAACTGGTGGAGCGGTACCAGGCGCGGCTGTTCAACTTCCTGGCGCGGCGGGCGGGGCGGCAGTCGGCCGAGGATCTCACGCAGGAGAGCTTTGTGCGCGCGTGGGAGCAGATCGCCCGGTACAACCCGACGTGGCGGTTCAGCACATGGTTGTTCACGATCGGCGCGCGGCTCGCGATCACGCAGCATCGGCGTAGCCGGAGGACACTGGGGTCGGCGGCGATGGAGCTGACGCAGGCCAAGGCGGTGTACGACGGGCGGAGCGATCTGGGGGCGCGTCTGTGGGCGCTGGCGGGTTCGCATCTGAGCGCAGATCAGCACACGGCGTTGTGGCTGCGGTATGCGGAAGACATGTCGATCGGTGATATTGCCAGGGTGATGGACAAGTCGGAGGTGGGAGTGCGGGTGTGCCTGTTCCGCAGCCGCCAGGCGCTGGCGAAGCTGGTGGGGGCGGATGTGGCCCGCGATCTGAACAAGGTGATGGGGGATGTGGAGGGGCCGGAGGCTGTCGAGCCTTTGGTGGTCGAGGTGCCGCACGGAAAGCTCGCGGGAGCGCGGCCGGAAATCTCGGGAGGGGTATCGTGAACGAACGCAAGCACGCATCGCGCATTTCGCGTGAGCTGGACGACGCGAAGTCGCCTGGGAAGGCGACGCCCGCTGCCCAGAAGCTGGTGCACCGGGCTCTGGCGGACCGAGACAAGCTGCCCTGGATGATGCCGCCCGCGAACATGCGGGAGAAGATTCTGGACGCGGTGAGCGAGTCGACGGCGACGCCGATCCCGCTGGAACTGCCCCGGCTGCGCCCGACGCCGTGGGGGCTGTTGACGGCGGCGTCGGTGGCGGCGGCGCTGGGGGTGGGCGTGCTGCTGGGGCTGAGGCTCGCGCCGCTGACGCACACCGGGGTGGAGGTGGCGAAGAGCGTGCCGGTTCCGGCGATGGTGCAGCCCGGCGAGTTTGCGACGGTGGTTGCCAGCGAAGAGATCAACGAGCAACCGGTGGTGGATCCGCTGGCGTTCGTGCCCGCGAGAAACGCGAAGTCACCGATCCGGATGGGCTTGTCAGCGCCGCTGCGGGGCGAAGTGGGGCGTATGTCGGCGGACGCGAAGCGGGCGATTCAGGTGATGCTGGGGCCGTTGCCGCTGGCGGATGGGGAGTGAGCGCGAGCAAGCGGCTTTGATTTCAGTCACCGCTGCTGCCTCACGGGCATTATGGGTGTTCGGCACTGACCTGTTCAACAGAGCTTGAACAGGTCAGTGGCACGTTCGAACGCCAATCAGGTTCGGCCGATGGTGAGCGTGGCGTTCTGCACACGCTTTTCGGCGGCGATTTTTTCCCAGCCGCTGCCGAGTTCGCCCAAGGGGTCGGGGGGAACGATGTCGACCTTCTTTTCGCCGAGCTTGGCTTCGCCGCGAAGGACCTTGCCCTGAAACTCCAGGCATTCGTGGAGGAGGCGGGGGAGGATTTCGGCTTCGGGGACGTTGGCGACCTTTTCGCCCTGCACGTAGATGATGCCGCGACGATCGCCCGCGAAGACCGCGACGTCGGCGCCTTCGGCTTCGCCCGGGCCATTGACGATGCAGCCCATGACGGCGACCTTCATGGGGACGGTGACCTTCTCGGCGAGTTGCTTGCGGACGTCCTGGACGAGGGTGAAGAGATCGACTTGGATGCGGCCGCAGGTGGGGCAGGCGATGAGATCAACCCCGATGCGCTCGCGAAGACCAAGGCAGTAGAGGAGTTCGAGGCCGTCCTGCACTTCATAGATGGGGTCGTTGGCGTAGGAGATTCGCAGGGTGTCGCCGATGCCCTGGGTAAGGAGTGAGCCGAGGGCCACGACGCTGCGGATGGTGCCGGTTTCTTTGGGGCCGGCGTGAGTGACGCCCAGGTGCAGCGGGTGGTCGAAGCGCTTGGAGATTTCGGTGTAGGCGTCGATGGTGAGGGCGGCGTCCATGCTCTTGGCGCTGATGCCGATGTCGTAGAAATCCTGCTCGTAGAAGATGTCGAGGTATTCCTCGAGCTTGGCGATCATGATGGCCAGCATGTAGCCGTGCTTGACGTCGCTGAAGATGGCGCCGAGTTCTTTGGCGCGCTTTTGCTTGTCTTTGCGCTCGATGATCGAGCCCTCGTTGACGCCGACGCGGATGGGGATGCCCTTGCCGCCGTTGGCCGCCTTGCAGGCCTTGATGACTTCGATGACCTGGGCCCGGTCGTTGATGTTGCCGGGGTTAAGGCGGATCTTGTGGACGCCGGATTCGACGGCGTCGAGAGCGCGCTGGAAGTGAAAGTGGACGTCGGCGACGATGGGGACTTTCACCTGAGGAATGATGTGCTTGAGGGCGTCGGTGTCCTTCTTTTCGGGGACGGCGACGCGCACGACATCAGCGCCGGCGGCGGCGAGCTTGTGGATCTCGGCGACGCACTTGTCGATTTCGTAGGTGTACCCGGCGGTCATGGTCTGGACGGAGACCCTCGCGGGGGTGGTGGGGTTGCCGTGGCGGTCGGGCTTGCCGCCGCCGATTTTGACATAACCGACTCGGTCATCGCCGAGGGTGATCTGCCGCGTGGGACGTCGTGGGGTCATGGGGGGAGTGTATTCCGATCGCGTGTGGGGTTCGAGAGGCGGGGGAAATCACCACAGAGGCACAGAGACACAGAGAGGAACAGGAGAGGGACTGAAAAGAAGATGAGGGGAGAAGAGGCGGAGAAGAGGCGGAGAAAGGGCGGGGGAAGGAGGAGATGGGAAATGGCTTGGGGATCGAGTCATCGATCGGCGATTTGGTTTTCGGAAGGGTGATGGGGAAGAGGGCAACTGGGCATGCAGCATCGAGGCATCGAGGTTTTGCTTTCGTCTGATTCC
>JBAZUW010000051.1:0-19133 GCA_041661205.1 Phycisphaerales bacterium
GGAATCATCGAGGGAAACCTGACCGGTCGCGGCAAGGTGAGCGTGCGGGGTGTGTGTCACGTAGAGCCCAACGGCAAGGACCGCGAGCAACTCGTCATCGACGAGATCCCCTACATGCTCGACCAGACAAACCTGGTGGAGTGGATCGTGGATGCGGTGCGCGATGAGAAGGTGACGGAAGTTGCCGACGTGCGCAACGAGAGCGGGCGCGAAGCCCAGACGCGCGTGGTGCTGGAGCTCAAGCGCGGGGCGGATCCGCGGGTGGTCGAGAAGCAGTTGTTCGAGTTCACGCCATTGCAGCAGACGTTCTCGATCAACACGATCGCGCTGGTGAATCGCCAGCCACGAACGCTGTCGCTGCTGGCGATGCTGGATTTGTACTTAGAGCACCGGACGGACGTGATCCGCCGGCGTACGGCCTTCAAGCTGAGCGAAGCCAAGAAGCGGGCCCACGTGCTGGAAGGCATGATCTACGCGGTGTGCGACATCGACGAGGTGATCCGCGAGATCCGGGCGAGTTCCACGCGCGAGGAGGCGATCACGCGCCTGATGGAGAAGAAGTTCCGGATTCCCGCGTCACATCCGTACTCGGCCAAGCTGCCGCCCCGGCTGCTCACGCGGGTGCAGGCGGCGGACGCGGCGGGGGGCGTCTCGCTCACGCGGGTGCAGGCGGAGACCATCGGCGGGATGCGCCTGATCCAGCTGGTCGGGCTCGAGATTGAGCGCCTCACCGGCGAATACGCGCAGGTGACCGGCGAGATCGCCGGGTACGAGGAACTGCTGGCCAGCCCGGCACTGGTGATGGGCGTCATCAAGGATGACCTGCTGGAGATGCGGGCGAAGTACAGCTCGCGCCGGCTCACGCGGATTGAGGATTCCGGGGCGGACATCCTGATCGCGGACCTGATTCCCAAGGAAGATGTGGCGCTGACGATCAGCCACAAGGGGTATGTGAAGCGTGTGCCGCTGGATACCTATCGCCAGCAGGGCCGGGGCGGCAAGGGGATCCGTGCCTCCGACGCCAAGGACGACGACTTTGTGGAGCACCTGTTCGTGGCGGGCACGCACGACGACCTGCTGTGCTTCACCGACACGGGCCGGGTTTTCAAGATCAAGGTGTACGAAGTGCCCGAGATGTCGCGCAACAGCGCCGGGCGGGCGATCGTCAACCTGATCGACCTCAAGCCCGGCGAGCGGAGCTGCGCGTACTTGGCCATCAAGAACTTCGAGTCGGGGAGCCATTTTCTGACGTTTGTGAGCCGCGGGGGAATCGTGAAGCGCACGGCCCTCAAGGCCTACGCGAATGTCGGGCGGGCTGGGCTGATCGCGGTGGGCCTCAAAGACGGCGACAGCCTGCTGGATGTCACGCTCACCAACGGGCACGACGACCTGCTGCTGGCGACCGCGAGCGGCATGGCGATCCGTTTCAACGAGCAGGACGCGCGCGACATGGGTCGCTCGGCGGCCGGCGTCAAGGGCATCGACCTTGGCGAGGGAGATCAGGTCATCGGCGTCGTGGCGGTGCCCATGAAAGCCGACGACGAGGGGGACTTTGCGACCGATGCGCCCGGGCTGTCGCTGCTCACCATCACCGAGAAAGGGTTCGGCAAGCGGACGCCAATTGATGAGTATCGCGTGCAACCGGAAACCGGGAAAATGCGTTCCCAGAGCCGGGGCGGCAAGGGGCGGGTGGACATCGACACCGGGGCCCGCAACGGCCGCAGCGTGGCGGCGTTGGGCGTCGTTGAGTCGCAGGACGCGGTGGTCATCACCAAAGGCGGGCAACTGGTGCGGATGCCGGTGGGGGATATCCGCGAGAGTGGGCGCGGGGCGATGGGCGTGAAGGTGGTGGGCCTGAATGAGGGGGATCGGGTGGTAGCCGCGGCGTGCGTGACCCGCGACGAAGATGCCGCAGCCCCCGAAACCACGGCCACCCCGCCAGCGAACCCAGCCTAGGCCGAGGGCGTACATAAGGACATGAACGAAGCCGGGCGGCGACAGTGGCTGCGCGCCCGGGCTGAATTAGGAAAAGGCGAAGCCCGAACGCGGAGGCGGGAACGCTGATTGTGAAACCTTGGTGGGGAATGGCCGCGGGACCCATATCCACACGACAGCCAGACCCCAGCTCGATACACTGACATCTCATGCCCACCGAATGGTCGGACAACATCGTCGTCAGTGAACTCTCCGATGAGCCCGCGCTCTCGGAAGAGCTGCTATCCATCATCGACCGTGTGACCTCGAACGGCAAGCTCAGCTCACCTCACGTGGTGCTCAACTTCGGCCAGGTCTCGTACATCAACAGCTCCAACCTCGCCCAGCTTCTCAGCCTGCGCAAGGTCGTCACCGAGCGCGATGCCCAGCTGGTACTTTGCAGCATGTCGGAGAGCGTTTGGTCGGTCTTTCAGGTCACGCGCCTGGACAACATGTTCCGCATGGTGCCCGACCCGCTGACGGCGTTGGCCTCGCTTCAGATTGAAGACGAGGGGGCGTGAGCGTCGCGATGACGACCGCCGCCCTATCGCCCGCGGCTTTCGATACCTCTGCCCCGCCGGTGGCCGAGCTGCGCGAGGTGCGCAAGAGCTACTTCAAGCCCGATGGTTCGGTGATGGTCGAGGCGCTGCGCGGGGTAGACCTGCTCATTCGCAAAGGCGAATACGTCGCGATCATGGGTTCGTCGGGCTCGGGCAAATCCACGCTCATGAACCTGCTGGGGTGCCTGGATCGGCCGACGACCGGCAAGTACCTGCTCGACGACAAGTCGGTGGGCGACATGGCGGATGAGGAGTTGTCGCAGTATCGGGGGCGCAAGATCGGGTTTGTGTTTCAGGCCTTCAACCTGATTCCCGAGCTGACGATCGATCAGAACGTGGCGGTGCCGCTGTTTTATCAGAGGCTGTCGAAGAAGGAACGCCTGGCGCGGGCGTGCGAGATGCTGTCGGTGGTGGGGCTGGGCGGGCGGCTGGATCACCGCCCCCGTGAGCTTTCCGGCGGGCAGCAGCAGCGCGTGGCGATTGCAAGGGCGCTAGTGACCAAGCCCGTGGTGCTGATGGCCGACGAACCGACGGGAAACCTGGACTCGACCACCGGCAACGCGATCCTGGATTTGTTCGAGAGCCTGCATCGCGAAGGGATGACCATCATCATGGTGACGCACGACGACGCGGTGGCGGATCGCTGCCAGCGCGTGGTGCGCCTCAAGGACGGTGTGGTGGAGTTTGATCGGCGCCTGAGGTGATGTGCCACTGACCCCGCTGCGGGGTCAGTGCGAATGGGCTGCGGTTCCGGCGACCAAGAGCACTGACCGCTACACCAAAGCGTGAAGCGGTCAGTGGCACGGAAGACTCATTTTCCGACGCAAAACCGTGAAAAGACGCGGCCCAGCACGTCGTCGGGCGTGATGCGCCCGGCGATCTCGCCGATGGCGTCGAGGGACAGGCGCAGCGACTGGGCGATGGTCTCGGGGTGGGCGTTGGCGAGCGACTCGGTGAGTGCCGCGGCGGTCTGGCGTAGCACTTCGGCGTGGCGGGGCACCAATGCCGCGGCGTTGGCGCTGCGAGAGCCCGCGAGGCGCTGGATGATCTCGCGGCGCAGGGCCTCCAACCCGTAGCCGTCCAGGGCGCACACTTTGATGGCTGCGTAGTGGCCCGGCGCGGGGCGGTCGGCGAACGTGCGGACGTGCAGGTGTCGAGTCCACGAGCCCGAAGCGGCGGCGAGGGTCGCGTTCGTGCCCGGAGGCACTTGATGACTCTCGCTGGCGCTTCGGGCTCGTGTCGCGCCGGAATCGCAGTGCAGCACGAGGTCGGCGGCGGCGATGGTGTCGCGGGCGCGGGCGGCGGCCGCCCGGGCGATTTCGCTCGTGGCGGCTTCACCATCTTCGTCAAGCCCCGCGACATCCGCGAGGCGCACGGAGATCTGGCGGGCGCCATCGGTGAGCGTCAGAGGCTCGATCAACACGTCGCGCGTGGTGCCGGCGACCGGGGCGGCGACCGCCCGCTCTCGCCCCAGCATCGCGTTGAAGAGCGTGGACTTGCCTGCGTTGGGCGGGCCGGCCAGGACCACCAGAGGCTCGGTCTCTCGCACGTGCCCGCCGTCGCCCATGTGGCTCAGCCCGGCGAGCAGTGTCCGCACGCGGCGTGCGAAGTCTTCCGGCGAGATGGCACGCACGTCTTCCTGATCGGAAAAGTCGATGCCGGCCTCGATGAGCGCCAGCAGCGTGGCGATCTCTTCGGCGATCACGCTGTACGCCGCTCCGGTGCGGCCGGAGGAGAGGTCGTGAGCCGCGGCCAGTTCGGCGGCGTTCTGGGCGGCGATTCCGGCCGCCACGCCTTCGGCTTGTTCGAGCGTCAGGCGGCCATTCAGATACGCCCGGGCGCTGAACTCGCCCGGCTCCGCGTGGCGCACGCCGGGCAGTGCGAGAATCTGGGCCATCACCCGTCGTGTGATGAGCGGGTTGCCGGGAACCAGCAGCTCCAGCGTGTCTTCGCCGGTAAAGGAGTGCGGCCCGCGCATCCAGATGCCACGCACGGGCAGGGGCAGCGCGGCCGCCTTGGCATCTAGAGATGCCAGCGAAAAGCTGGCGGCGAAACAGGCGCGACGAGAGTGGAGCGCGGCCAGCGTCGAGGCGCTCGGGTCTTCAACCTCGCACAGCACCGCGCGCCCGACGCGTGCGGCCTCGGGGCCCGACACCCGGACGAGAGCCCGGGCGGAGTGCCCGGGTGCGGTGCCGATAGCCGCGATGGTGGAGCCGTCGAGCATGGAGAGGCCTCTGTCGCGATCAAGCTACGCGCCGGCTCTACTTCTTTCTCGCGGCCTGCCGGGCGGCTTCCCGCTGCTTTTCCTCGGCCAGACGTTGCAGCCGGCCGAAGAAGCCTTCCTGGTTGGGCTGGGCTTTGCCGGCGCGCTTGGCGTTGCGTTCGGCGCGAATCTTGTCCAGGTCCAGCATGCCGTGCTTGTCCATGTGCGCCCGGATGTGGCGGCTTTCAAGGATGCCCAGCGTGCTGTTGGCGATGAAGTACAACGCCAGCCCCGACGGGGCGTTGTACATCATCAGCGGGAACCCGAAGACCATCAGCCCGCGCGTGAGCTTCATCTGAAACTCCTGCTCGGGGGTCATGTTGCCGGTCGAGGGAGGCGTCAGGTACTTTTGCTGCAGGAAAAAGACCACGCCCAGCACCAGCGGCAAAATGTTGATCGACGAAATGTCGCCCAGCAGGGGCAGCTTCGCGATGCTGTGCCCGAAGTACAGGAAGCGGTCGGGCTCGGCGAGGTCGCCCATGAAGTGCCACACCAGCGAGCCTTTGGGCAGGACCGCTTGAAAGACGCCGAAGAACCCGTGCTGGTGGCGCAACTCGACCGCGAAGAAGAGCATCGCGGACAGGGCATACCAGATCGGGGTTTGCAGCAGCCCGGGGAGACACCCCAGCGCGCCGGCAGGGTTGATCCCCTCTTCGGCCCAGAGCTTGCGCATCTCGGTTTGCAGGCGGGTTGGGTCGTCCTTGTACTTTTCTTGAATCTGCTTCTGCTTAGGGCCCATCGCCGACATCTGCTTGCCGAAGCGGGCCATGCGGATCTGGCTCCAGCGGGTGACCGGGTGCAGGCAGGTGCGCACGCACACGACCATCAGGATGATGGCGAGCGACCAGTCGAAGGTGACGTAGTCATGCAGGAAGTGCAGCGCCCCAAGTAGCAGGTTGGTGACGGGCTGGAACGTGCAGAAGCCGCAGGGCCCGCCAAAGCTGTAGATCACCAGCCCCGAAAGCCCCAGGGGCGACAGGGTCTTGTTGCTGTTTAGCTCGCGCCGGCTGAGTGGGCCGGCGTATAACCCCATCGGCAGGTCGGTCCAGTCGCCGGCCTTGCCGGAGGGCGCCAGCGAGAGCGGGTTGCTCGCCAGGCGCATCGACAGAATCGGCTCGATGCCTCCGGTGGGCAGCTCGACACGCGTGACCGACTCCACCCAGTTGAAGCGGCGGTCGATCTGCGGCGACTTGGGGTCGATGAGCGGGAAGCACGCCGCCCCGAAGTAGCGATTGGTCATCCCCAGCCAGCTCAGCGTGTACTCGTTCTTCACGCTGGTCTTGTTGGGCCAGAGGGTTTCATCTTTGGCGGCGATCACCGTGGCGCGATAGTCCTGAAAATCCCCCGAGGCGACGTTGGCCTGCGCGGGGTCTTGGCGCGGCGGCAGCAGATAGCCAAATCGCACGCGGCGCTTGTCGCCCCCGTAGCCGGCGCTGTCCATGGGCAGGTCCACCGGCCCGGTTTGGAACCAGCGAACCTTCATCGGCGTGCTGGAGAGGTTGAAGATCTTCTGGTGCAGCTCCAGCGTGGGGGAGCCGCTGATGAGCGTGTAGGAACGCTCCACCCGCATCACCGGCGCGTCGTGCTCGTCCACGATGATCGCTTCGAAGGCGCCGGGAGACTCGAGGGGCCTCCACAGATCGCCCGCGGCCTCGGCATAGAGGTTCACAAACTGGGCGGTATCGCCGGGGAGGGTGACTTCGAGGGCGAGGGCCGCCATGGGCGTCACGGCCTTTTCGGCGATGTGCTCGGCCTGCACCATGGTGTGCTGGTCGGGGTTTTCCTCGATGGAATCAAAGTGATTGGCGAGCAGAAGTTGATGGATGCCCGCGCCGGCGGTGGAGAAGGTGACCTTGGCGTCCACCGGGCCGCCCGGGGTGAGGTCGCCGAGTTCGACGGGGGCCGAAAGCGGAAAGACCCGGGCATGGAACTTCGCGCCGGGGGCGAACTCGGAGGTGGTGGCCGGAGCGGGGTTGGTGAGAAACGCGGGGTTGGTGGCGTCGGGAGCGGGTGGCTGCTTGGTGGCATCCTGAGTGCTGGCGGGGTTTGCGCCGGCGGGTGCCGGCGCAACGCCGGGCGCTGCCGGTGCGGCCGTGGTCGCAGGAGCCTTGCCCTGCTGCTGTGTGCCACGCAGCATGAGAAACGTGGCCCCCAGCCCGATGCTCACGATGAAGAGCGGGACGGCAAGACGGAGTGCGGTGTTCGGAGGTTTGGGCATGATGAGTGACAGTCGCGTGGCAACGAAACACCCGTGGCGGCGTCGCCCCGGTCCGGGGGCGGCGATCCACAACGCCCGCGCAAAGCCCCAGATGCAGAGGATAGGGAGAGAGCCGCCGCGTCGTTTCAGACGCTCACGGTTGCTCGGTTTTCAACCGGGCTGGTTTCCCGAGGTTGCGAGCCCGAGGCGCTGGCGAGGGTCTTGCGTGCCGTGAGATCAGATATCGGTGTGACCCCACGCTCGCGCGTGGGATTCGAATGTGCACGCAGCGCCTGGGATTCCGAGCTTCTCCCGCGTGAGTGGGCGTGTCGATTGTCGCTTTCAAAGTAGCAAACTGCTGGCCGAATGCGAACCGGGGCCATGTGAGGTGATCTGTGCGATCACCCACCCGGGTATCGCCTTGCCTGCCGGGTCTTGAGGGGGTCTTATGAATACTCGCAATGTGTGTGTCGCCGGTGTTCTGCTTCTTGGGCTCGTCTCGGCCGCGCATGCGGTTGAGGTCATCACGCTTCGCAGCGGGCAAGTCGGCGGCGTTCCGGGCACGCCCGGCGGGCTGGACGACACCGTCACCTTCAGCACGCCCCCGGGTTCGGGTGCGCTCAGCACCTCCCCCTTCGTCGCGGCCGACTTCAACGCGGCCGCCGCGAACCAGGCGCTGGTCATCGCACCGGTGAGCGTGTGGCTTCCGGCGCTGAGCTTTGATCCTGCCGCCCGCTGGATCGGCACGGGCTTCCTGCCCGGCAGCCCGTACGGCGCCCCCGGCAGCACCATCTACCGCGTGCCGTTCAATGTCACCACCGTGGGCATCACGGGTGCGAGCTTCTCCATCGGCTGGGCCGCCGACGACAGCCTGGGCGACCAGGCCTTCGGCGGGGCCAACCCTTTTGGCGCGTACATCCGCGACGCCTTCGGCAACGTGACCGCCCTGCCCCCGGTGAGCGTGGGCAGCTACGCCACGGAAACCCAGGTGCTGAACTACAACGTGACGGGCGCGGTGAGCACCGGCGCGAACGAACTCTTTCTGTACAACCGGGATCAGGGGTTCTCGGTGAGCGGGCTCATCTTCGGCGCGGAGTTTCAAATCGTCCCTGCCCCCGGGGCTGCGGCCCTGCTTGGGCTGGGTTCGATTCTGACCTTGCGTCGCCGTCGCTGACTCGTGAGGCAGCGAGGAGGGGCCGCGGCGGTGCTGAAAAGTGCTGCCGCGTGCTCTTTTTTGGACCGGCGGAACGCTCCGTGGACAACCTCTTTGAGAGACGCCGGAGCTGAAGCTCGGCGAAACTCCCGGTGGAGGTTGTGCGCCGCCCGGACCTTCGAAGACTCAGGTCCGGCGTCTGAACGCGAGGATTTCAGCGCCCCGTCAGCAGTCGCTCCGCCAGCCAATCCGGCAAGGTTTCGATCGCCCGGATCTTGGCGGCCGTCTCTTCGATGGGGTATTCGACCCGGACAAACTCCACCCGGTCGGCGTGGATGATCACATAGCTTGAACGCGGGTCAAAGTCGCGCGGCTGCCCCACCGAACCCACGTTGATCACCGCCTTCTCGCCTTCCTGGAACTTGTACCCGCTCTCGCCCAGCTCGCTGGGGGGGTAAAAATCCGGCTCATCGGTGAAGACACCCGGCACGTGCGTGTGCCCCACGATGCACAGCTTGGGCACGCGGTCGAAGATGCTCTCCAGCTTGTCCGGCGCGTTCACGGCGTCATCCGGAAAAATGTACTCGTTGATGGGGCGACGGGGCGAGCCGTGCACCGCCAGCAGCGGATGACCGGTTCCGTTTGCCTGCCCGTTCACCGGCTCCGCGCCGTTGGGGCCGACGCGCTCGACGACGCGCACTTTGAGGCGGTTGAGAAAGTCATAGCGTTCGGCGCGCTTGGCGGGGTCGGGCTCGAGGTCGAACTGCTGGCGGGTCCAGAAGGCCGCACTTTCGGCCGCGTGGTTGAAGTTGGTTGGCTCATAGAGCACGCCGTAGTCGTGGTTGCCCAGCAGGGCCCAGTCGCAGGCTTGGCGCACCATGTCGACGCATTCGAGGGGGTCGGGCCCGTAGCCGACGGTGTCCCCCAGGCAGAGAATGCGGGAAATGCCGCGGGCTTTGATGTCGGCAAGCACCACCCGCAAAGCCGCGGCGTTGGCATGAACATCGCTGATGATGGCGGTGGGCAAAGCAAAGTCCTTCGGGTTGACAAACACGGCGAATAGCGCACAGGCCGATCGGCATGGTAGGGGGGCGCAAGGCGTTCGTGGGTCGGCCGAAGGTAGGTGTCATACCCAAAGTGATGCGACTCGGCCCCCTCGAGGGGTGATGCGGGGCGGGGCCGCGCCTTCTCGCCGTATTACAGGTGCAGATCACGCGCGATGACACCGTCTGCGGGGATGCGATGGACACCGACTTTGGTCTGCCCGGGAGCGGCACCCGGCTTGGCGGCTTTCTGAA
Source organism: Phycisphaerales bacterium (assembly GCA_041661205.1). GTDB lineage: Bacteria > Planctomycetota > Phycisphaerae > Phycisphaerales > UBA1924 > RI-211. The sequence goes on from JBAZUW010000051.1 coordinate 9,446, forward strand.
AGTCGCCCGGGCGATGGTTTCCCGCGGTGGCGACGTTGATCTTCTGGCCGCCGGCGGTGGGGTGGGGGGGCTTCTTCTTAGCGGTGGCGTGAGGGGATGCGGGCGGGTTGATGGTCGGCATGGGAAAGACTCCTTCGGGGTTGCGGATGCTCGCGCGAACCGCCGCGCGTGCCCGAAGTCATCCGTCGAAAGTGGCGGCAACCCTGCGCGACCCACGCGTGAATTTGTGCCAGGGGAGCGCGTTCGAATCGCGGGCAAATGGCACGATCGTCATGGGTTGTTCATACTTGGAGGTGGCGGCGTGGGTATGATTGAGTGCAGTTCCGGGTCGTGGGCCCTTCGCCCGCGTGCCGCACCCCTCAAGGAGATTCGCATGAAGACTCGCATCCTCGGAAACGTTCTGGGCTCGTTGGTGGCGGTGGCCGGGCTGGCCGCGGCCTTGGCATTTTCGCAGCCCGCCGACTATGGCGACGAAGGGACTGAAACCACGATCAAGCTCGCCGAGGCGCCCGAGGCGGTGAAAGCCGCGGCTGTGAAAATGACGCCAGCGAACACCATCACCAAGGTCATCCGCGAGACCGACGACGGCATCACGACCTACGAGATCGAGTTCAACGAGAACGGCACGTCGGGCTCAGGCACCTTTGCTACCACCGGGGAAATGCTGGAACTGGAACGCGGCACGACCGAGGCGAAGGTGCCGGCGGCGGCGATGGACGCGCTCAAAAAGGCAAACCCCGGCGCGACGTTCAGCAGCATGAGCGCCGTCACGAAGTTCTATTACGAGATCGAAGTCGTGAAGGACGGCAAGAAGCACGAGGTGAAGGTGAGCGCGTCGGGCGAAATCGAAGAGCCCACGTGGAATCACGCCAAGGCAAACGCCGACGAGAAGGATGAGATGGACGAAAAGGACGAGAAAGACGGCGACTAACCTTGGGGGCGCAGGCCTTGAGAGAGAAGTTGCTGGCACGTTTCACCTCACCACCCACCGGAGGCTTCATGCGTTGCACACTCGCGATTGTTCTTGCGGCTTTGGCGCTCGGTGCATGCCAGGCCGATCGGTCTGCGGCGAAGCCTACAGGCTCAGCCCCGTCCGTCGACGGGGCGTGGCGGCAAGCCTTCGGGGTTGACAAGGCCGCACTCTCCCCCACCGGTCGAAGCCGCTTTGTTGATCTGACGCCGGGCACGCGGCACATTTACAGGGAAGGCAAGACCACGCTCACCATCACGGTGCTCGATGAAACCCGGGTGGTCGACGGCGTCACCACCCGGGTGATCGAAGAGCGCGAGGAGAGAAACGGGCAGCCCCTGGAGATTTCGCGCAACTACTTTGCGATTGATCAGTCCTCCGGCGACGTCTACTACTTCGGCGAAGAGGTGGACGTCTTCGAGAACGGCAAGCTCAGCGGGCACCCGGGCGGCTGGCTCTCCGGCGTCAACGGAGCAACGTTCGGGCTCGCCCTTCCCGGTGCCCCCCGCGTGGGCGACCGCTACTACCAGGAGGTCTCTCCCGGGGTGGCGATGGACCGCGGCGAAGTGGTGGGCGTGGACGACACCGTGGAGACGCCCTTTGGCGCCTTCAAGGGGTGTGTCCATGTGCGTGAAACGACTCCCCTGGAAAGCGATGTGGGCGACAAGTGGTACGCTCCGGGCGTGGGCCTCGTGAAAGACGACGAGGCGGTGCTTGTGTCGCGCGAGCCGCCCACGGCGATGAAGACGCCCGCTCCAAGGAAGTAACCGTGCGCGTGCTGCTGGTTGAAGATTCGGTAAGTCTGCAACGCTCGGTGTCTCAGTGCCTGCGCGAAGCGGGATACGCCGTGGATGCTGTCGGAGACGGCGCCCAGGGCCTTCTGCACGCCCTGACCACCGAGTACGACGTCATCGTGCTGGACCTCATGCTGCCCACCCTCGACGGGCGTGGAGCGATTCTTCGAGCCCTTTTGGCGCCACAGTGAGAGTCGCACCGAGCGGCATCACCTGGGCCTGGGGCTCTCGATCGCGCGGGCCGCGGCGGAAGCCATGGGGGGCTCGCTTACGGCCGCGAGCTCGCCGTCGCCGGAACCAACGGTGACATTGCAGCTGCACCTCTCGCGCGCGGAAGCATGACCGGGCTTGAGTACGCGAAGCGCCCAAAGGAAAAGGCCCCGCGATCGTCTCGCGGGGCCGAAGCATTGCTCTCTGTCGCCCGTCACGGCCGGGGCGGATGAGTGCTAGGCGAACGCCCCGCACAGGGTCACGGGCAGCCGCCACCGGAGACCGCGTTGACGATGGCGTCGACGTCACCCTGGTCGAGGTTCCCATCGTGATTGAAATCGGCGTCGAGTTCGAGCTCGTTGGTGCCACCGGCGATCACGTTGATGAGGTAGTCGATGTCGCCGGCGTCGACGTTGCCGTCTTCGTTGACATCGGGGTTGCAGCTTCCCAGCGGGCGCAGGTAGTGGCTGTAGTCGTAGTTGCCCACGCGGGTGCCCAGTGTGTTGCCGTCCACCGCGTCCCACACGTAATGGACGCCCAGCCACACGCGGCTCATGGCGTTTTCCCACGCCGCATCGGAGAACGTGTGGAAGGTGCGGGTGAGGTTGGCCGGGTAACCCAGCGAGGTGTGAATCCCGAACTCGTCACTGCCGATGGTGAAGGTCATGTTGTCGGTGCCGAAGTAGCGACGCATGATGGCCGCGTGCACCGCGCCGAAGGTGGCGTGCCCTGATACGTAGGCGGGGAAGGGGGGAGTGAAGTCGTTGAGGGGCAACCACGTCGGGTCCGGAGTGGTGAGCGGGTTTTCATCGTCCAGAGTTTCGCGGATCGCGCTGATGGGGCGCCACAGGTCAATGTCGGTGTTGTACTTCGCGTCCCACGCCGCGATGCACGCATCCCCCAGCCCCAGGGACAGAATGCCGAAGAGGTGGGCGTTTTCCGACAGCGAGAGATTGTGCTGTTGCGAGAGCAGCAGCGTGATCTGAATGAGCTGGCCCGGGGGCTTGCTGGTGCCGTCGCGATCGTTGGCCCAGAACCAGGCGGCCTCAGTCTGATCCTCAGTTCGCATCACGCTGTGGCGCTCGCCCACGCTCTTGACGCCCGGCACGCTCGCGCTGCCGTTGATCTGCTCGGCGTAGGCAACGCTGTGCATCACGTCGGCCATGGTTCCCATGTCGGTCAGACGCGTAGGGCGGAACATGTGGCCATCGGGCAGACCCCACGGAACGACATTGCCCCACTGGGGGGTGAAGGGCTGCACGAACGGCCCATCGGGAGTGATGAGCCAGTCGCCCGCGTGAGTGCCCACGGTGTAGGAACTGTCCGCGTCGTACCCGTCGTTGGCACGCAGCGCGAGAATGCCGTTAGCGACCGCCTGTCCAAAGGCAATTCCCGCGGCCTTGGCGGCGCTGTCGGGGATCGCGGCGTATTGCGCGGCGTACCGGGCGTTGATGAGCGCCATCGCCGCCGGGCTCGTGCTGTGCAGCGAGCTCATCACGGCATACGCCGCAGCAATTCCCGCGGCTTCCCGCGAGGTGCCCGGCGCGACGGGCGGCAACGTCGGCTGGTAAGACTCGTAGCCCGGCGCGCCGTTGGCGCGATCGATCGCGTTGATCGCGTCGAACATCGCCAGGTTGAACATCGGTCCGGCCCGCGAGATGGGGCAGGGCGCCCCGCCCGTGGTCCGCGTGACGTCGTTGTACGTCTCGTTCCATTCGGTCACGACGTCCGCCCGAGCAGATGTGAACGCACTCGTAACGGCCGCGGCAAACATGATCGCCACCGGCCCCTTGCGGAGTTTTCTATCAAACATTTCTTTTCCCCAATTTCCCCTCCGCCACACCCTCACATTTCAATGTAGGGTGAATGGCAGACCCTTAGAATACCAAGGGATAAAGCTCCGTCAAGAGTCAGTCCGTCACGCGGAACTTGACCAGATCCTATAATAATTTCGAGCGCATGTCCCATACACGCATATGCAGATTCGTCAGTTATAGGATGATTTGTGCCGGAGTTATCCACGAGTCCATCGCGCTGTAAATGCCTCGCCATGCGTGACGGAGATTATGGTCCCCGACATCTTCTGTGCCATCCACGACCCATAAACGCCTCAGGAGCCTTGAGCATGGACAGCACTCGTCGGGAGTTTCTCGGGATTTCCGCTCTCGCACTGGCCGCGATGGCCGGGGGCACGCTACCCGGTGCGTTCGCGGCTCCTGCTCTCTCGCGTCGCGCCGGCCCGCTTCGCATTCTCATCCTCGGCGGCACCGGCTTCCTTGGCCCGGCGATCGTTGAAGCCGCCAAAGCCAAACACTACGAACTCACGCTCTTCAACCGTGGCAAGCGCGAGAAGACCAAGGGCACCAGCTTTGACGGCGTCGAAAAGCTCCTTGGCAATCGCGATCCGCTCAAGAACTCCGACGAAAAGGACACCGAGTCGCCCCTGGGTCTCTCGCAGATCGAGGAGGCCATCAAGGCCGGCAAAACCTGGGACGCGGTGATCGATACCAGCGGCTACTACCCGCGCATTGTCAAAGCCTCGGGTGAACTGCTCGCCAAAGCCGCCGGGCAGTACGTGTTCATCTCCACCGTTTCCGTGTACGCCGCGAATGACACGCCGGGGGCGGACGAGACGGCTCCAACCGCCACCATCGCCGACCCGCAAGCAGAGACCATGGGCGCCGGCATGGCCAACTACGGCCCCCTCAAAGCCCTGTGCGAGCAGGCGGCTGAGGGGGCCTTCCCGGGACGCACTACCAACATCCGCCCCGGATTCATCGTCGGCGAACGCGATGACTCCGATCGCTTCACCTACTGGCCGGTGCGCGCCAGCCAGGGAGGAGACATGCTCGTGCCGGGTTCGCCCACCGACCCGGTGCAGTTCATCGATGTACGCGACCTCGCCGCCTTCATCCTCACCTGCATCGAAAGGAAAGCCTTCGGCGTGATGAATGCTACCGGCCCGGTGGGTGGCGGCACGTGGGGGCAGGTGATCGACGCGTGCGTGGCCGCGGCCAAGCCCATGCTGGGCGACAAGCCCCTCACCACCACCTGGGTGGATGCGGAGTTTCTGGCAAAGAACAACGTGCAGATCGGTGGCGACTTCCCCATTTACATCCCGCCCGGTGGCGAAGACGCCGGGTTCCACCAGCGCAGCATCGCCAAGGCGACGGCGGCCGGCCTCAAGACGCGCCCGGCGCTCGACACCTGCCGCGAAATTCTCGCGTGGTGGCCGGGTGAAATCGAACGCCGCGTGCGAGTGACCAAAGAAATGCAGGAAGCCGCGGCCAAAGCCGGCGAACCGGCGCCCACGATGGCCGACCCCACCAAGATCCGCACTGGAATCACGCCGCAGCGCGAGGCCGAACTGCTCGCGGCCTACAAGGCGACCAAGTCGGGCAAGTAAGCGCGGTGCGCGCCACCCACCACGCCGGTTCGCGTGTGCCCGACGTGACAGCTCGCGTTCGCAAACTCCAAAAACACACCGAGGACCGTTCCCGGTCCTCGGTGGCAGTTTCTTGATTTCCAGCCTTAGGCCTGCGGGGCTTCGGCGGCTTCGTCGACCGGGGCCGCTTCGGCCGGGGCCGCCGCGGGAGCCGCGGGGGTCAGCACGGGGCGGTCCTGGCGCATCTTGGCTTCGAGCTCCAGCTCCTTGCGGGCGTCGGCGCTCTGGATCTGCTCGAGCGTGAGGTGATCGCAGCGGGTGATCAGCGTGCGCATGATCTTCTCGCTGAGATTGCAGTCACGCTCGATGTGGGCGAGGTTGGGGCCGGGGGCCTTGAAGTAGACGAGCACGTAGTAGCCGCGCTTCTGCCCGTCGATCTCGTAGGCCAGACGCCGCTCATCCCACTTGCGCATGGCGATGATCTCGCCGTGCCCGCGGGCGACGATCTCGCGGATGTGATCCAGAGCCGCGTTCAGGTCGGCGGCGACCGCCTGGCTCAGCAGAAACATCGCCTCATAGTTGTACACTCGGTTCTTCGCCATTCTTGCTTCCTTTCTTTCGATCCTGTTTCTTGTTTCTGATTCTGGTATGTGTTTAGTTTCGCGCGTCCGTGCTCTTGTTGTCGCTCTTCTCTGGGGGCTTTTCGCTGGACTTTTCGCCGGCCTTGGGCGCGTTGATGCTGTTCATCGCGGGCGACAATCCCTTCGTCGCCCACAGCACCGCGCCCCTGAACGCCTGCTCGACCGCCCCCACCAGCAGCGGCTCTTCGTCGTCGCGAAAGCGCGAGAGGACGTAGTCCGCCTGGTGCATTACTACCGGCTTCCCGCCGTCGGGCTGTTCCCCAACACCCACGCGCAGGCGGGGATACATGTCTCCCCCCAGCGCCCGCTGAATGTCGGAGAGGCCGTTGTGCCCCCCGGTGCCCCCCCCCGGACGCAGTCGAACCGCGCCGGTGGGCAGGTACAGGTCGTCGACGATCACCAGAAGGTCCTGGTACGGGTCGAGCTTGAAGAACGCCACCGCCTCACCCACCGCCTGGCCCGACCGGTTCATGAACGTAGTCGGTTTCAGCAGCAGGCACTTCTCCCCCTCGACCGTCGCGTCGATCGCGACGCTCTGGAAGCGGGTCTTGGGCACGGCCCCCGCGGCGAACTTGGCCTCCAGGCGATCAACCACCATGAACCCGGCGTTGTGCCGCGTCTTGGTGTATTGAGATCCCGGGTTGCCGAGTCCGACGATGAGCTTCATGACGTGAGTCAACCGTGCCAAAGAACCGAACCAGAAACGACGCAGCGCGAGAGAGGCCAAACGGGTCAGACCACCCAACGCGCGAACACGCTTTACTTCTTCTTGTCCCCGCCCGCCGGCTTGGCCCCCGCAGCCGGCTTCGCGCCCGCGGCAGGCTTGGCGTCCTTGGCCCCCGCAGCGGGCTTGGCCCCCGCGGCTGGCTTGGCGGCTTCGCCCTCGGCGGGCTTCTTGGCGGTGAGCACTTCGGGCTCGGCCGCACCAGCGCCCGCGACGGTCTCTTCGCCGACCTTGATCTCCTGCTGGATCATGATCTGCGCGACCATGACGTGGCTGTCGGTGACGAGCTTCATGTCGTCCTTGGGCAGCTTCACGTCGGCCGCCGTAATGGCATGGCCCACGTCCAGGTCGTTCACCGGCACTTCGATGAAGTCCGGCAGGTCGGCCACGCGGCACTCAAGCTCGATTTCCGTCGTCGCGTTCATCAGAATCGCGCCGGCGGTCTTCAGGCCCTTGGCCTCGCCGATCAGGTGCACCGGCACGCGGGTCACCACGCGTTCGTTCAGGTCCACGCGGGCAAAGTCGGCGTGGACGATGTTGGTGCCGAGGTAGTCGAACTGGAGCTCCTTGAGGAGCACCACCTGCTCACTGAAGGCCCCTTCGAGCGTCATGCGAAAGACCTTCTCGCCCTTGTGGATCATCCGCAGTGTGCCGTGCGCCTCGACGAACACCGGCACCGGCTGCTCGCCGTGCCCGTAGACGATCGCGGGCAACCCGCCGTTGTCGCGGATCCGCTTGCAGTAACGCGACCCCAACCGTTCACGCTTCTTCGCCGTCAGCAATGGTGCTTTCTCGTGCATCGTTCCACCCTTTCCTTTCTAAAACTTCAATCCTGAATAGCTCTATGGTGGGACAGGCGTCCCGCCTGTCCGCTTCTAACGCTTCGTCCCCGCGGTGTTCTTGAACAACGCGCTCACCGATTGGTTGTAGTGAATCCGGTGGATCGCCTGCCCAAGCAGCGGCGCCACGCTCAACTCCACGATCTTCCCCTTCAGCGCCTCCACCCGCGCCGCCATCGGAATGGTGTTGCACACCACGATCTTGCTGATCGGGCTCGCCAGCAGCCGCTCCACCGCCGGGCCCACCAGCACCGGGTGCGTCGCCGCGGCGATCACGCCCTTGGCCCCCCGCTCCATCACCAGCTTGGCCGCCTCGCACACCGTGCCCGCGGTCGAAATGATGTCATCAAACATCAGAACCGTCTTGCCCTCGACATTGCCGATCAGGTTGCCGACCGCCACCTTCGAGCCGCTCAGCCGCCGCTTGTTGATGATCGCCAGGTCGCCACCAAGCAGGTTCGCCATCCCCTCCGCCACCTTCACGTTGCCCACATCCGGGCTCACCAGGCACAGGTCCTTCAGCTCGCCCTTCTTCTGCTGCTCGCGGAAGTGATCCACAAACACCGGCGTCGCCGAAAGGTGATCCACCGGCAAGTCAAAGAAGCCCTGAATCTGGGCGGCATGCAAATCCAGCGAGATCACCCGCTGCGCCCCGGCCGCCGTAATCAGGTTCGCCACCAGCTTCGCCGTGATCGGCACCCGCCCCTCGTCCTTGCGATCCTGCCGCGCGTAGCCAAAGTACGGGATCACCACCGAGATCCGCCCCGCGCTCGCACGCCGCAGGCAATCAATGAAAATCAGCAACTCCATCAAGTTGTCGTTCACCGGCTCGCACGTCGAGACCACGACATAGCAGTCCCGCCCGCGCACATCCTCATCCAGCTTCACGATCACTTCGCCATCCGGAAAGCTGCTCACGCGGGCCTGCCCCACGCTGCAATCCAAAATGCGGCACATCTCCTCGGTGAGCTTGGTCGCCGAACGCCCCGCGAAGACTTTCAAATCGCCCATCGGGTCGCTCATGTATGTGCCCCTTGTGAACCGCGGGTGGTGCCGCTCGCGCCATCGCGACGAGAACGAAAAATCGCGTCGACCTGCGCCAGGTCCTCCGGCGTGTTGATGCTCAGCACGTCTTCAGGAGGCACCGCGTCCATCACTTCCACCCGCTTGCCCTCAGCCAAGAGCAACTCGGGCACGTCGGTGATGTAGTACTCGCCGGAAAGCGCGTTGCGCGTGACGCGCTTGAGCGCGCCAAACAGCGCCCCGACCTCAAAGCAGTAGTAGCTCGGGTTTACTTCGCGAATCTCGCGCTGCGCGGGCGTCGCGTTCTTGTGCTCCACAATCGCCACAAACTTCTCGGCATCGTCTCGCACAATCCGCCCATACCCCGTGGGGTCCGCGATCACCGACGTCGCCAGCGTGCCCGCGGCCTTGGTGCTCCCGTGCCGCGCGAGCATCTGCGAAATGGTCCCCGCCCGGATCAGCGGCCCATCCCCGCACAACACCAGCACCGGCTCCGTTTGATTTGCCTTGGAGGGATCAAATTCCGGGGCCGCGCACATCACCGCATGCCCGGTGCCCAACTGCTGATCCTGCACCACATACTCAACCTCATACCCCGCCAGCGCCTCACGCACCAGCTCCTGCTTGTGCCCCACGATCACCACCACCCGCCCCACACCCGCCTCGCGGCACGCATCCACCACCGCGCACACCATGGGCCGATCGCCCACAGGAAACACGACCTTCGGAAGGTCGGACTTCATGCGCGTGCCCTTGCCCGCCGCCAAAATAATCGCACTGGGTGCTGACATCAGAACATTAAGGCGTTTCGCGCGTGTGGCGGGCAGCAGCGCACATCAGAACAGGCCGACCTGGATTCGAACCAGGACAGACAGAACCAAAATCTGCCGTGCTACCGTTACACCATCGGCCTTCAACTACCGCGAAACAGGCCTGACCTCCGACTTTAGGGGCAACGCGGACGAACCCGCACCACCCAAGACCACAGGACCGACTCGCGGTCCTTGTCGTCCCGGGGGTCAACACCCCGCGAAAGTCAAAGGCCGCGGCACATTGGTGCCGGCAGGTGCCTCCGGGCCTCGCCCGAACACCCAACCGGCCA
>JBAZUW010000052.1:0-363 GCA_041661205.1 Phycisphaerales bacterium
GACCAGACCCTCGGCTATCGCGAGCTCTTCGCGAACCTGGAGTCGTGGCTCGCCGAGATCACCGGGTTCGCGGCCGTCAGCCTGCAACCCAACGCCGGGGCCCAGGGCGAATACGCCGGATTGCTCGCCATCCGCGCCTATCACCAGAGCCGGGGGCAGGGCAAACGCACCGCGTGCCTGATTCCTAGCTCGGCCCACGGCACCAACCCCGCCTCGGCGGTCATCGCCGGGTTCAAGGTGGTCGAAGTGGAATGTGACGAGAAGGGAAACATCGACATCGCGGACCTCAAGGCCAAAGCCGCGGCTCACAAGGATGACCTGGCCGCCCTCATGGTCACCCACCCCAGCACTCACGGCGTGTTT
>JBAZUW010000052.1:373-18689 GCA_041661205.1 Phycisphaerales bacterium
GGTGGGGCTGACCAGCCCGGGCCTGATTGGGGCGGACGTCGGCCACCTCAACCTGCACAAGACCTTCTGCATCCCCCACGGGGGCGGCGGCCCGGGCATGGGGCCCATCTGCGTGGCGGCCCACCTGGCGCCGTTCCTGGCGGGGCACCCGGTGCGCTCGCCTTGGGATGGCCGCGATTCGGCAACCGGCAGCGCCCACTGCGGGCCCGTCTCGGCCGCACCCTTTGGCTCGGCCAGCATCCTCACCATCTCGTGGATGTACATCGCGATGATGGGGGCGGCGGGGCTCAAGAAGGCCACGCAGGTGGCGATGCTCAGCGCCAACTACATGGCCAAGAAACTCAGCGGGCACTACCCGATTCTGTACACGGCCCCGACCGGGCGCAACGCGCACGAGTTTATTTTGGATTGCCGCCCGTTCGAGAAGGCGGCGGGCATCAAGGTCGACGACATCGCCAAGCGACTTCAGGACTACGGCTTCCACGCCCCGACCATGAGCTTCCCGGTGCCCGGCACGCTGATGATCGAGCCCACCGAAAGCGAACCCAAGACCGAGCTGGACCGGTTCATCGACGCGATGATCCGCATCCGCGAAGAGATCCGCGCCATCGAAAAGGGCACGCTCGATCGCGCCGACAACCCGCTCAAGAACGCTCCGCACACCATCGCGGCGGTCGCGGCCGACGCCTGGACGCACAAGTACCCGCGCGAGCAGGCCGCCTTCCCCGCGCCCTGGCTGCGGGACGCAAAGTTCTGGCCGCACGTCGGACGCATCGACAACCCGTACGGCGACCGAAACCTGATCTGCACGTGTCCGAGCGTGGCGGAGGCCGCGGGGGTGTAAGCCGCTTTGGGTGCATCTGAGTGGCCCGGCGGTCTCCGCCGGGAGGAGGCCATCGGGCTGATCGCGATGCCTCGGTGCTACCGGTCGCGCCCGCGAACGCCGCCAAGGGTGTGCAAGCCGTCGGCGATTCGGCCGTTGTAATCAGGGTGGGTTGAGCTATGTAACCCGAAAGATCCCGGCCAACCTTCTTCGCCATCGGGGTATCCGGGCAGGCTGCCGACATCAGCGGCCGCGGAGCCATCAACGAACGCGGCGAGCCAGGGCTTTTTGAGGATCGCGCTGGCCTTGGCAAAGTGAAAAAGGTTGAAGTCGTGGATGATGGACTTCTTGTCCGGAAACTGGACTTCTGAAACTTTCACCGCACCGTACTGGCCGATGCCCGCTTCTCGGCTTTCCCGGTTCCAAAACTCCGGGCGGGCAATAAAGGTGCAGGCATACGCGTACGAGTTTGAATACCTGCGGGTTTCGGTAAACGGAGTTCTAAAGGGCTCGCGTTCGGCGGTGTTGGTGTATGAGCCGCTCATCCCATCGTCCCAGTCTTTCCAGATCGACCAGTAGTTGGTCCGGGCGCCTTCGGCGACGGTGATGATGCCGTCGAGATCGTCTGGAGCGGGTAGCGGCGGCGCGTAAAAGGCGTCGGCGTGGTCGCCAACATACAGCAGGTGGGCTTTGGTGTGCTGCGCGCAGTTGGCGAGACTCTTCACGGCTCGGGCGTCCCGCCGCACACCGATGAGCGAAGGCACCAGCAAAGCAACCAGCACGGCGACCACCGCGATGACAACAACAACCTCGATGAGTGAAAAGCCTCGGCGCTGTGGAGCCGGACGCGCGGATGGGGACTGCCGGCGGGTCAAACGCACGCCTGTGAAAATCAGCCCTCCAAGCAGCATGAATGCTCCTACGGCAAACACCCGGCCGGAGTGGTCTGGCGACGTTGGCGCGGGTGATGTGTTATTGCGAGGCTCGCGCAGATCGATTGGTGCCGGCTCGGGGGTGAGCACACCCCGGACCGGATCGGATCTGTCTCCCGCGGGCAGGGCGGTCACAGAACGAAAGTCCGCATCGTCGAGCGAAGTGAGTTCTTCAAGCGTGAGGATGTTGCACGGCTCCGCATCGTTGTTGGTGTTCGTGATCCGCCGCGGAGACCACAGCTTGACGTCTTCGAAGTAGTGGTAATCCTCGAACTGCGAGCGGGTCGGTATGACAAGCCGGTCGTCGGGCGTGCCGGTGGGGTAGAGACCTTCGAACGACTGACTTATCGAGAAAAAGCGGGACGAGGCGGCATCCCAGCGGACCGTAAACGTGACGCTTCGCTTCCCTTCGGAGCCTTTCTCGATGAAGTTCACCCGCCAGATCTTGGTGCTGCCGTCGTATGCGAATGTGGGCTCCCCGTTATGGTCTCCCGTGACAGCGAAGAATCCGGAGGTGAGAAACCCGGAGATCGGAAACTGGAAGTTATTCCGGGGTGCATCGACAGCGGCGCCCGCGGTAGATGGTTCGGGAATGCGAAGGGTCCCCGAGGCCGCGTCCCAGACGGCCGAGCCCGCGCGGGTTTGGTCAATGTACACGCCCTGGCCGGGGTAATCGGTGTTGAAGCGAAGTTTGTCGTGATCTTTCCACCAGAGCTGGTGCGCAAAGACTTGGAAGTTGCCGCGGGCATTTGCTTGCCAGACGGGGACAAAGTTCTTCAGCGGATGGGCCGGATGGTATTTGACGGCGGCTTCGAACTGGGCGAGCTTGGCCGGCTTGGGCGTGTAGACCTGGGTGTCTGTCCAGCGGAGGCGCACCGCTTGGCCGGGCTGGTTTCTTGCCCGGGCGATCTCCGTTTGTACCCATGTTTTGAGTTGTTCCTCTTCGGTGGCGGGCTGGGCAAAGGCGGTTTGCAGTGCACAGGGCAGCACCAGCGCCACTACACCGGTAAGGATTGGTCGCACGCAGAGCCTCCCGATGTCGCGAATGATCCAATGGTTATATCCAGATCATGGCGAGGCGTCTTGCAAAAACTATTTAGCCGAAGCGTTAAGATTGTGATTAACAGAGTCGAGCACACCACCTGAAAAGGGGCAAAGTTCCCAAGGCCGTGGCGCGGCAGGGGGACGGGGCACCAAGGCCCGCGTTCCAAGCTCGCAGTCCGCGATCTGGTACGGTCAGCCCAATCCGCGCTTATCGGGAAGAAGCTGGAGCAGGGCAGACACCCGGCAAGTGTGGTATGATCGGGGCCGTCCCGGTGCGGGCTGGGTCGGCCGAAGGTTCGGTTTTTGCGAGGTACGCATGTCGATGGTTCAGCATTCCGTGATTTCGTCGCGCCGGCTTTCGATTGCGGCGCTGGTCGCCGTGCTGCTGGGGGCGCTCGGCTTGGCCGTCGGCATGGCCCCTGAACCCGACCCGATTCCCCGTCGCTGGCAGTTGGCCATCGAGCCGGGCGAAATGCGCGTGGCAAGCGTGGAGGTGCCGGGGGTTGGCACCCGCGCGTACTACTTCATGACCTACAAGGTGACCAACACCAGCGACACCGATCTGCTTTTCACCCCAACCTTCGACATGCTGACCGATGATGGCGACCTGATTCGCTCCGGGCGGGATGTGCCCCTGGACGTGACGAAGGAAATCCTGCAGCGCGTCGACAACTCCTTTGTGCAGGATCAAATTTCCATCGTCGGTTCGCTCCTGCAGGGGGAGGCCAACGCGAAGGAAGGCCTGGTCATTTGGCCGGTCATCAGCACCAAGTCGGCCGAGTTCACGGTCTTCGCCGGGGGCTTCAGCGGCGAAACCCGCCCAGTGGAGACGGTGAACCCGGCGGATCACTCGCAAATGAAGGTCCTGCTACGCAAGACCCTGATGATGCGGTTCCAGGGGCCGGGCGAACTGCGGAACATGGAAGGTCGCACGATCCCGATGATCGATCGCACTTGGGTCATGCGGTAAGTTTCCGGCACGACGCCGCAAGCGTTTCAAGATGATCCGAGGCCCTGACCACAGCGTCGGGGCTTTTTCTTTGCTCTTGCGAGCAGCGGGGTCGGCGGAGCTGACGCGGCCAGGCTTGTACAAAGCTTCGCCTACTTTGCCGCGTTGGCGTGCTGCTGCGAAAACGCCGGGGCAGGTTCCACCGGGGGCGTGGTCACCCCGGAGGGGGACGGCCGTGCATCCTGCTGCTGCTTCTGCTGCTGTTGCCGTCTGGAAAGCAGTGTGTGAATTGCGAAATCGCACACTCCCGGCATCATGTTGGCCAGCCCCATACCCAAACGCACCATGACGCCGCTCATGCTGGTCCATACTTCTGGGCGGGGGCGGCGGAGGCACGCGACGGTCTTGCGGGCCACAAGCTCGGCGGGCTCGAGAAGCGAGTCGTGGGTGTGCAAGGTAAGACGACCATGGCTTTTGGCCTTGGCCGCGGCTTGCTCGAAGAACTCCGTGCGCGTTCCGATGGGGTGGACGGTTGAGACGCGGATGCCGCGATCCTTGAGCTCGATGTTGAGGGCCCGCCCGATGTGGTTCTGGGCGGCCTTGGTCGCGGAGTAGACGCTGTAGTACGGGATCCACAGCTTGCCCAGGCACGAGGAGCAGATGAGAACGTGCCCCCGAACGCCACCGGTGGTGGGGGCGTTTCGCTCCAGATACGGGGCGGCCGCCCTGATGAGGGAGAGGGTGCCAAAGAAGTTGGTCTCGAACATGTCGCGCACCTGCTGGTCGGTCATGCTGAGCAGGGGTGCTTCTTCGCCGTAGCCGGCGTTGGCGTAGACGCTGTACACGCCGCCAAACTCGGCGACGCACGCGTCAACGAGACGCTCATTGTCGCCGGGGGTGCAGACGTCCATGGTGACGCCGATGGCCCGCCCGCCCGCGGCTTTGATGGAGTCGACGACGAGTTGCAGCTTGTCGGCGCGGCGCGCACCCAGGGCTACGGGCATGCCGGCCGCGGCGCACGCGATGGCGGTGGCGGCCCCGATGCCGCTGGACGCGCCGGTGATGGCGATGGGTTTTCCGGACAGGTCAATCATGTTCGCGCACTCTGCGTGGGTTGGATGCCCCAGGCGGCGAACTCGGTTCCGCAATCATTGCGAAAAAGTCGCCGACTGAACTACACGCCGATCACACTCTCGCCGCGCACGAGTCGGCAATATCGTGCCAGGCTCATGACCGGGAAGTAATGGCGATAGTAGTTGTAGCGAAGATAGAAGACCTTCGGGAAGCCGGTGCCCGTGAAAAAATGTTCATTCCACGAGCCGGATTTGTCATGCACAAAGTCGACCGGAGCGAGTTCCGCGGTGCCGGGCGAGATGAGATTCTCATCGGAAAGCCGCGACGGTGTGAACGCGGGCTTGTCGGCGGCCAGTTGATGGTCGCACAGCCATGCCACCGCGCGATGCACCGCCGGATCATCGTGCGGGCTCGCGTATAGCAAGCACGCCAGCCCCCACGCAGTTTGTGAGGCCGTGCTCGGTCCTTTGCCCATCAAGGAACGATCCAGATAGCTGTTGGCGCTTTCCCCGAACCCCCCATCGGGGTTCTGAGAGGCCTTCACCCACGCGATGGCGCGCTGCACCGCCGGGTGCGATTGCGAGTGGCCCGCGTAGAGCAGCCCGCCCAGAGCCTGCCAAGTGCCGTAGAGGTAATTGCACCCCCAGCGGCCCCACCAGCACCCTTCCGGCTCTTGCTTGGCGAGGAGGTAGTCGACCGCCTTGCGAATGGCGGGGTGGTCGGGGGACATGCCGCAGGTGACGAGGGATTCGATGGTTCGGCCCGTGATATCCGCGCAGGAGGGATCCTGCATGGCGTTGTGGTCGGCGAAAGGAATCGCCTCCATCCACGGGCGGTCTTTGGTTTTATCGAAGGCCGCCCAGCCACCGTCGTCGTTCTGCATGGCGACGATCCAGCGAAAGGCTTTGGCGGCGGCCGCTTTGTTGGTATGTTCGCCGGGCCGGTCGCCTGCGCGCATGAGCGCCTTGGCGATCATCGCGGTGTCGTCGACATCCGGGTACCACTCATTTTTGTACTCAAAGGCCCAGGCTGTAGCGCCATTAGGCCCGTCGGAGGCGAGGCGAATGGCGCGGTCGGCAGGGCGGAGGTTCCGGACCCAGTCGCCGGTCATCCGCACCTGGCGGGCGATGAGCCAGTCGCAGGCCTTGGCGATCTTCACGTTATTCGCAGCCGACAGCCCGGCTTCCGTCAACGCGTACATCGCAATGCCAGTATCCCACACGGGACTAAAGCACGGCTGCAAACGTACGTGGTCAAGCTTTGGGTAAGAGTTGGGCTCGTCGATGATGAAGTCGTCGAGATCGCGTTCGGCGCGTTCAATGAGCGGGTGCGAGCGCGGGTAGCCGAGCTTCTGGAACGCCACCTGCAGGTACACCATGGGCGGGAAGATGGCTCCCAAACCTTCGGTGGTTTCAGGGCGCACCCGATCGGCGATCCAAGCCTCGGCCCGCTTGAGGGCGGCCGCCCGGAAGGGCGACAGCCGCAGCTTTTGGATGACTTTGAGAGCCCGATCGCAGAAGAGAAAAAAGTTCTTCCACGAAGCGGGCTCGTCGCGACGCCACTCCTGGTTCAGGCGATGCTTGTTGGCGACATCGACGAACAACTCGTCGATCATGTGCTCGGGCGGGAGCTGTCGCACCGGGCGCAGGGCCGAGCAGATGGCGAGGGGCAGGATCATGGTGCGCGTCCAGGCCGCGACCTTGTCGAGGTGAAACGGAAACCAGCGGGGCAGCAGAACGATCTCGGGGGGAATGGCCGGGCAGGCGTCCCAGCTCACGCAGCCCAGGCACGCCAGGTAGAACGTGCTGAAGGTGTTGCACTTTTCCGCCCCGCCCAGAGCCAGAATCTGCTCGCGCGCGAGCTTCATGTGCGGGGCGTCGGGGGATTCGCCAAAGGCTTTGAGCGCAAGGTAGGCCTTGACGCATGCGGAAAGATCAGGGGGCGAGCCGGGGTATTGACCCCACGTGCCATCCTCGCGTTGCACAAGCCGGAGGTGGTTCACGATTCGCAGGAGCGTCGGGCGACCGACGGGCTTCCCGCGATGCCGACGGGTGCGGAGCGAGGTGACCGCGGGCGCCCGGGTTTCGGCAGGGGCGGGGGGCTCGGCGTCGTTCTCCTGCCCCAGGATCAGCTTCATGAGCAGATATTCACTGCTGAGGATTGAGTCGCCCTCGAGCTCGGCACACCAGTGCAGCGGTGGGCCGCCAGTTCCCGGGGTTTGCAGGGTTTCATCTTCGCGGAGCTTGCCCAGCAGCGACTCCACCGCGTTCGCGAGCGCGGTGGCAGCCCGTTGGGGCAGGCCCGCACCATCTGCGAGAAACTGAACCGGCGAGTCCGACGAAACTATGGTTGACGTGGTGACACTTGACATGAGGAGTTGAAGGGTAGGTTTGTGAGCGGGAAGCTTCTACAATCCAGACTCTTGCGGCAGTGTGGGCGGCCGCCGATGGCGCCGCGGCCGAGGGCACACCGCGGGGGCTCAAGCAAAACTCCCCCATACGATGCCGGAAGGCCGCACGGGATGGCGATGAAGTGTGAAGAGGAGGGTTCGTGACGCAGATTCATGCGACCGAGATTCCGGCCGCGATGCCGCCGTCTCCGTACGACAATTTCGCGGCGTGGCTGGCCTCGCACGAAGGGCGCGAGTACGACCTGCACGCGAGCCACGTGAACGGGGCGTTTGTGAAGATGCTCAAAGCCATCGGCTTTGACCGGCACTACACCCGCGCCGAAGCGGGGTATCTGTGGGACGAAGCCGGTAACAAGTATGTTGACTTTCTAACCGGTTGGGGCGTCTTCGCGCTGGGTCGCAACCATCCCAAGGTCAAGTCCATGCTGCGGCAATATCTGGACATGGACCAGCCCAACTTGGTCCGCATGAACTGCTCGCTGCTGAGCGGCCTGGTGGCCGAGAAGCTGACCAGCGTGACGCACGAATCGTTGTCACGCGTGTTTTTCACCAACAGCGGCACCGAGGCGGTCGAAGGTGCCATCAAGTTCGCCCGCTGCAACACCGGGCGCAACGCGCTGGTGTACTGCGACCACGCTTTTCACGGGTTGAGCACCGGGTCGCTGTCTGTCAACGGGGCGTCGTTCTTCAAAGAGCGGTTTGGAGCCTTGCTGCCCGACACCCGGTGCGTGCCCCTCAACGATCTCGCGGCGCTGGAGCAAGTGCTCGCCGCCCGCGATGTCGCCGCCTTCATCGTCGAGCCGGTCCAGGGCAAGACGTGCGAGGTGGTGGCGGATGGGTATCTGGAAGAGGCCCAGCGCCTGTGCCGCAAGTACGGCACGCTGCTGGTGGTTGATGAAATCCAGAGCGGCATGGGGCGCACCGGCAAGTGGTTCTGCTTCCAGCACTGGCCGAACGTTGAGTCCGACATCGTGTGCGTCTCCAAGGCGCTCTCGGGCGGGTTTGTGCCGGTGGGGGCGGTGGTCACCAAGCCCAAGATCATGGAGAGCGTCTTCAACAGCATGGAACGCTGCGTGGTGCATAGCAGCACCTTCGGGCAGAACGACATGGCGATGGCCGCGGCCCTTGCCACGCTTCATGTGATTGAAGACGAAAAGCTGGTGCAGAATGCCGCCACGCTCGGGGCGTATGTGCAGGCTCGCCTGGCGAAGATCGGCGAGTCGTGCCCGTTCGTCAAAGAAGTTCGCGGCAAGGGCCTGATGTTCGGGATTGATTTCCATCGGCCCAAGGAAGGGCTGAAGCTCAAGGCCGCGTGGGACATGCTGCACAAGCTGAACTTCGGCGTTTTCGGGCAGATGGTGGTGATCCCGCTGATGGAGAAGCACCGGATTCTGACGCAGGTGGCAGGGTATCACACGGAGGTGATCAAGTTCCTGCCCGCGCTCGTGAGCACGCGCGAGGACATGGACTACTTCCTGAAGGCCATGGAAGAGGTGCTCGCCGACACCATGAAAGTGCCGGGCACCGCGTGGGACACCGTGCTGGGCTTAGCCAAGCGAACGCTGAAGGCGTAGCCGGCGATGCAGCAGGGCGGCAAGGATTCCGGACATCACGACGCAGCCCACGCGGCCGGCCCGCTGCAGCGCGTGCTGCAGCGCCTGGTGCTGGCGTGCGTGGAGTGGCCGCGCGTCACGCTGGTGGTGGCGGCGCTGCTCGTGGGCGCGTGTTCGCTGCTGGCCGCGACGAAGCTGAACATTTCAACGGACCAGAACAAGCAGTTTTCGCCGCGGGTTCCGTTCTTTCGCGACTACTTGGATTTCATCGCCAAGTTCCCCGAGAACGAGGCGATCTATGTGGTCGTGCAGGCCAAGGGCGGCGTGTCGCCACCGGTCGCGGAGTGGGGGGCGCTGGCGGAGGAGATTGCGGCCGGTTGCCGCGGACTTGGAAAGTACGTCCGGAGCGTGGACTATCGCGTGCGGAGCGATGAGCTCGGCGTGCAGGGGCTCGCGTTTGACTCCCGGGAAAAGATTGTCGCCGCGTTGGAAGGCGCCAAGCAGTTCGTGCCACTCGCCAAACTGTGGGGCGAGGCTCCCGGGGCCGGCGCGGGGCTGCTTGGGTCGTCACCGTTTGAGCGATTCCTCGGGGCGCTCTCACTGGCGCCGACCGACACTGATACCGCACGTTTTGTGACGCTACTGGCGGACTCGTGGACCCAAACCGTGCAGCAGCCCGAGTTGGAGCTCACCCCGGGCAAAGGCCTGCCGGACCTGGCGAGCCTGGACGCGAGCGACCCATCGCGACTGGGCTACTACTACGTGCCGGACCAGCTTGACCCCAAGCGGTCCATCCTGCTGGTGCGAATCTACCCGCTGCGAGATTTCACGTCGATGACCGCGCTCTCCGACGCGCTGGACGCGATCCGGGGAGTGGTGCGGAAGGCGGCCGCGGCCCATCCGAACTTTGATGCCGGTGTCACCGGGCGGCCGGCTCTTGAAGGCGACGAGCTCCGCACCACCGACACCGATGCGCGGCTGTCGGAAATCCTCGCGCTGACGACCGTGTTCGTCGGCCTCGTGTTGCTGCTGCGCAGCATCTGGCTGGCGCTGGTGACGGAGCTTGGCCTGGGCGTGGGCATCGGGCTTACCTTTGGCTGGGCGACGCTCAGCGTGGGCGAACTGAACCTGCTGTCGATGGTGTTTCTGCTCGCGCTCATCGGCATCGGGGTGGATTATCTGATTCAGGTGATCACTCGCTACCGGCACGAGGCTGCCCGGCACGACGACCCGCGGGAACTTTGGCTCAGCGTCTTTCGACGCATCGGCCAGCCGATCAACGTGACGTGCGCGGGTGCGTCCGGGGCGTTTCTGGTCTCGGCTGTGACAGATTTTCGGGGGGCGGCCGAGCTTGGCATCATCGCGGGGGGCGGCTTGTTCTTGTGCCTGCTCGCGGGCTACACCGTGGTGCCCGCGATGCTCACGATTTGGCCTGCCAAGCGTGCGATCGCGAGCGAGCGAGGCGCGGACGCACGGGCCGCGGCAGCAGCGCAGCCTCTAGAGCAGCCAACGCAGTCGCGATCGACGACATGGCGTCGCCTCATCGGACCGATCGCCTGGGTGGTCGTGCTGGCGTGTCTTTCGCCGTTCATCGTGCGATCGCACTTTGACCCCGGGCTGATCTCTCTGCAGGCGCAGAATCAGGAGTCGGTCAAGCTGGTGCGGCATCTCAATACATGGTCGTCGGTAGTGATGTCGAAGGACTTGGACGTGCTCAGGCGCTGCCGCGAAGCGGTGGTGGCTTCGCCGCTGGTCTCTGGCACCGACAGCATCCTCGACGCGATGGACAATCAGTCGTGGCTCGCGGCTCACGCGGGAAGCCTGGGAACGGTCGCGTGGGCGGAGCCGGGGGTCATCACGCCCGCGTCTCTCACCGGCATCGTGGCCAAGGCCCAGGCGTTAGCGGGGAGGTTCGAAGTTCGAACCCGCGTGAACGGAGGAGACGCGAGCACGCAGGCGACGATGGCGGGTGCGGCTTCGGCGCTGCGGCAGTTTGTTGCAGCGACTGCGGGGCACGAGCCCGCGGCTGCCGCACGCCTGACGGCATGGCAGGGCGCGTTTCTCGAACAACTCAAGACGACGCTTGCGGGGTTCTCGCCGCCGCCGATTGAGCCGAAAACGCTGCCCGACGCGATGCGAGAGCACTTCGTGTCCCCGGACGGCACGTTCGCGTTGTACATCTATCCGAAGAAAGACCTTTGGGAGCAGGCGGCCCTTCGTGAGTTTGTGAGTGATATCGATGCGAGGCTGGCGGGGGTAACGGGTGCGCCCGCTGCGACCGGGATCGCGCCGAACATCTTTCACACGACCGCCGCGATTGAGCGGGCTTTTTACACCGCGACCGGCTTGGCCCTGGGGCTCATTCTCATACTGGTACTGCTGGATTTTCGTCGCCTGAAGCCGACGCTCCTGGCCTTCAGCGTGCTGGCGCTCGGGCTGCCCATGCTGGTCGCGCTCATGGGCGTGCTCGGTGTCTCATGGAACTTTGCGAACTTCTTCGGGCTGCCGATTCTGATCGGCGCGGGGCACGAATACGGCGTGTTTCTCGTCCATCGCTGGAACGAGGCGATCCGCGAGCCCAATCGTGGCTGGCGGGGCTGGGATGTCAGCGACCGCGCACTACTGCTCTGCGCCTTCGCTACCAGCAGCAGCTTTGGGTACTTCTGGTGGATCGGCCACCACGAAGGGCTGCGCAGCTTGGGGCTTGTGATGGCCCTGGGTGTCGCCAGCATCTACCTGGCGGCCGTGGTGGTGCTCCGGCCGCTGTTGCGACTGCGTCTGGAACAGAGGCATTTCACCACAGAGGCACAGAGACACACAGAAGAGCAGAGCAGGGAAGAAGAGAACGAAGGAAAGTAAATCAGGTTGTCAACGCAATGCCGGCAATCGCACCCTCTCGAGCCGTCGCAGAACTGTGAAAAGGAAGAAAGGCACAAGGCACGCGGCATCCAGGCATCAAGTATTCGGCGTGTTCAGGCGGCGTCGTTACGCGTACCTCGTTCCCGCTCCTTGCTTCTCTCCCCCGTCCTCTGCTTTTTCCGCTCTCTGTGCCTCTGTGCCTCTGTGGTGAACTCTTCCTCGCGGCCGCGCCTCAGTACGCCAGGCACTGCATGACCGCCTCGCTCACGCGGGCCGCGTCGGGCAAATATTCCTGCTCGAGCTTGTAGTAGGGCATGATGGTGTCGAACCCAGCGACACGCTGCACCGGGGCCTTGAGGTGCAGGAAGCAGTATTCCTGGATCGTCGTCGCGATCTCAGCCCCGAAGCCGGCGGTCTTGGGCGCTTCGTGCACGATCACGCAGCGACCGGTCTTCTGGACGCTCTGGATGATGGTGTCGACATCGAGCGGCGCGATGGTGCGCAGGTCGATGAGTTCCACCGACACATCTTCGGGCAGCGAATCCAGCGCGTCGTTGCACTGGTGAACGCTGGCACCCCAGGTGACCAGCGTGAGGTCGCGGCCTTCCGCCACCACCTTGGCCTGTCCGATGGGAATCGTGTAGTCCCCTTCGGGCACCTCTTCGCGATACGACCGGTACACACGCTTGGGCTCAAAGAAGACGACCGGGTCGGGATCGCGAATGGCGCTCAGCAGCATGCCCTTGGCGTCGTACGGCGTGCTCGGCATGAGCACTTTGAGCCCCGGCGTGTGGGCGTAGATGGCTTCCGGCGAATCGCTGTGGAGTTCGGGGGCGTGGATGCCGCCCCCGACCGGCACGCGAACCACCGTCGGCACGGTGACGGCCCCGCGCGAGCGGGTGCGATAGCGGGCGGCGTGGTTAACGAGCTGGTCGTAGGCCGGGCCCAGAAAGCCCTCGAACTGAATCTCGGGGATGGGGCGCATCCCCGCCATGGCCAGGCCGATGGCGCTGCCCATGATGCCGGATTCGCTGAGCGGCGTGTCGATGACGCGCTCGGGCCCAAAGACTTTCTGCAAGCCTTCGGTGACGCGGAATACGCCGCCGTTCAGGCCGACGTCCTCGCCCAGGCACACGACGCGGCTATCGCGTTCCATTTCCTGGTAGAGGGCTTCGTTGATGGCATCGACCAGGGTGAGGCCTTGGGCGATCATTTGTTCGGTGCGGGGCATGGGGGTGGTTCCTCGTTCAGAGTGTGGGCATGTCAACTTGCTTTGAGGCTGCGTGCCTTTGCCGCGGCGGGGTTGATGGGCGTCCCGCCGAGCTGGCTGATCAGAGCGTGAAGAGCGGCGTATTCGTCGCGAGAGAATGCGATTACCCGGACGATGTGCTTGGAACGACGCTTCGTGCTGGACGCCCGACGAAGCCGGTCCTCCAGGGTTCCCTCGCCGCTGAAGAGGTCGCTGATGGCCGGGGGAAACTGCACGAAAATCGCACCAGGGGGGATGCTGTCCTTGAACTTTCCTCGGACCGCTTTCGAGAAATCGATTTCTGACTTCATGCTTTGCCCCTGAATCGCAGGTATCTCTCCACTTCGTCGGGCTTCGCCCGCCGTGAAGTGATGATGCGAATGACGGTGTTCCGGCCGTCTTCTTCTTCGGTGTACACCGTCACCAGCACCACTCCCGAGGCCGAGAGTCCGACGCGAAACCAGCGATCTTCTCGGGTGGAGTGGGCATGATCGTATACGTCCAGGCCTAGCTCATCGTCGAAGGTTGAGATCGCGTCACTGAAGGTCACCCCGTGCTTCACAGCGTTTTTCGCGGCCTTGTTGTCGTCAAAGTCGAAGTACCTGCTCACGGGGTGGTGCTCCGAAGCGTGAGGCGATGAAGATTACCCCGCCTTGCGACGGTGCTTAGGCCTAGGCCCGGGCAGGGTGCACGGAGGCAGCGACACCACCGGCAACACATGGATGACCCCCGGCACCTTTTGCTCGATGGTCACGAGGCCTGCTCCGCCGGGCTGCTCAACCCCGCCTGCTCGGGCCGCTGCCCCAAACTGCTCGTCCGCATCGTCTGCTTCTGCAACGCGAGCTCGCGGGGCAACTCCGCGTAGGTGTAGTCGAAAATGTCCGCGATCGCGGGCTTTTCGATGCTCTCCGCCGCCCGCACCACCTCGGTGGCGTTCTGCTTGGCGGCTTCGTCCAGGGCTGTCTGCTTGGCGTCGTTCCAGAGGTTCTTGGCCGTCAGATATTTCCGAAGGCGGATGATCGGATCCTTGCCCACCCACGCTTCCAGCTCGTCGCTGTCGCGATAGCGCCGGGCATCATCGGCCGTGGTGTGGTCGGCCAGGCGATAGGTCACCGCCTCGATGAACGCCGGGCCTCCCCCGGAGCGGGCCCGCTCCACAAAATCGCGAGAGGCTTTGTGCACCGCCAGCAGGTCGTTGCCGTCCACCTGGATGCACGGCATGTCGTACGCAAGCGCCTTCTGCGCCACCGTCGCCGAGTTCATCTGCTGTTCACGCGGCACGCTGATCGCCCATTGGTTGTTCTGGCAGAAGAAGATACACGGCACCTGGAACGCGCTGGCGAAGTTCATCGCCTCGTGGAAGTCGCCTTCGCTGGTCGCCCCGTCGCCGAAGAATGTCATCGCAACCCGCGGCTCCTTGCGCATCTTGAAGGCCCAGGCGATGCCCGTGGCATGCAGCATCTGCGTGCCGATGGGGATGCAAAGGGGGAGCTGGCACACCCCCTTTGGGATCTGGTTGCCGCGTTCGTCGCCCATCCAGTGCAGGAAGATGTAGTGCATGGGCAGCCCGTGCATCCACAGGGCGGCGTTCTCGCGATAGCAGGGCACCAGGAAGTCGGTCCCGCGCTTGAGCGAGAACCCAGCCCCGATGGCCGCGGCCTCCTGCCCCTTGTTCTGCGGGTAAGTTCCCATGCGCTTGGAACGTTGCAGCTTGAACGCGGTTTCGTCCAAGACGCGGCACTTGATCATGTACTGATAGAGCTCCAAGATGTCCTGGTCGCCCATCGCGTCCTTGGCGAGTTTCTCGTCCACGACGCCGTTCTCGTCCATGATCTGCAGGTATTCGACTTTGGCCTGGTAAGCGGTTTTCAGGGGCATGTCCGAAGGGTAGCCAAAGCCGTTCCTCCCCGCATCGAGGAAAAGTCGACACCTCTCGTTTCGCCCTCTCCGCGGCTCCGCTCATTGCGGGCTCGGCAAGGAGAAAACCCGGGCCGGCTGGCTGCCGATAAGGCCGATGCTCCGGGAGGCCTTATGCCTGCGAGCGGGAATGCGGCGTGCCGATCCGGTTCGGCTTGCTTTTTGCGACCGTTTTTGAGATATTCCGTCGCGAGTGCCGCGTTCGTCGTGTTCCGGCACGATTCGCACCGCTTCAAGAGGGAACATCGTGAGCAAGCAGCCGCAAGATCGTGGTCTGGGCGACCATCTCAAGGAAGGCCTGAAGAACATCCCCAAGACCTACAAAGCGTTGTACAACGCCAACCACATGGGTCCGCTGAATACGGCCAAAGGCAACCTCAAGATCATCACGACCGGCAAAGTGGTGTCAGGAACCGATGGCAACAACAAGGTTCCGGCGCTGAAGCGGGCGAAGATCGCGGGGATGGGCGCGCTGAGTGTGACGCCGCTGGGGCCGATCGCGTCGGTGGTCGACGGAATCTCCAAGTCGGTGACCGAGAAGAAGAAGGCGGTCGAGTTCAACAAGCCGGAAAACGTCGAGAAGAGGACGCTGGAAAGCGGGAAGGTCGTCAAGAAGAACGTTCCAACCCTCCCCCCCAACCCCAAGCCGCAGAACAATCCTCAGCCGCAGAACAACCCCCTTCGGCAGGCGCAGACCGGAGTCACCAAGCCGAATCAGTTCGTCAATAAACTGTCGCCTTCGCAGAATGTCCAGCCCGGCCAGAAGAACGTTATGGGCACCAAGCGGACTCCTCCCAATAACACCAACAAGAAGTAGGCACGGCGCGGCGGAGCCTGGCGATTCGACACAGCTCGCAAGGGTGTGCCCTGGATGCTCCGGTGTCTCGAGCGGTGCGACACATCCGTTTGTCTAAGCGCAACAAGGGTATGGTTGAATGATTGACCGTTGCGCAATCTCGCGTGAGTCAGTGATACCGGATTGAAAGCCACCGGAAGGATTTGAACCATGTCGAAGAATCCCGCGAATCGCAACGTCGGCGACCACCTCAAGGAAGGCGTCAAGAACATCAAGTCGACCTACAACACCCTGTACAACCGCAGCGGCCCAAACCAAATGGCCGAGGGCGTGGGCGGCACCGTCAAAACCAACCTCAAGATTCTCGCCACCGGCAAGACCGCTGCCAATATGCCAAAGGTACCCACAGCCACCCGCGCCAAACTTGGCGTGATGGGGGCTGCCAGCGTTACGCCATTGGGCCCCGTCGCCGCGTTCGCCAACGGCGTCGCCAAGTCCGTAAAGCAGACCAGCGCGGCGATCGCCAAGCAAAATGCACCCAAGACAGCCCCAGGCGCAACGCCCAAGCTGAACATCAAAAGCCCCGGTGCCCCCGCGTCGAGCGCCTCGGCGCCTTCCGCCCCTGCCAGTGGCGCCAAACCCGGATTCGCGCCGGCCAGCAAGCCCTCGGGGGCTATGGCCAAGGGCCCGACCATGGGCGCCCGCGCGCCGGCCGCCAAGCCCGGCGGTATTAAGCCCGCGCCCGGCGGCACCGGCATCACCAAGAAGCCACCCACAGTCTGACGCTTTCAGCCTCGCACGATCACCCCAAAAAGCAAACCCCCTCGCCTTCGACGCGAGGGGGAAATTTTCTCATGGCGTTCTTGCTCACCGACCGGCTCCAGCGTGGCGAGGCACTCGTCGCATGGCGCGCTGTTCCTAGGCGTTCGCGTGTTCCTGCACGGTTGGTGTGCCGGGGAACTGCTTGATGCCGTCCTGC
Organism: Phycisphaerales bacterium; assembly: GCA_041661205.1. Taxonomy (GTDB): domain Bacteria; phylum Planctomycetota; class Phycisphaerae; order Phycisphaerales; family UBA1924; genus RI-211. Next base: position 16,959 of record JBAZUW010000052.1, read on the forward strand.
TTGGGGTGGCGGCCCTTGCCGCGTTGGGCGGTGGGGGTGCGCTCGGGGATGATGAACTGCTCGGGGCTGGTCGCCTCGATGTGCTTGATGGCCGCATCCGCCGTCGCCAGCATCGTGTCGTCCGCGTTCTCGTACAGCTCGCGGAAGCGGGTGTGGATCTCAACCTCGGCGATGTCGAAGAAGTGCAGCGCCGCCTGCTTGTCGCGCTGGAACTCCAGGTCGGCCGCCCCGTTGTTGCCGTGGGCGGCGAGGTCGGAATCGAGCTTCGCCAGCGTGCATCCCCACGCATGCAGGTACATCGCCACATCGGCGATTCGGGCCTGCACCGCCTGACGGTCGAGCATCTTCACGTCGTAGCGTTTGCTCATCGCCTTGAACTGGTAGCTCATCTCGCGGGTGAGGGCGCTGAGACGGTCGGCGTGGGCCCGCAGGGCCGGCGAGACCTTGGTGATCACCGGTAACGGGCGGCGGATGCCAAAGAAGACCTCCAACCCCAGCGGGATCGCGATTTTCATGATCCGCGGATTCAGGCTGTTCTTGATCGCTTTGGCGATGAATGCTCCGAGCGACTCGTCGTGGTCCTTCATGAGGGCGTTTTTGACGCCCAGCATCTGCTCGGCGAGCTGCTTGCCGCCGTAGCCGAAGATGTAGCTCTGCATCACCTCGTTGGCGCCTTCGACGATGAGGTTGATGCGCGAATCGCGGAAGATGCGCTCGATCTCGTTCTCAGTCATGTAGCTTTCGCCGCCCATGATCTGCATGGCGTCGTTCACCACCCGCCAACCCATCTCGGAGCAGAAGACCTTGCACAGTGCCGTCTCGACCTGAATGTCATCGTCCTTGCGGTCGAGCATTCCGGTGGTCATGTACAGCACCGCGTCCATGGCGTAATCGAGCGCGGCCATGTGGGCGATGCGCTTGCGGACCAGTTCCTTGGAAGCGAGAGCCGCCCCGAACTGGAACCTCGTCGTCGCCCACTTTGTCGCCTGGTCGCGGGCACGCCGGGCCCCGCCCAGCATGCCGGCGCTCAGCGTGCAACGCCCATAGTTGAGGCACGACAATGCAACCTGCAAGCCGCGCCCTTCCTGGCCCAGCAGGTGGTCCTTGTGGACGCGCACGCCGTGGAAGCGGATGCGGGCCTGCCAGGTGCCGCGAATGCCGCACTTGCTGCGATTCTTCTGATAGATCTCGACCCCGGCCATGTCGGGGTGGCACACCAGCGCAGAGATCTTCCCCTTGCCGTCGTCGCGCTTTTCGCGAGCCATCACGGTGAACAAGCCGCTGAGCGCCCCGCTGGTGGCCCACTTCTTTTCGCCGTGAATGACGTAGTAGTCCCCGTCCTTCACGAAATAGGTTTCCTGCCCGCCCGCGTCGCACCCTACGTTGGGCTCGCTGAGGCAAAACGCGCTCAGCCAGTCTTTCGCCAGGTGGGGCAGCCACTGCTTCTTCTGTTCCTCAGTGCCGTAGAGCATCACGGCCTTGCACCCGATGCTCTGGTGGGCGCTCACCATCACGGCGGTGGAGCCGCAGTAGGAGCCGATGCGTTCCAGCACGCGGTTGTAACTGGTGATCCCCATGCCCAGCCCGCCGAAGTCCTTGGGGATTGTCATTCCCAGCGCCCCAAGCTCAAAGAGTCGGTCGATCACCCAGCGGGGGATTTCCTGATCCTGATCGATCTTGATCGCCGGGTGCTCGGTGCGCAAGTATTCGTCGAGTTTCGCAAGGAGCTGA
>JBAZUW010000053.1:0-18601 GCA_041661205.1 Phycisphaerales bacterium
AGTGCTGGAGGGTTTGGCGGCGGGGTGGCCCTCGACGCTACGGGGCGGCGGGAAAGAGGCTCCGGGGCGAGGGCTGGGTGTGGACTCGGGCGTGCCGGGATGCGACAGATAATGCATCATGACATGTGAGTCGGTCCGACCGGAAGAGTGCACACCATGGAGCCGAGGTCATGCGCACGACAGGGAAGGTGGTTGCGGCGTTCGTGAGCGCGATGATTGGAGTTGCGGGCGAGCCGGTGTGGGCGCAGCAGATGACGATGTCGATGGGGGTGCTGAACAGCGCCCGGGAGTTTGCGCCGGACCTTTCGCCGCGCGATATCAGGGTGATTGAGAAGGTGCTGGGGTTGAAGGCGGCGGAGGAGGAGGCGATCAAGACGCTGTACGAGGGGTACGCGGGGGAGCTTGCGTCGAATGGCGCGGAAGTGCGCGAAGAGGTGCGGGAGGCGGTGGAGCGGGCGGAGGTGATGCAGGACGCGAAGTTGCTGGAGCCCGCGCAGCGGAGGATCGGCGAATGGGAGAAGAAGGCCGAGACGATCAAGGCGCGGTTTCTGGAGGATTTGAGGTCGTTACTCACGAAGGACCAGGAGGCCCGCTGGCCGCTGGTTGAACGTGAATTGCGGCGGTACAAGCAGATCGGGGCGGGGCGGCTGGCGGGGGAGGCCATTGATCTCACTCGCCTGGCGGATGAAGTGGTGCCGGAGATTTGGAATCAAGCACCCGCGGTAGAGGTGTTGGAGCAATATGCGGAGACACTGGACCGCGCGTTGGTGAGCCGGGACAAGCTGATCGCAGAGAAGGGGGGCACATCCTGGGGAGACTTGATTCAGCAGGACCCCTCCGCTGCCGAGGGAGTGTTTCACGACATCTTCAGGGCGAGGGTCGAGGTGCGGGAGATCAATCGGAGGTTTGAGCGCCAGTTGGAGGGCGTGCTGACGCCCGAGGCGAGCGCCAGTCTGCGGCAGAAGTTTTTCGAGTTGAGTTTCAGTCAGCTTTGCGAGCCGACGCGCGGGGAAAAGTGCGTGATGGGCGCGTGCGAGTTGCAGGGGCTGAGGGCGGACCAGCTTGCGGCGCTTCGGGAGATTCGCGAGGACTATGTGCGGGGGCGGGATCAGTGGCGGCAAAGGGCGACGAAGGTGATTGAGGAGGCGGAAGTGGAAGACATGCCGCGGCGGTTGATGGAGGCACTGGGAAAGGTGCCGCCGAATCCGTCGGGAGGGTGGGATGCAAAGTCCAAGTTGCCCGAGGATCATCCGCTGATGAAGCTGCGGCGCGAGCGGCTTGAGCTTGATATGGCGGCTCGCAAGCGGGTGAACGCGGTGCTGTCGCCGGAGCAACGCGGCAAGTTGACGGAGGATGAGTCGACCAACGCGTACTTTGCGGATTACACGCCTTGGTGGCCCTGAGGCGGCTCGGGCGGGCGGTGTGAATGGGCCGCGGCATTGAGGTGTTTGCCCATCCACACGGTGCACGCCTCGGGGTCGTCGTTGTACCTGGGGATTTCGGTGAAGCCGAGGGCGCGGTAGAGGGCCATTGCGGGGGCGAAGTCGGCTTCGGTGTCGAGTTTCATCATGCGATAGCGGGCCGCGGCGGCGGCGGTGAGCAGGGCCTCGCACAGGGCACGGCCGGCGCCCAGACCCCGCGCGGCGGGGCGGACGTAGAGGCGTTTCATTTCGCAGATGGGGGATGGGTCGCCGGGGAGGACTCCCGAGAGCGCGAGGGGACGCATCGCGACGACGCCGAGCCAGGTTGAGGGGGGCGGGGTGGTGACCTGGGTGTCGGCAGCGAGAAGGATGATGCCGCCGGGGTGGGCGTATTTGCCGGGCAGGGTGGCGAGTTCGGCGTCAAAGCCCTGGTGGCGGAGGCTGCGCTGGGCGGATTCCGGAAGGCTTGCCGCGTATTCGGCGAAGAGAACGCGGGCGGCGGCGAGGAGGTCGGCGGTGTGGGCGGCGTGGATTTGGATGGGGGGCACGGGGGAGGGTACCCGGGAGGGGCGTGGAGCCCCCACTGCTTGAGAGTGTGGGGAAGGGAGCGTGCCGCTACGGGGGCTGGGGTTGCTGAGACCCTCGCTTGCGCTTCGGGCTCGTAGGGATCGTCTCGTAGGGGCGTGGGCGTTTCGGGTCAGTGCTTTGCGGCGGCGCGTTTGAACTCTTCGAAGATGGCGCCGAAGGCGAGGCCTTGGATGCCGCCACCTTCGAGCTTGGCGAACTCGGCGGGCTTGAGGGCGATGATGTCGTCGCGGGTCTTTCCGGCCTTGAACTCTTTTTCGATGAGGGTTCGGGCGAACTCGAAGTAGTGAACCTGGTTGAGCAGGCCGCCGACGTTGGTGATCTCGCCATGCCCGGGGATGACGACGGTTTTGGCGTCGCACAAGGCGATGATTTTGGCGAGGCTTGCCAGCCAGCCGGTGGTGGAAGCGCCGCCGTCGAGATCGATGAAGGGGTGGCGATTGTGGAAGAGGAGGTCGCCGGTGTGGATGAGATTGAGAGACGGGACGTGGACGATGAGGTCGTTGTCGGTGTGGCCGGGGCCGAAGTGGTGCAGCTTGACCTCGATGCCACCGACGTCGAGGGTGTCGTCGGTATCGAAGGTGAGTGTCGGAGCGAAGTCGGTGGGCTTGAGCTTTTCGACGCGCTTGTAGAGGGCCATGGCCTCTTCGCGGACTTTGGGGACGGCGGGGCCGGTGGCCTCGCCCAGCTGTGTGGCGGCTTCCTTGAGCTGGGAGACGTAGCGGTTCATCTGGCCCAGCACGCGGGGCGTGGCGTTGGTTTGGGCGATGATCTTGAGGTCTTTGCTGAAGGCGTGGTTGCCGCCGGTGTGATCGGCGTGATGGTGGGTGTTGACGACGACGGTGACGTCTTTGGCTTCGCGGCGGAGGCAGTCGCCGTAGGGGGCGTTTTTGCAGTCGACGAGGAGGGTGGCGCCTTTGCCGCGGAGAACGAGGGAGTTGCCCCCGCCGCCGAAGGCGACGAGCGCGTTGTCGGCGGCGGGCTTCCAGGTGAAGTAGGTCTCATCGTCGGAGGCGTGGGTCATGGAGTGGGCGAAGGAGGAGGGGATGAGGGCGGCCCCGGCCGCGCCGGCGGCGGCGAGGCGGAGAATGTCGCGGCGAGTAGTCATGTCGGGCTCCGATTCGCGTGATATGAAGAAGGCAAGAGGCATGCGGCATCAAGGCATCGAGATCATTAGGAGCCGACGGTGTTGGGGGCGTCTTTCTTGGCGGGGGCGGGGGCGAACTCGTCGTAGATGCCGCCCCAGAGGTAGGGGAGCGCGACGGCGAGGGGGTAGTCCTTGTACTCGGGGAGCGACATCTTGGCGACTTCCTCGCGGGGCTTGCCGGCCTTGATGGCGTCCTTGACGGCGGCGACGGTCTTCTCGAAATACTCGATGAGCTGGTCGACCATCACGCGGTCCCCCACTGCTCCGTGGCCGGGGACGACGATGGTTTTGTCGTTGCAGAGCTTTTTGATTTCGCCGAGGCTTTGCAGCCAGGTCGTGCTGTTGGCCCCGCCGGCGACATCGAAGTAGGGCGTGAACTTGTTGAAGACGACATCGCCGGTGAGGACGAGGTTGGCGGCTTCGTCGTGAATGACCAGGTCGTTGTCGGTGTGGCCGGGGCCGAAGTGGTGAAGGGTGAGGTTGCGGCCAGCGACCTTCAGCGGGGCGCTGCTGCCGATGGTGCGGGTGCGAGCCTTGGGGGCGAAAGCGTCGGCGGGGATTTTGGCGAGGCCGTCGAGGAGCTGCTTGGCGTCGGCGGCGGCGGCTTCGGCGCCGGGCAGGCCGCTGGCTTTGAGGGCTTCGACTTTCTTATCGAGGCCGGTGATGTTGGACTGGCCGCTCTCGATGAGGCGCTTGGCGCAGTTCTGGTGCATGGTGAAGGGGACGGCGTCGGCGAAGCAGACGTTGCCACCGGCGTGGTCGAAGTGATGGTGGGTGTTGACGATGCGGGCGAGTTTCTTGGTGTAAGCCCCGAGCTCGCGTTTGAGGGTGTTGCCTTCGGCGGCCTGCTTGGCGTCGACGAGCAGGGAGCCGGAGTCGTCGACAAAGAGGGTGCTGTTGCCGCCCGCGAGGTCGAGGTTGTCGCCGGTGCGGTTGAGGGCGACGAAAACACCTTTGCTGATTTCCTTCCACTCGAAGAAGGTCGTGTCGGCGCGGCCGGCGCGGCTGGCGAAGGCGCGGCCGGGGAGCGCACCCAGGGCACCCGCGGCCAGGGCGGCGCCGGCGGAGCGGGCGAGGAAGACACGACGGGAGAGCTGAGTCGTCATGGAGGGGTTCCAGGGAAGGGAAAAGGATTTTCTTCAGGGGTATCTATGTGGGACCGAAAGTCCGTTCAGTGTACCTGCTCGGAAGCCTGTTCCAAAGTGGCAGGTTCATGAAGGTGGCGCGAACGCCGTGGAGACAGGCTACAGTTGTCGCCATTCGCGAATCGTTCGGGGCGGCGGCCTTCGGGCTGGAGAGAAGCCTTGGCGTGCGGTTCGCGTTGGGGTTTCCCGGGCGCGAAACCGGGAATCGATCGGCACCAGTTCGGCAAGCGAACTCAGGAAAGAAGGAAGCGTTCATGCAGGCGACCAACCTCCGCCCCGGTCAGGGCGTCAAAATCGATGGCAAGCTCTTCGTCGTCACCGGCATCGAGCACCGCACCCCCGGCAACCTGCGGGCGTTCATTCAGCTCAAGATCCGCGATGTGCTGCGCAACCAGACGCTGGAAAAGCGATACAAGCCCACCGACGACATCGAGGTGATCGACCTGGACCGGCGCGAGATGGAGTATCTGTACTCCGACAACACCGGCGCCACGTTCATGGACGGCGAGAACTACGAGCAGTACACGATTCCTGAGGATGTGCTGGGGGACGGGTTGCTGTACCTGCGTGCCAACGCCAAGACCAACGTGCTGATGCACGATGGGAACCCGATTCTTATTGAGCTGCCCGCTTCGGTGGAGCTCACTGTCAAGGCGTGCGACCCGGCTGTGAAGAACGGCACCGTGACCAACGTGATGAAGGAATGCGAGATGGAGACGGGGCTCAAGACCCGCGTTCCCGACTTCATCAACGTGGGCGAGAAGCTGCGGATTTCGACCGCGGACGGGTCGTACCAGAGCCGCGCGTGAACGTTCTCCTCATGGGCATGCGGGGCTGCGGCAAGAGCAGCATCGCGTCGCAGCTTTCCACGCGCATTCGGCGGACGTATGTTGACCTTGACACCATGACGGCGACGCGCTGCAACGCGGCGACGGCGGGGCTGGCGATGGCGCGGGTGGGTGAGGCGGCGTTTCGTGCCGCGGAGCTCGAGGCGCTGCGAACGTCACTCGTCAGCAACCGGTTTGTGATCGCGCTGGGGGGCGGGACGGTGATGGCACCGGGGGCGGCGGACCTCATCAATGCCACGCGGGCGGAGAAGCGGTCGATGGTGGTGTATTTGCGGGCGACGGCCGCGACGCTGCGTGAGCGGCTGGAAAAGACGGACCTCAAAGCACGGCCGAGCCTGACGGGCAAGGGCGTGCTGGAAGAGATTCCCGATTTGCTGGCGCAGCGCGAGCCGGTGTACCTGTCGCTGGCCGACGAGATCTTCGATGTCGATGGGAAGAATCTGAACGATGTGGTGAAGGCGATGGCGGCGATGCTGAAGGGGCGCGGGATCAGCTAGCGGCTACGAGCCCGAAATACGAGCCCGAAGCGAGAGCGAAGGTCGTCGCGATGTCGGGAACCGGCGAGACCCTCGCTGGCGCTTCGGGCTCGTTGTGCATCAAGCTTCCAGCGCCGCTAGCACCTTGGCCGTCACTTCGGCGAGCTTGACGTCCTCTCCCTTGCCGGGCATGCCGCGGCGTTTGAACTCGGCGGCGCCCGCGGCGAGGCTCTTTTCGCCCATGGTGATGCGCACCGGGATGCCGATGAGGTCCGCGTCTTTGAACTTCGGGCCGGGGCGCTCGTCGCGATCGTCGATGAGGACGTCGACGCCCTTGGCGGCCAGCTCATGGGCGATGGTCTCGGCGGTGTTGCGCTGGTTGGCGTCGTCGTGCTTGATGATGGTGATGACGACGTGGTACGGCGCGAGGCCGGCGGGCCAGATGATGCCGTCGGCATCGTGGCTCATCTCGACGCAGGCCGCCATCGTGCGGCTCACGCCGATGCCGTAGCACCCCATGATGACGCTGCGTTTGGCCTGCTTGTCGTCCATGATGGAGAGACCCATGGCGTCGGAGTATTTGGTGCCGAGTTTGAAGATGTGCCCGACTTCGATGCCGCGGCCGGTGACGAGCTTGGAGCCTGCCGCGCGGGGGCTGGGGTCGCCTTCGAGGGCGTTGCGGACATCGGCGACCATGAGGTGACCATCGCCCCCTTTGAGGCCCCCACTGCCGTGGGTCTCGGGGAGGTGGGGCGTGGCGAGGAGCGGGTCTTTGCCCAGGTCGCGCTGCCAGTTGAAGTGCTTGACGTGGTAGTCCTTCTTGTCGCCGCCCGTCACCCAGAACTTGGCCTTGCCCGCGGCGTCGTCGAAGGAGATGGCCGCGTCGCGATCGACGAGGACGAGCGCGCCCTTGCGGGCGTTGCCGGCGCGGGGTGAGACAAAGCCGATGGCGAAGCCGAGCTTGATGGCTTCGGCGGCGTCGGCGAGTTCGATCCCCCCCACTCCGGCCGCGTCGCGCACTTTGCCTTCGTTGACGTCGTGATCGCCCCGCACGACGGCGAGGATGAACTCCTCGCCGAACTTCTCCAGTTGCTCGGGCGTGGACTTCACCTTGAAGAGCACACTCTTGAGCATGTGCTGGGGCTTGACCTTCAGCAGCTTGCAGACATCTTCGATGCCGGGGCAATCGGGCGTGTGAACTTCTTCGAGCGGGCCGCTGGGGTCGCCTGCGAAGTAGCCTTTGCTGGGGAGGGGGCGGGGGCCGATCTCGCACTTCTCGACGTTCGCCGCGTAGCCGCTGGCGGGGCACTTGAGGACGGTGTCTTCGCCGCTGACGCAGTTGACCATGAACTCATGGCTGGCCGAGCCGCCGATGGGGCCGCTCTCGGCCTCGACGGCGGAGAAGTCGAGCCCGCAGCGGGTGAAGATGTTGGTGTAGGCGCGGAACATGGCGTCGTAGGTGTCGTTGAGGCCCCCGGGGCCTTCGAGGTTCATGTGGAAGGAGTAGGCGTCCTTCATGATGAACTCGCGGCAGCGCAGGAGACCGGCGCGGGGGCGGGCTTCGTCGCGGAACTTAGTCTGGATCTGATAGAGGTTCAGCGGCAGCTGCTTGTAGCTGTTGACGCAGCCGATCATGAGCTGGGTGATGACTTCTTCGTGGGTGGGGGCGAGGGCGTTCCAGCGGCCTTTGCGGTCTTGCACGCGGAAGAGATTGTCGCCGTAGGTTTCGTCGCGCTTGGTGCCAGCGAAGAGCTCGAAGGGCTCCAGGGCGGGCATGAGCATTTCGCTTGCTCCGGCGTTGTCGAGCTCGTCGCGCACGATCGCCTCGAGCTTGCGCAGCGTGCGCCAGGCCAGGGGGAGGTAGTCGTAGATGCCGGCGCCGACCTGGCGGATGAACCCTGCGCGGTGCAACAGCACGTGACTGGGCAGTTCGGCGTCGTTGGGGGCTTCGCGCGTGGTCGGGATGAGGGTTTGCGACCAGCGGTGGATGACGCCGCGGCGTTCGGTGGCGATGACGGGCTTCTTGACAGAATCAGAGGGGGTGGCCATAGGGCCGAAGCATAGAGGCGATGGACGGAAGGTGCTGTTTTTGCGAGAAGAACCCGGCGGGGACCGCCGGGCCACCCTCAAATGCTGCCCGCTCAGACCTTGCTGGTGATCGCCTTGCGCACGTCTTCCAGCAGGCGTTCGACCTGGAAGGGCTTGAAGAGGACGGTCTGCAGGCCTTCTTGCGAGGCCCGCACGATGGAGTGGTGCGGGTCGTAGCCGAAGCCGGTCATGAGAATGACGGGGATGGAGGCGGAGTTCTTTTTGGCGGCCGCGAAGATCTCGTAGCCGTTGTGGTCGGGGAGGCGAATGTCGGAGATGACAAGGTCAAACTCACCCGGGGCGCTCTCGTCGAGGGTGCGGATCGCTTCGCCACCGTTCTCGCAGACGACGACCTTGGCCCCGCGCAGCGTGAGGACGTCACCGATGGTTTTTCGGATGCGGAGTTCGTCGTCGGCGACCAGGATGTGCCGCCCGGCGATGATCGGGTCGATGGTCTTCTCGGCCATCGCCTTTTCGACGCCCAGGAGGGAGCTGGGGCCGGCGGCACATTCGAGAATCCGGTGGCGGATGGAGGCGAGATCGGCGTTGATGCGCTCCAGGTGTGAGGCGGTGCCGGGGTCGGTGGAGGGAATCTGAGAGCGGAGCTGCTCGACTTCGTGGGCGATGTCTTCGAGGGGTTCCTTGATTTCGCTGGCGACGCGCCCGGTGATGGTTTGATTTGTGGTGCTGCGCTCGACCACCAGCAGATCCAGCATGTGGATGGCCACCGCGATGTAGCGGGCGAAGATCTCCCCGAGCTGGCGTTCTTCATCGCCGAAGGCGGCCGGGGAGAGGCTTTCGACATTCATGATGCCGATGACTTTGTCCTGCAAGCGCAGCGGCACCGTGAGGCTCGAGCGCGCCCCCTCTACCCCGGGGAGGTAGAGGGGGTCGGTGGTGGTGTCGGTGGCGACGTAGCTGCGTCCGCTGGCGGCGACGTAGCCGCTGATGCCGAAGCCTTCGAGCGAGGGCTTGATGACGAAGGAATCAAACTCGGGGGGGAGGTTGAAGCCGATGACCAGTTCGAGCTTTCCGGTGCGCTCGTCGAGGAGGCGGATGGCGAAGTGGTCAAAGTGCAGGAGGTTGCTGGCAAAGCCCACGATCTTGGTTTCGAGCAGCTTCAGCCGCTCGTGGGCGTTGTGTTTTCGAACGAGCTCCGCATCGAAGCGGACGAGCTCACTGCCGGCCTGGTCGATGGTGTTGATTTTCTGCTGGAGGCGTTTGGCGGCGCTGACGTCTCGCACGACGACCAGCACCCATTCGGCCTTGATCCCTTGAATGACACCGGCGTCGGGGGGGAGTGAAAGGCCGATCTCGTACCATCGCTCGGCGTCGGTCATCGCCACGTCTTCGCGGGGCGGCACGTATCCCGGGGCGACTGTCACGCCGGGGGGAAGCATCGGGTGATCCCGGTCGAACTGTCGACAGGCCCCGCAGAGTCGTTCCTGCATGGCACCGCCGAGGCGTTTGACGGGTTCGTTGGCCCAGACGATGGCCCCGGAGCGGGTGACGAGGGCGATGCCTTCGCCGATGGCGTTGAGCAGGGCTAGACCGAGGCCGCCGACCCGGAACTCGGGAGCGCTCGCGCCGGAGGCTGCCCCCTGTTCCGGCGAAGTCTGCGGGTCTTGATCAGACAAACCACCACTCCCACGCGCAATAGCCGCGCCCCGCGAACCCACGGAGGTCTCCGCGATCGACGACGCGTCCGACGTGCTAACTGCCACGTTGGTAACACCTTGCGGCGATGGTCGCCAAATCTCGCCTTCCCTGGCGATGAGCCACCTCCTGAGACAGTGTAGCGAGCCGGTGCCTTTGCGTGATTATCACCCTATTTGCAGTCATATCATCGACCGAGCCGACATTATCGTGCACTTCTACCTCATTTGAGGCTACTGACAGGAGAGCAGGTGCCCCAATGGTAGGTGTTTATCAGGTACACAAGTCGTTTGGAACGGTACAGGCCGTACGAGGTATCTCATTTGAACTGCAGCCCGGCCAGATTGCGGGGCTGCTGGGTCCAAATGGAGCAGGGAAGACTACCACCATACGGATGATCGCTGGGTTCCTGTTGCCGGATGCTGGGAAAGTTTTGGTCGCGGGCTTCGATACCGCGTCGCATCCTGTTGTGGCTCGGCAAAGCCTTGGTTATCTCCCCGAACATACGCCCCTGTACACCGAGATGCGGGTGGGCGAGTATTTGTCGTATCGCGCGAAGTTGTATCGCGTGCCGTCGGACGTGCGAAAGCGCGCGGTGGACTGGGCGGCGACGCGCTGCTGGCTGGGGGATGTGCTGAAGCGGCGCATTGGGACGCTGAGCAAGGGGTATCGCCAGCGGGTGGGGTTGGCGGCAGCGCTGCTGCACAACCCCAAGGTGCTGATTCTCGATGAGCCAACGAATGGACTGGACCCGTCCCAGATTCGCGAGACCCGCCAACTGGTGCGAGAACTGGCGACCGACCGCACGATGCTCATCTGCTCACACATCCTTCCCGAGGTGGAGCGGCTGTGCCACCGGGTGCTCATCATCGCCGGGGGGCAACTGCGGGCGGATGGGTCGCCGGCGGAACTGACGCGTGCGGGGGGCTCGCGCTACTTCCTGCAGGCCCGCGAGGCGCGGGTGGGTGACGCGGAACGCATCAATAAGCTGTGGGCGACGCTCCCGTTTGTGGCGGAGGTTTCGTCCAAACCCGCGGGGGACAAGCCCACGCAGAGCGTCGGGTGGCTGGAGTGGGCGATTCTGGCACGGCCGGGTTCGCCGGACCTGCGGGAGCAGATCGCGGCGGCGGCCCGGCAGCAGGGCATTTTGCTTCGCGAGCTGCGCGCCCAGGCGCCCACGCTCGAAGGTGTCTTCATGGACATCATGGACAAGGCAGGTGAGGCGATGACCGACCCCGAGCAGGCGACGACGCAGGTGATCAAGCCGGGCAAGGAGGCGGCGTCGTGAAGGGCATGGGCGTCATCGCGCGGCGGGAGCTGGCGGCGTACTTCCGTGCCCCGGCCGGGTGGCTCATCATCGCGTTGTACCTGCTGCTGTCGGGCCTGGTGTTTTCGGTGTATGTGCTGCGGCCCAACAGCCCGGCGTCGATGCGCGACTTTTTTACCGTGTCGGGGTGGCTGCTGATGCCGGTGGTGCCGGCGATGGCGATGCGGCTGTTTTCCGATGAGATCCGCGCCGGGACGCTGGAGGCGCTGCTGACCGCGCCGGTCTCGACCGGGGCGGTGGTGATGGGCAAGTTCACGGGCGCGATGGGGTTTCTCACCTGCATGCTGCTGCCCACGCTGGTGTATGTCGGCACCATGTACCGCGTCTCCAACAGCCCGCCCGACCCGGGGCCGATTATTTGCGGGTATGTGTGCCTGTACCTGATCGGGGGCGCGTACTTGGCGATCGGCACGCTGGCCTCGAGCCTGACGGCCAACAGCACGCTGGCGTTCATGGTGACGCTGTTCACGATTCTGGGGTTGCTGTTCGCGGCGGCGCCGGCGGATGATGCGCCCGCGCCGGTGCGGAGCGTGCTGTACTCGATTTCGATCGTGCCGCGGATTGGCGACTTTGCGAAGGGCGTGATTGACAGTGCGAATGCCGCGTACTTCCTGGGTATCACTTTTTTCTGTCTGCTGGGGGCCACGCTTGCGCTTGATCAAAGGCGGTGGGGCTGAGCATGAACGGCACAAGGCATAAATCCGGGAAGGGCAAGGCCAGGTTCTGGGCCACGGTGATCCTCATCGGAGCGGCGGCGCTGGTGGTGATGGGGAACGTGCTGGCGGCGAAGTTCCCGATTCGGCGGGATGTGACGGCGCTGCGGGAGCAGTCGCTCGCGCCGCGCACGCAGCAACTCCTGAAAAAGCTCGAGGGGCCGTACCGGGTGGTGATCGCGGCAGATCTGCGGGCGATTGACGGGCGGGCCAAGCGGAACACCAGCGACGTGCTGGAGGCGATGGCCAAGAGCACGCCGAATATCTCGAGCACGTGGATTGACCTGGGATCGGCGTCGGGGATCGGGGCGTACAAGCGGCTGGTGAATGATCTGATCGAGCGGGACTCAAAGCTGCTGAGCGATCAGACGAACTCGATCAATGCCGCGGTGGGTGCGTGCACGTCGATTTCGCTGTATTTGAATGATTCGCTGTCGCCCGCGCTGCTTTCTGCGCGGGAGGCGATTTCGCCCACCGGGGCGCAGGCGACGCAGCTTCGGGGGAACCTGGAGCAGGTGGCGGCGGGGGCGAGGCTGGCTTCACGCGACCTTTCCGAAGCGGTGACCAAAGCCCGCGACGCGCTCAAGTACACACTTGGTGATGCGAACGTGCCGGCGACGGACAGGGCGTCGGCGGCGTTGTCGGCGGCGCTGGACCCGGTGGTGCAGTTGCTCGAAGCGGTGACGACGCAGGGGCGGAAGTGGGCGGCCTCGGAGGCGGCGGCGGGGCCGGCGGCGGAGGCGCTGCGCGGGCTCCTGACGCAGGCGGATCAGACGCGGGATCAGGCGTCACTCATTCTTGATTCCATGCGGCACATGACGCGGGCGGATATTTTGCGCATCACGGATGTGCTGCAGCGCGGCTCGGCGGCGCTGGTGATCGGCCCCCCGAGCGTGGGCCTTTCGGCGGTAGATGTGAACGCGCTCCTTCCGCAGTCGCTGGTGTTTGAAAGCGGGCTGGCGACGGCGGACGCCAAGCGCCGGTGCGAGGAACTGCTCGCCAGCTCCATCGGGAGCTTGATTTCGCCGGATCGGCCCATCGTGGTGGTGGTGCACGGGGAGGCGGGTGAGTTCCTTTCCGCGACACCGATCATTCAGCAGCTTACAGAACGCCTGCGGCTGCACGGGGTGGATGTCATGGAGTGGGCGGCGGTGCTCAACCCGGAGCCGAAGCTGGATGCGCTGAACCCGCTGGGCAAGCGGCCGGTGGTGTATGTGGTGCTGTCGCCGGATGCGGCGGCTGCGGCTCCGGCGGGAGGACTTTCGGGGGCGCAGCGCGCGGCGAAGCTGGCGGAGGCGATCAACAGCATCGCGGGGGCGAACAAGCGCCTGCTGATCGACCTCAATCCGTCGGTGTTGCCGACGTATGGCGATGTTGACCCGGTGGCGGGAGTGCTGTCTCGATTTGGGCTGGCGTGCGATTCCGGGCGTCCGGTGCTGCGCGAGGTGGTGTCGCCACGCGGGCGGACGATCGAGACGGACTTGCAGGCTCAGGGTGTGGAGGCGGATTCGGGGGCGATAGGTGGGGCGATTCGCGGGTTGCCGGTGCTGCTGCCCTGGCCGGTGTCGCTGCACACGGTGCCAACGCCGGACAAGATCCGGCTGGAGACGCACAAGTTTCTGGAGATTCCGGCGAGCGAAAGCGTGTGGGCGGAGTCGCAGTGGCTGCGGGTGTGGCAGACGCCGCGGGACAAGCGGTCGCTGATTCCTGATCTGCCGGTGTTTGATGAAGGGCGCGACAGCCGCTGGCCGGATGGGCAGCGGAGTCAGGCGACGCAGAAGTGGCTGTTGGGTGTTGCGGTGGAGCGGTTCGAGGTGGGTCTGCCGTCGCAGCGGGCGGTGGTCATCGGGTCCAATAGCTGGTTTATTGATGCGGTGACGCAGCAGGCGACGAATGCGGACGGACGGGCGGCGATGCGGAACCCGGGCAATCTGGAGATGTTCGAGGCGGCGGTGTACTGGCTGGCGGGGCAGGAGAGCCTGATCGCGCAGAGCCCGACCTCGGCGACGGTGCCGATGATCGTGCCGATCGATGAGACGAGTCTGGTGCGGGTGCGGCTGGCGATCATGCTCGGGTTGCCGCTGATCTTGCTGATTATGGGTGGGATGTACCGGATGATTCGGGGGTAGAGAAATCCTGCGAACTGAAGGGCTTTTCGTGAGGTACGCCGACCCCTTCAGGGTTGAAGGAATGATGGGGCTGCTTCCGGGGGTGGCGCTCGAAGACTTCATGCGGCCGGGATGCTGGCCGGCGGCACGCAGGCTTTGCAGAGGTTGCGGCCGTCGGGGGCGGCGAGGGCGGCCTGGCCGCAGATGATGCAGGGGGCGAGCTCGACCTTGGTGGCGGCGAAAGTCATGCCGCACTCCGGGCAGGTGGGGTTGACGTCGTCGAGGCCGAGGAGTTCGTAGCCGCAGCTGCGGCACGGGGTATGGGCGTTGCGGCGCGGGGGGAGAAGCACCAGCAGGGCCCCCACCATGCCGACCATGCCTCCTTCGGCGTAGAGCATGAAACGGAAGAGTGGGCCGTTGTCGGCAAGGTGCAAGGCGCGGCGGATGGCGACGTCGAGTTGCGCGAGAAGTAATATGAGCAGGATGCCTACGACGAGGGCCGCCACGCCCATCAACTGGCGGCGCCAGCGCAGGCAGGCGTACCAGACGAGGAAGGCATAGAGCGGAAAGAGGACCAAGGCACCGCCCTCAAAGAGCGACCCAAGAGCCGGGCCGATGGCAACGTCCGGGGCAGACCACACGTGTGCACCTCAGAGACATTTGCGGCTGCTACGCCACAGCGGTTTCGTCTTTTGAGAGTGTACGGATGCGGCGCGGGTTCGTGAAGGGGCGTGGTCGTGACGGACCAATACAAGAGCGAAAGATCCGCAAATCGGGCGGGCTGCCCCATTAGGCGGCGAGCGCTAGCGGCCGCTCTTGAAGAATGTCCGGAGGGAGTCAAAGAGGTCGTCGCGCCCGTTGACCTTGCTGGTGATGAGCTTGGGGCCTGACTGGTCGGCGGCGCCGTCGGGGAAGGCCTCGTGCAGGACGTTGATGAAGCTGCCGCTGCCGTAGGCGCTGGCCACCTGGCAGTAGCCGAAGAGGTTGCAGACGGGGAGGAGGGATTCCTTCACGAGCTTGACGCTGAGGCGGTTATCGGCGTCGGAGCTGTTGTCGCCGTCGCTGAAGTGGAAGAGGTAGGTGTTCCAGTCGTTGGGGTCGTAGTGGGCGGCGAGGAGTTCTTTGCAGCACTGGTAGGCGGCGCTGATGCGGGTGCCGCCGTCTTCGCGCATGGAGAAGAAGGTTTTCTTGTCGACCTCGCCCGCGCGGACGTCGTGGACGATGTAGCGGCTTTCGATGCCCTCGTAGTTGCGGCGCAGCCAGGTGTCGATCCAGAAGGCTTCGAGGCGAACCAGTTCCTTTTGCTCGTCACCCATGGAGCCCGAGACGTCCATTATGTAGACGATGACGGCGTTGCTCTGGGGCTTTTTGACTTCGGTCCAGGTGCGGAAGCGCAGGTCGTGGCGGATGGGGATGATGATGGGGTTTTCGGGGTCGTATTGGCCGAGGGCGAGCTGGCGCTTGAGGGCTTCGCGGTAGGTGCGCTTGAAGTGGCGCAGCGAAGCGGGGCCCACCGGGCGGACGCCGGTGTACTTGTCTTTGATGCTGGTGATGCGGTGCTCGCCCCGGGGCATGATGCGGGGCAGGGCGAGTTCTTCGGCGAGAATGTCGGCGAGTTCTTCGAGGGAGACGTCTACTTCGAGGATGTGGCGGCCTTCCTGCTCGCCGCCCTGACCTTTGTCGCTGCCGGGCTTGCCGACGGATTGGCCTTCCTCGCCTTCGCCCATGCCCACGCCCCCGGAGTTGTCGCCGTAGCGAAACGTAGGGATGTCGATATCGTGGACCGGGATGGAGATGGCCTTCTTGCCCTCGCGGCCGAGGAGTTCGCCCCGGGAGAGGAACTTCCGGAGGTCCTTGCGGATCTTGCCGCGGACGATTTGGCGGAAGCGCTGATGGTCTTGTTCGATCTTGTTGACCATGGGTACCTCGTGCGGGTGGCGGGTGACCACCTACACACTACTCTGTACGAGTTCGGCCCGATTGCGGATCGGCTTGAAGTGCACCATCTGGATGGGTTTTTATCGGCGAACGGCCCCCGGCCAGGTCAGGCGATTTTCGCGCCCGGTGCAGCCGGGCGAGCCAGGCGGCGCAGAAGAGCCCGACGGGGATGGCGGCAAGAAGTTCGCCGGCACGGTTGATGAGATCGGCGCCGAGCCCGGCGGCGGTGGAGGCGGCGGCCGCGGGAAGGAGGGCGCCGAGCAACCCGACGGCCCACTCGCGAATGCCCAGGCCGTTGCCGATGAGCGGCACGAGCATCGCGGTTTGAGCGACTACCGCGACGGCGAGGGACTGCACCCAGGTGAGGTGGGTACCCGCAAGGTGAAAGACGAGGTGGTAACGGGCCGTCCAGGTGGCGACGTCGGCAACCTTGAGGGCGAGGGTGATGGCCCAGGCGGTGCCGAGAGGGCCGAAGCGGGGCGACTTACCCGCGCCGGCAAGGAGCGCGCTTGTGATGATGACCAGCGGGAGGATCGCGAGGGGGATGTCGGAGGTGTGGCCGGGGGCTCGCCCGACGAGCAGGAGGAGGGGGAGGAGCACCCCCACCGCTGCCCAGCCCAGCGCGATCGACTCGGCGATGATGCGGGCGTTAGTGCGCACGCTGAGGCCGTGCAGGGCGCGCTGGTAGACGACGCGCCCGAAGAGCCCGGGGCTGAGCGGGAAGAAGTTGAGCACCCACGCCGAGCCGATGAGGGCGGTCATCTCCTGCCAGGAGATCGGTGAGCGAGGGCGCGTGAGGGTGTAGAAGGCGGCGCTGGTGAGGAGCCAGTTGAGGCAGGGCAGCGCTGCCAGCAGGGGCACGGCCCACCAGGGCCAGGTGGGGATGCCTTGCAACAACCGGTGTGCGACAGCGGGATCACGGGCGACACCCCAGGCCGCCCCGGCCATCAGGGCGAGCCCCACGGCGCAGGCGATCAGGCGGGCGTATCGGCCCGTGCTGAAAGTGGGCGCTGCGGGCGGGGGCGCATCCATGGGAGTGGCTTGTCTTGGAGTGATTGCGGGGAGTTGCCTATTTCGCGGCGGGCACGGACTGGGGCATTTCGACCAGCACGTTGGGTCCCCGCATGGAGTAGGTGACCTTCTGCGCGATCAGGCGTTCTTTGTGAAGGGTGGCGAGGCGGGCCAGGCGGGGGTCGGGAGATTTGAGGGCGGCTTCGAGTACCGCGTCGGTCGGGTGGGTCGCGCGTGAAATGACGACGAGGGCGAGCACGGCGGGGTCGGGGTCGGCCGCGAAGAGGGTGTCGACGGGGGCGAGCCCGGGGAGGATGGATGAAGGGGGGAAGGTGGCGACAGTGATCATCCGGATGGGTGTGGGCCAGGTCGGGTACAACTGCACGAGGAACTTGATGATGCCGGGGGCGTCGGGGTCGGGCACGCCATCGGGGCGGCCACCCATGAGGCGCGAGCGGATGGCGAGGATGAGCGGCGCGAGTTCGTTTTCCTTGGCGTTGACCAGTCGCTCCGCCAGCTTGGGCAAGGGCTCGCGCGCTTCCGGCAGGGCTTCGCGGCTGAGGGAGCCGGTGGAGCATTCCAAGCTGCCGGGCCCGGCCTGGCGAAGGCCGTTGCCGAGAATCTCAAAGCCTTGCAGCACACGCCAGCGCAGGCGCGAGGGGTCCATCGCGCCGACTTCGGAAAGGTAACCGATGAGGGCGGCGTCGGGCCAGACGGAGGCGCTGAACTCTTCGTTGGGGTTGAGGCGCAGGCGGCGGTCGAGTTCGACGACTTCGCCGGCGGCCTGGTCGTTGCGGGTGCGGATGCCGATCTCGAGGGATGGGGCGAAGAAGAGGCGGGTGCTGATCGTGCGTCCGGAGCCCACGCCGAGTGGGATAGGCAGGAGGTTTTTCAGGCGAATCTTGACGGGGACACGCTGCAGGGCCGTGGCGCCCCAGTTGCCGAAGTCGGCGGTCATGAGCTGGGTGCGGCGGGGCTGTGTCGCCAGGTCGTCCAGCCACTTGGGAAGCTGCGAGTTGTAGGCTTCGAGCTTCTTGGCTTCGGCGAAGCGGGGAAGATCGGGACCGAGCTCGATGGCCCGCTGGGCGCAGTACGCGCCGATGGTGGAGAGGGGGTAGAGCTCGGCGGTTTTGGCGAAGGTGGCGGCGGCGGCGGAAGTGTCGCCTTTGGCGAGGAGGGCTTCGCCCTTGGCGGCGCCGATCCAGCTTGAGGCCGCCTCGAAGCCGGCGACTTTGGCGATCGTCTCGTCGTACTTCTGGGCGCGGAGCAGCGTCCAGGCTTCGAGGCAGACCCGGCGCACGTCGTCGGCGGGAGGGCCGGTGATGGCCTGGTTCAAGGCCTCGGCGCCCTGGTCTTCACCGATGTTGACGAGGAGGCGAAGGAGCTTGGTCTCGAGCACGGTGCCGATGGCGATGTTGGCGGCCGTCTCTACCGACATGCCGGGGGGGCGACGGGTGGGGTCGAGCACCGCCTGCGACTGATTTTGTGTGGTTGCCCAGAGGTCTTTGAGCGAGTCGGGGAGAGTTGCCTTGGTTTTTTCGCCTCCGGCGAAGGCGGCGACCAGTCGGAGTTCTTCAAAGCCCAGCGACAGGCGGATGTCTTCGGGACGCACGGTGCCGAGGCTGGCCTGGGCGTTGGGGTCAGCGGAGTTGGCGGCGGCCACACGGTGGCGCTCGGTGGCGACCTGGGTCGTGAGGTCGGTCACGATGACGCCGGGGCCTTGGGTGAGCCACTGGAGGATCATGCCTTCGATCTGGAAGGCTTCGGTGCCTTGGATGCCGGACGAGTTTTGGATGGCCGCGATCATCTTGTGAAAGCGGATGGCGGCTTGGTACGCGCCGGCCTGGGCGAACTCGTCGCGCATGAGGCGGAGGGTTTTGGGTTCCAGCGGGTCGGCGTAGAGCAGGTTGGTGAGCAGCTCGAGACGACCTTGGCGGCTGTCGACGCGTTCGGCAAAGAAGGTGTACGCCAGCAGCGCGGCGTCCTTGTTGGTGGCGTCGAGGGAGATTGCTTTTTTGAGGCGGTCGATGAATCCGGCGGTGTCGCCCCGTTCGCGGGCGAGGAGGGCGGCGTCGAGGGCGAGACGGCTGCGGATGGATTCGTCGAGGGCGGCGCCCTTGGGGCCACGAGCGCGTCGT
>JBAZUW010000054.1:0-18186 GCA_041661205.1 Phycisphaerales bacterium
GGGCGACGACCTCGTCGCCACGCTGGCGATCGACGTTTCTGACTCTGGTGGCAAGGTGACCGGCAAGACCCCGCACCCCTACCCCACCGGCATTGGTGGCGCGGTGGAGATGACCAGCGAGATCATGGTGACGAAGGAGAGCTTCGAGGTTGCCGATCGCGGGTTCGGGGCCGATGGCAAGCAGGTGTGGGGACCGGCGGCCGGCACCTTCACCGAGTTCAAGCACGCGGATCTGGGGCTGAAGGTCGTCAAGGGTGAGGAGGGGCTTGTTTCGATCACCTACCCCAGCAAACTGGAGGGGAAGCCGGCCGCCAAGGACGAACAGGTTTCCTGCGAGTATGTCGGCTACCTGATGGATGGCAAGATTTGCGACAGCTCCTACGAGCGGCAGCGTCCGCTGGTCTTCCCGCAGGGGACGCAGTTGCTCAAGGGCTGGAACATGCAGATGGATGGCGACACCCAGAAGGGGCTGCAGCGCCGTCTGGTGATCCCGCCTCAGTTTGGGTACGGTGCGGCGGGCCGCCGGGGGCGCATCCCGGCGAACGCAACGCTGATCTACGACATCGAGATCACCAACGTGGCGCCGCCCCTGCCCCCTCCGCCGGCCGCGGAAGCCGCCCCGACCAAGGAAATGCCGAAGGAAGAGATGAAGGACCAGTCGGGCGACGCGCACTCGCCGCACTGAGCTGATTGGCATGAGTTTGAGTTTCGCCGGCCCCGCTCTCGGGGCCGGTTTTTTGTTATCTCGGACGGGGCGGAATCCGTGAGCGAGACGGGCGAGAGTGGAACTAGGATTGCCCATGTCGCAGCGGGATTTTTACGATGTGCTGGGTGTGCCGAAGTCGGCGACGGTCGATGAAATTCGCAAGGCCTATCGCGTGCTGGTTCGCAAGCTCCACCCGGATGTGAACAAGGCCCCCGACGCGCAGAAAAAATTTACGGAAGTGCAGGAGGCGTACGACGTTCTGAGCGACGAGCAGAAGCGCAAGCTGTACGACCAGTTCGGCCAGGCGGGGGTGCGGGGTGGGCCGCCCCCTTCGGGCGGCGGGGCCCGTTCGGGCGGAAGGCCACAGGTTGATGTGAACGGCCTCAACATCGATGATGAAGAGCTGAAGGAAGTCTTCGAGTCCATCTTTGGTGGCGGGGGCATGGGTGGGGGCGGCTTTGGCGGACGATCGCCGCGCGGCGGGCGCGCGGGGCGAGCGGCGCAGCAGACGCCCGAAGAGACCGTGAGGCACGAGCTGCTCATCAGCTTTGAGGCCGCGGCCCGCGGAACGCTGGAGACGGTGCGACTGAGCACACCCGACGGCGCTGGCAAGCGGATCGAAGTGAAAGTTCCCGCGGGTGTAGAAGACGGGGCCCAACTTCGCGTGCGGGCCACGCGATCGACACCCGAAGTGATGATCACGGTGCGCATCGGCTCGCACCCGCTCTTCCGGCGGGGTGAGTTTGTGGATACGGGCAAAGGCTTGGACTTGTATCTGGACATGCCGCTGACGATCGCAGAGGCAACGCTGGGGACGATGGTGAATGTTCCGACGTTGTGGGGCGTGATGGAGCTGACCGTGCCCCCGGGCACCGGGAGCGGGCGCAAGCTGCGTCTTCGCGGGAAGGGCCTGCGCGACGACGCGGGTCGTGAAGGGGATCTGTACGTGATCGCGAAGGTCGTGGCACCGCAGCGCCCCCCGAGTGAAATCGAGGCGTCGGTGCTGCGAGAAATTTCCGAGCGTGAACCCTCGCCGCGACTTGGGGCGGGGTGGCCACAGGGCTAATGTTCGGTGTCCCTCGGATAGTTGCCGACAAGGCTTGACAGAACCGGGGTCTGTAGGTGAATCTATGGTGGGAGAAGTCGCCCCGGACACGGAAGTTCCGGCGGCGCGGGCGCGGCGAAGCGTCCAAACCAAGAGGCACACGCGGTGCTGAAGCAACGACACCAACTCTTTGTCGCGCTCCTGGGAGCGGTGGACGGCCTGGTCGCTGGAGCGGCGTGCTACGGCGCGTGGCTGGTGCGCCGGCAGTCGATTGAGGGGACCGTGCCGCCACTGACGGGGCCGGGGGTGGTGGCGTGGCTGCGGGAACCACTGGCCCTGTACGCGGTGCCGATCGCGCTGGTCTCGCTGCGGATTTTCGGTTTGTTCCAGCCCCGGCGCGACGGGCGAATGTTGTCGGAGCTGGCGCAGGTGGTGAAGGCGTCGCTGCTGACGATCGTGGTTTTGATCGCCGCGGTCTTTGCGATTGCCCCGCGCGAGTTTGTGGGGTGGAGCGAGGGGCGTGCCTCCGGGCCCCTGATGCTGGAGGCCGGGCGGATTCAGCTGGGTGTGTTGGCGATGTTGCTGCCCGCACTGCTGATGGTCGAGCGCGGCGTGTTTCGGCTGGGGCTGCGGTTTATTCGTCGGCGCGGCTGGAACCTGAGGCACGTGGCGATCATCGGCACCGGGCGGCTGGCGAAAGTGACGGCCCGCACGCTGGAACGCAACACGTGGACGGGGATTCATGTCGCGTACTTTGTGTCGCACCAGGATGAAAACTCCGGCCCGAGCCAGGTGCTGGGGCGACCGGTGATGGGCGGGTTGGATGACCTCGAGGCGATTCTGGAACGTCGCACGCCGGATGCGGTGTACATCGCGTTGCCGACGGGGCGTGCGCCGCTGTCGCGATCGCTCATGCGACGCCTGGACCGGTTTCCGGTGAGCGTGCGGCTGATTCCGGATGTGAACCCGCGCTACATGCCGCAGAGCATGGCGGTGAGCGAACTTGACGGCATGCCGATTTTGAGCGTGCGTGAGAGCCCGATGGAGGGTGTGAGCGGGGTGGTGAAGCGGGTGCTGGATTTTGCTGGCGCGTTCGCCGCGCTGGTGCTGTTTAGCCCGCTGCTGGTGGGTGTGGCGCTGCTGGTGCGGGCCAGCAGCCCGGGGCCGGTGATATTTCGCCAGCGGCGAGTGAGCCTGGGGGGCGAGGAGTTTCAGATCCTGAAGTTCAGGACGATGTTTCACGAGCAGGACGAGCAGCCTCCGGCAGCGTGGACATGCCGCGATGACCCGCGCGTGACGCCGATTGGGCGCTGGCTGCGCAGGACAAGCCTCGATGAACTGCCGCAGTTGTTTAATGTGCTTACCGGAGAGATGAGCCTGGTGGGCCCGCGACCGGAAAGGCCGGAGTTGATCGCACGGTTTCGGGAAGACTGGCGCGGGTACATGCTGCGGCAGCACGTGAAGGCGGGCATCACGGGGTGGGCGCAGGTGAACGGGATGCGGGGGAACACCGACCTGCGCAAACGGCTGCAGCTGGATTTGTTTTATATCCGGCACTGGTCGCTGGGGTTTGATATCAAGATTTTGTGGCTCACGCTCTTCCGAGGGTTTGTGCACCCGAATGCACACTGACGGGTCGCGCGGCCTGACCTTTTCCCGCGTGGTGGAAGTGCTAGTGAGTGGGCGGGGAGAGAGCGGATTGTGACGCGTGTGGCACTGACCCCGAGGCGGGGTCAGTGCCACGGTTTGATGGGGCTTTCGCCCATATCATCGCTCCGTGAATCCTGATCGCTTCGATGTCATCGTGATTGGGGGCGGGCACGCCGGGGCGGAGGCGGCGTGGGCCGCGGCCAACGTGCTGGACGCGCACCGGCCCGGGGTTGGTCGCGTGGCGCTCGTGACGGCCGACCCGGCGAAGATTGGCGTGATGTCGTGCAACCCGGCGATCGGCGGGCTGGCCAAGGGCCAGCTGGTGCGCGAAATCGATGCGCTGGGCGGGCTGATGGGGCTGGCGACCGATGCCACGGGGATTCAGTTTCGGGTTTTGAACACCAGCAAGGGCCCGGCGGTGCATGGGCCGCGGGCGCAGTGCGACAAGCACGCGTATGCGGAGCAAGTGCAGGCGATGATTTCGTCGCGGGCGACGATCCGGGTTGTTGCCGGCAGTGTCGAGGCGCTGCTGGTGGAAGATGGCCAGGCGCGGGGCGTGCGAATCGCGCTCACCGGCGAGGATGGCGGAACGGTGGACCTTCACTCTGACGCGGTCGTGCTCACCACCGGCACTTTCATGCGGGGCCTGATGCACAGCGGCGAGGCCAAGACACCCGGCGGGCGCTTCGGCGAAGCACCGGCGGTTGGGATTAGTGCGTCGCTGCGTGAGCTTGGGTTTGAGCTGGGACGCCTCAAGACCGGCACGCCCCCCCGGCTGGATCGGAAGACGATCGACTGGGAGTCGCTCGAGAGTCAGCATGGCGATGCAACCCCGACGCCCTTCAGCGATCTCACGCTCTGCGGCGAGCCTCCCCCGCCGGGCGCGGGCGTTGACCCGGCGACGGCGCGACTGACGACGCACTTCCCCCCGCTCACGCAAGTGCCCTGCAAGCAGACCCGCACCGACGCGAAGACGCACGATGTCATCCGGGCCAACCTGCACCGGGCCCCCATGTTCAGCGGCCAGATCGAGGGCGTGGGCCCGCGCTACTGCCCGAGTATCGAAGACAAGGTCGTACGGTTCGCCGATCGCGATACGCACGGCGTTTTTCTTGAGCCTGAGAGCCTTCGCGACGACTGGATCTACTGCAACGGCATCTCCACCAGCCTGCCTCATGATGTGCAGGACGTCATCGTGCGTTCCATGCCCGGGTGCGAGCGGGCAAAAGTCCTCCGCTACGGCTACGCGGTGGAGTACGACATGGTGCGCCCACACCAGATTGAAGTGACCGGCCAGACACGCCTGGTGCGTGGGCTGTATCTCGCCGGGCAGATCAACGGCACCAGCGGCTACGAGGAGGCGGCGGCGCAGGGGCTGGTCGCGGGTGCGAACGCGGCGCTGGCAAGCGTCGGGCGCGAGGTGTGGGCGTTGGGAAGAAGCGATGCGTACATCGGTGTGCTGATGGATGATCTGGTGACCAAGACGCCGGTGGAGCCGTACCGGATGTTTACCAGCCGCGCCGAGCACCGGTTGTTGCTGCGGGCCGACAACGCCGGGCCGCGACTCACGCCGCTCGCGGAGCGCCTCGGCCTGCTGGAGGGGCACGAGCTTGGCCGCGCTCGCACCCGCGTGTTTGCAAGGCGGCAGACGCAGGCGGCGGCGCTCAACAGGGCGATCGATGCCGTGCCCGCCCTGGCCAAGCGCATCCGCGCCCAGGACTTTGCTCTCGACCAACTTCGCGATGCATTGCCCGGCGTCGCCGCCGATGCGACCGTGTGGCACACTACCTACGCCGAGCGCCGCTACGAGGCGTACGTGGTGCGCGAGGTGGCCGAGATCAAGCGTCACGCGGCGATGGAAGGCAAGCGCCTGCCCGAAGCAATCGATTACCGCGTCTTCACCCAGCTGCGGACTGAGGCCCGCGAGTCGCTCGCACGCTTTCGCCCGCGTACGTTTGGCCAGGCCGGACGCCTGGAGGGGATTACGCCCGCCGACCTGACATTGCTCATGGTCCTCGTGGATCGATGGAGCAGGTCGGGGGTCCGTCCGTAAATTCCGGAGCCTGAATGCTCGCCACGCTCGCCAATGCCGCGCAGGCACCCCTCGCGGTGCAGCTGCTTGTGATGCTCGCCACCGCGGCGCTGGTGGCCACGTTGTTTCGGCGGCTGAAGCTCGAACTCATTCCTGGCTATCTCATGGCGGGGGTGCTGGTGGGCCCGCACGCCATCGGTGTGGTTCACGATCCTGCGGCGGTCGACTCGATTTCGCAGCTTGCGATTATCCTGCTCATGTTCGCCATCGGCCTGCACCTGGACGTGTCGAGCATTCGGCGCGGGCTCGCGCCGATTCTCGTGGTAGGGGCGGCATCCACGATCCTGGTCACGCTGGTGAGCTGGATGACCATGGTGCTCGGCGGAGCGACGGCGCCCCGGGGCCTGGTGATGGCGATGGCGCTCTCGATGTCGTCGACCGCGGTGGCGGTGCGGGTGCTGATGTCCCGGCGCGAGGGGCGAACGCCGCACGGACGGGTGACCCTGGGCGTGGCGATCGTGCAGGACCTTTTGAGCGTGGTGGTGATGGCGCTGCTGCCGCCTTTGGCAAAGTGGGCGGGGGTCGAGAATGCGATGGTGGTGTCGTCATCGCGGCTGCCGGCGTGGGCGGAGTTTGTGTCGGCCGCGGGCATCAGCCTGGGTGGCATCACGGTCATGATCTTCGGCGGACGGTACCTGCTGCCCCGCTTGCTGGGGTTTGTGGCGAAGGTGGGGAGCTCCGAGCTGGTGCTGGTCGTGTCGGCGGCGGTGGCGCTGGGGGCGGCCATCGGCACCAGCGCCATCGGCTTCAGCAGCGAAATGGGCGCGTTTCTGGCCGGGTTTCTGCTGGCTGGCACGCCGTTTCGATATCAGCTTTCCGGCCAGCTGGCACCGATGCGCGATCTGTTGATGGCGGTCTTCTTTACCGCGGTGGGGATGAACGTGTCGCCCGTGATGGTGGGTTCGCACCTGGGTGTTGTCATCTTCGGAGCACTGGGGCTGGTGGTCGTCAAGGCACTCTGCATCGGCGGCACCTCGTGGGCGGCCGGGCTGGCCGGGCGATCCAGTCTGCTGACCGGTGTCTACCTTGCGAGTGCCGGTGAGTTCAGCCTGGTGGTGTTGGCGGCCGCGGCCAGCGCGGGGATTCTCACCGGCGAGCAGGTTGGAACTTGCATCGCCGTGGTCATTGTCTCGCTGGTGCTCGCGCCCATGCTGGTGGGCCCGGCGAACGCGTGGGCCATTCGCCTGGTGGGTTTGAAGCCGCCACCGTGGGCGCGCGGGTCGGCGTTGAATGGGGCGGCAGCGGAGGAGGATGCACACGCGACTGCGGGGCGGCATGTCATCATCGCCGGGTTCGGCCCGGTGGGACGCACGCTGGCGGATCGCTTCGCGGTGCTCGGGATTCCTTTCACGGTGATCGAGCTCAACCCCCGCACGGTGCAGCGCCAGGCCACGCTCGGGCGGCCGATCGTGTACGGCGACGTCACCAACCCCGATGTGTTGGAGAGCGCCGGCATTGAGCACGCCGACGCGGTGCTGCTGACGATTCCGGACGACGAAGCCACGTTGCGGGCGTGTCAGGCGATTCGGGCGGCCGCCCCGGATGTGTTCATCGCCGCCCGGACGAACTTTCTGAGTGGCAAGTTCCTGGCGCACCAGTTAGGCGCCGACCTGGTGACGGTGGAAGAGATCGCTACGGCGCAGGCGATGGAGCGCGATGTGCTGGAGCAACTGACGAAGTTTCGCAAGGAGCCGGGTGGGGCGTACCCCTCGCCCGCGGTGTATGGGGAAGTTGAGCCAGGTGGGGCAAGAGCGTAAGTCGGGCGAGATTCATCCCGGGTTTCGCCGGGCTATTCGTGGACCCTTACGCGACGGGCATTTCTTCTGCCAAAAACTCGGCGGCGATCACCCAGGTACAGCCATGCCGAAGCATCTGGACGCGATCGGGATAGTCGCTGCGAGCGTTCTCAGAGTCCAGTGATTCCAGGTATTCCCGTGATAGCTTCGGATCATCCAACACGAGCTTGATCGCGTTCGTGCCTTCGAGCAGCAAATGGTCTGGCGCGATGCACCTGTCCTCTAGTCCGACGGCGTGGACCACAATGAGTTTCCCCTTACCGGTGGGAATGAGAAACTCGAGGGAGAATCCTGATCGAACCTTCACGGCGCACAGCATGGCCCCGAAGTGGACGCTTTCGAGGTCATTCGCGGCGAGGTACATGCCCAACGTCTGTCGGTCTGTCACGGCAAAGCTCCGAAGAATGGGCTCTGATGTTCATGCTCGGCGGCGAATTCTAACGCGATGAACCTCAATCCACATTGAGGGTTGCGATGTACTCGTTCAACTCGCGTTCGGCCTTGGTTTTTTCCTCTTTGGTCGAGTCCAGGTCTTTCTGGATCTGCTCGATGCGGGTCTCCTGCTCGCCGAGCTTCTTCACGTAGCGTCCGTACAGGTCGCTCTGGCGGTCGATGTTGCTGCCGTTCATGTTCTGGCGGATGCGGGTCTGGTCCTTCTCGATGTCGGAGCGGTCAGACTCGAGGCCGGAGATGCGCCTGGCGAGGGCGTCGATGGCGGCCTGCTTGGCCGCGGCTTGCTGGTAGGCCGCCAGCACCGCCGGGGAGGCTTGGCCGCCCTGAACGTATTGGCTGAGTTCGCGGATGTCGCCCTGGATGAGACCGACGGCCGAGGAATCGACACGCGAGAAGGCGATCTTCTTGCCTTCGGCCTTGCCGGAGGCGACATCGAGCTCGAAGCGGTAGCTGGTCGCGGTTTCGCTGGCGGGTTTGGCGGCCGGGTCCAGCGTCCACCCCGGCTGCTTGGGGTATTCCAGCACAATGGTGCGGGACCGCTTGGTGTCTTTGTTGTTGAACGCGAAGGTCTTGCTGCTCTCGGAGGCGAACGTGGTGACTAGGAGGCCCTTGGAGATCTTCACCTTGCGTACCTGGCGGCTGGCGTCGGAAGTCTGATCCACATCCACGCTGAGATCGACGGAGTAGGAGACGAGACGCTTGTCGCCTTCGGGAACGTGGCCGATGACGGCGTCGCCCGCGTAGGCCCCGCCGTCGTAGACGGCGATGGGGCCGGGGATGAGCTGGGCTCCGGAGGAGTTGGAAAACTCGATGCCGCGAAGGGGGTGGTCGGCGCCGTCGCCGGCGCTGAAGATGCTCACGCGGCGGCCTTCGACTCCCGCGTTGATGATGGGGATCATGGCGGAACGCTGGCGCTCGATGGTGACGGGGTGGTCGATTTCGAACTGGAAGACTTCGCCGACTTCGCCGACGGTGGCTTGGGAGGCGGGGGAGTAGTCGGCGAGGCTTCCCGGAGATAATTGAGCCCCGTCGATGCTCGAGTCAGTGGCCGCCGGGGCCCTAAACATGTCTGCGTCTTGTTCCAAGCGGCCCCCGGCCACCGCTCGCATGGCCGCAGGGGGTGCTGCTGCGCTTCCTCTGGAGCGTGCCGAAAGAAGAGACTTGCGGAGTGATTCGGAAGTTTCGCTGGTGTTGGCCGCGTACGCCTTCGGCCCCACGCCCGGCACGGTCGGCACCGGCACATTGGGCCGATACACATACAGCGGCTCGTACAGGTCCATCTTGAAGCTGACGGGTCGCCCGGAGACCAGGGCCAGCGTCACATCGCGCCAGTCTTCGTCCGAGGTGTTCTCGACAATCGCCCAGCCCTGCATGGTGAAGCGATCGGACGTCTTGGGATCGCTGGCGGTTTTGTCCGGCTTGCCGGTCTTTGCACCATTAGTTGAGTCGGGCAGCACCAGGCGGTAGCTGGTCTTCCACACCGGCGATTCCTGCACATAGCCGACCACGATGTCGCGGGCGCCTTCGCCGGAGACGTTGACGTCGACAGTCTTGATGGTGTCGGTGCGGTGTTCGGCCATGGCCGCGAGGGCTTTGTTGAGCTCTTCGTTGAGCTTGGCGTCGAGGAGGGTGATGCTGGTGGTGGTGGCCAAGTCGATGGAGCGGATGCCGTTGGCGGTGACGACATTGAGATAGGGCACGGCCATGGGCTGAGGCGGGGTGCCGCGGGTCTCTTGGCGGTTCTCTTCGCCGAGGATCGTGCCCTCGACCGCGCCGTCGGGCATCGAGATCTTGACGCGCGCCCCGCGCAGGCGCCCGAGCAACACGGGCAGGGCCGGGTCGTCCGACAGATCAACCCCGAACGAAGCCAAACGCTTGGCCAGCGGCTCGCGCGGGGCGTAGCTCACGTTGTCGATGCGTCCGTTGCCCTTGGAGAGGTCGAGCACGAACATGGACTTCAAGATGTCGTTGATTTGATCGACGTTGAACTGGAGCTGGATGCGGGCGTTGCCGCTGATGAGGCCGTGGCGCTCGAAAGCGGCAACGCCGGAGCGGTAGAGCGTGATTCGTTTGATATCGAGTTGTTCGCGCGTGAACGACTTGGGGGCTTCGTCGGGCGCCGTCGCGGCCTTCGGGGCGGCGCTGGATCGCTGCGCGAGGGCTGGAGACGCGAGGCACATGGCAAGACCGGCGACAAGGGCGAGGGCCGACGGGCGGAGCGTGCGGGCGAGCATGGAGGCCTCCTGTGGGTTGGGCGGGCGTGTGAGGTATGACCAGTCTACCTCGCGGCGGTTCCCCAGTTGCGTTGCCTGTTACATCGGCGTGACAGGGGTGGCGTCGCTTTGAGGTGACATGGCTCTTTGGTGCCACCAAAGGCATGCCCCCAAGGACAGCGCCACGCCGCCCGTATAGTCGCGGGCATGGCTCAAGCCGCGATCGAACAACCACGTCCGGGTGCCCCCGAGTCTGCCCAGCTTTCGCCGGATCAAGCCCGCGCGCTCGCCAACGCCATCGAAGGCGAGGTGCGGCTTGGGGTGCACGACCGGATGCTTTACGCCACCGATGCGTCGCTCTATCAGGTGGAGCCGCTCGGCGTTGTGATCCCTGCGAACGTGCAGGACGCGTGCCGGGCGATCGCATGGTGCTTTGGCGAAAAGGTCGTGATGCTTCCGCGCGGGGGCGGCACGAGCCTGGCGGGGCAGTGCACGAACCGGGCGGTGGTGATTGATTTTTCGGCCAGGTGCCGCGCGGTGCGGGATTTGGATGTCGCGGGGCGGACCGTCTATGTCGAGCCGGGCGTGACGATCGATGAGTTGAATGATCAGATCGCCAGCGGCGGGCTGTTCTTTGCCCCCGACCCAGCGACCAGCAAGCACGCGAACATCGGCGGGTGCATCGGCAACAACGCGGCCGGGGCGCGGAGCATTCGATACCTGCGCACCAGCGAGAATGTGCTGGGGGTGGATGTGTGCCTGGTTGATGGGCGACGGGTGAGGCTGGAGCGAGGGGCCGCGGCCAGCAACGCGAGCGTGCGCGAGCTGACCACGCGCGTGCTGGGTGTGATTGCTCGCAACGCGCCGGGAATCCGGGCGCGATTCCCCAAGACCCTGCGGCGGAGCGCGGGGTATCAGCTTGATGTGATTCTCAAGCAGGTGGACGAGGCGGCACCGGGCTGGATTGATGGGTGGGCATCGGCGGGATGTGCGGGCGAGGTGCCCCAGGCGGTGCTGGAAGCCGTCAACCTCTCACACCTGCTCTGCGGAAGCGAAGGAACGCTCGCCTTCACGCTGGGCGCGACGCTGAGGCTGCACCCAAGGCCCAAATCCAAGGCCCTTGCGACGCTGGGCTTTGCGAGCCTAGATGATGCGATTGCCGCGACCGTGCCGATCCTCGCGACCAACCCCACGGCGGTGGAACTGTTGGACGACACGGTGATCGACCTGGCGCTGGCCAACGCCGAGTATCGCGCGTACGCGGAGCTGATGCCCAAGCCCGGCGCGGGCAAGCCGCTGAAGGCCGTGCTCTATGTGGAGTACTTCGGCGCGAGCGACGCCGAGACCGGGGCGGCGATCGCGTCACTGCGCGAGGTGATCGCCACCTTCGAGCGCTCGCATGCGGCCCCCGGGGCGGTGGGCGTGAGCGTGTACTCGCAGGCCGCCGAGCAGTTGCAGGCGTGGAAGCTCCGCAAGGCCGGCGAGCCCCTGCTGCACGGCATTCCCGGCTCGCGCAAGCCGATCACGTTTGTCGAGGACAACGCGGTGCCGGTGGAGCACCTGTCGCAGTTTGTCAAGGAGTTCCGCGAGCTGGTGGCCCAGAACGGCACGGTGGCGGCCTATTACGCGCACGCCAGCGTGGGCGTGCTGCACATCCGACCGCTCATCGACATTCACGACGAGGCGGACCGCGAGCGAATGCGGCGGATCGCGGCGGGGGCCGCGGAACTGGCGAAGAAGTTCCACGGCGTGATGAGCGGCGAGCACGGCGACGGGCGGGTGCGCACGCCGTTTCTAGAAGACTACTACGGGCCGGAGCTCATGGGCGCGTTCCGCGAGATCAAGCAGATATTCGATCCCCAGAATCTGCTCAACCCCGGCAACATTGTCGACTTGACGGGGGACCACCCGCGCCCCAAGGCGAGCATCACGCACCAGCTTCGCGTGATGCCTTTGGGCCGCCCGGTGACGGTGCGCGAAGATGTAAAAACCTACTTCGACTACGCCGACCAGCATGACTTTGATGGCGCGGTGGAGATGTGCAACGGCGCGGGGGTGTGCCGCAAGAAGCAGGGGGGCACGATGTGCCCCAGCTACATGGCGACCCTCGACGAGCGCCACAGCACGCGCGGGCGGGGCAACGCGCTGCGATTGGCCATCACGGGGCAGCTAGGCACTGAAGGCCAACCAAACTGGAACGACGCGGAGACGATGAAGACGCTGGATTTGTGCCTCTCGTGCAAGGCGTGCAAGACCGAGTGCCCGAGCAACGTGGACATCTCGCGGCTGAAGGCCGAGTACACGGCGCAGCGCTATCGCACGCACGGAGTGCCGCTGGACAAGCGGCTAATGGGCGCGGTGCGTCTGCTGAACCGGATGGGCGCGATGCTGCCCGCGGCGGCGAATGCGGTGAACGCGTGGGGGCCGATGCGGGGGGTGCTCAATCGCGTGCTGGGGCTGCACCCTTCGCGGTCGCTGCCGAAGTTTGCCAGGTCGCTGACGGCACAGTGGGGGGGTGGCGGTGCAGGCCGCGACACCAAGCCCCGCGTGGTGCTCTTTGGTGATTGCTTCACGATGTACAACGAGCCGGGCATCGGGCTGGCGGTGCGCGAGGTGTTTGAGGCGTTTGGATATCAGGTGGAGCTGGCGAACGCGGGGTGCTGCGGCAGAGCGAAGATTTCGATGGGATTGCTGGAGCAGGCCCAGGGCGAAGTGGACGCCACCATCGCGCGGCTGCGCAGGTTAGTTGAGGACGCGAGCGTCGCGGCGATTCTGGTGGCCGAACCTTCGTGCCTCTCCGCGATGAAGGACGACTGGCTGACGCTCAAGCTGAGTGCTCCGCTTGAACACCGCAAAAAGCTCGCGGCCAAGGCGTGGCTGCCGGAGGACTTTCTGGAACGCCGCTGGGATGCCCACCCCGCGCGACCTGAGTTTGAGGCCTCGCGAGCCCCTGTGCTGCTGCACGGGCACTGCCACCAGAAGGCCCTGTGGGGCGTGCAGACTAGCGCCGCGTTGCTCAAGCGCATCGCCGGCGACACCCTCAAGGTGCTTGATTCCGGCTGCTGCGGCATGGCCGGGTCGTTTGGCTACACACGCGAGCGGTTTGCGCTCTCGAACCAGATCGGCGAGCTGGTGTTGTTTCCGGCTGTGAGGGCGGCACCGGGGGCGACGGTGTGCGCACCGGGCACCAGTTGCCGCCATCAGATCCACGACGGGGTGCAGCGAGAGGCGGTGCACCCGATGGAGCTGGTGCGAAAGCTGATGAAGCCGGGAACGGGGGCCAAGCCGTGAGCGGAGCCATGACCCAAGTTGACATTCGCGAGGCGACGCCCGCCGACGTTGGCCTGATTGTGCAGCTCATCAAGGAGCTGGCGGAATACGAACGCGAGCCGCTGGCGGCCGAGGCCACACCCGCGATGATTCACGAGGCGTTGTTTGGGCCGCAGCCCGCGTGCGAGTGCCTGATCGGCACGGTAGACGGTGAGGCGCAGGGCTTTGCCTTGTTCTTCCACAACTTCTCGACATGGAAGGGCAAGCGGGGCGTGTACCTTGAGGACCTATTCGTGCGACCGGCCGCTCGCGGCGTGGGCCTGGGCAAGGCCCTCCTCGCGCGGCTGGCGAAAATCGCGATCGAGCGAGGCTGCCCGCGCATGGAGTGGAACGTGCTGGACTGGAACGAGCCAGCCCTGAGATTCTACCGCGCCCTGGGTGCCGAGCCCCTCAGCGAGTGGACGATCCATCGGCTCACGGGCGATGCGCTGTCCCGGCTGGCTGCTCTCGCTTGATGCCTTGATGCCGCGTGCCTCGTGCCTTCTTCTTACTCAGCCTTCTTCTCAATCACTGCCCGAGTCACAGGGTCGTAGCGGTACACATGCCCGGGCTCCTCGCTGTCGCGGCACGCCTTGTGCCCGCCATCGCAGATCGGGAACTTGGCCGACAGCCCGCACGCACATACCGAGAGCACTTTCAAGTTGCCCTGCTCATCACGCGGCCAGGGAAACACGTTCGGCGCCGCGGGCACGTCGCCGGGCTTCAGGTTCGGGTCAAACTTGATCGGCGCGGTCGCTTCAAACCGTACATGTCGGGCCATGGGCAGTTGCTTTCTGGGTAAGGCGTGCGGCTCAAACCCTCAGGTAGGGCTCGCCACGCTGTGCAAAATGGTCTCGAGCAGCGCTTCGGTGCGCACCGGCGCTTGCCCCGGCGCACTTCGCGGGATCACCCGGTGGGCGCACACCGGCAGAATGTTGCGAACGACATCATCCGGCGTGCAATAGTCGCGCTCGGCCAGCAGCGCCGTGGCCCGCGCGGCCTGGGCCAAGGCCAGCGAGCCGCGGGGCGAAAGCCCGTGCAGCAGCGTGTCGCTCCCGCGCGTCGCGGTCGCAAACCGCACGATGTACTGGCGAAGCCCCTCCGAAAGCGTGACGCGATCGACGCGGGCTTGCAAGTCCAAGAGCGACTGCCGCGTGAGCACCGGTTTGAGATCGTGCAATGGCGTGTTGGCGGGGCGCACTTCCAGAACGCGGGCCTCGGCCTCGGGGCTGGGGTAGCCCAGGCTGAGCCGCATCAAGAAGCGGTCGAGCTGGTTTTCGGGGAGGAAGTACGTCCCCTCGAAGTCGTAGGGGTTCTGGGTGGCGATGACCATGAACGGCTGGTCGAGCGTGAGCACGCGACCTTCCACCGACACGGTTGCCTCGTTCATGGCTTCGAGCAGCGCCGACTGCGTGCGGGGGGGCGTGCGGTTGATCTCGTCGGCCAGCACCACGTTGGCAAAGATCGGCCCGCGCTTGAAGACGAACTCTTCGGTCGCGCGATTGAAAATCTCCACACCCAGAATGTCACTGGGCAAGAGATCGGGCGTCAGTTGCAGGCGGCTGAACGTGCAGTCCAGGCTGCGGGCCAGCGCCGTCGCCAGCACGGTTTTTCCCACCCCGGGCACATCTTCCAGCAGCAGGTGCCCGCGGGCCAGCATGCAGCACAACACCCGCTCCAGCACCGCCGGGTCGCCAAAGTAGACTTTGCTCACATTGTCGCGGAGGTTGCGGAGTTCTTGGTTCATCGCGGGGGCAATGGAAGCGGTGGGGTATCTGTCGTTCTGAAACGCCCTTACACAGGGTTTCTCTCGCCGCCACGAGCAGTCCGGGCGGGCAGGAGCCGACTATAGGGCGTTGTGAACAAAAAACGAAAATCCTGATACGCTAGGTCTGGAATGGCAGAATCCAACCCCGCCGCCTCGGCACGGGAAGAACGTGGAAAGTCCGTCATCGCCCGAGAGCTGGGCGGAGACTTGCCGTGCGCGCGGTGTCGCTACAACCTTAAGGGCCTTTCGATTCGCG
Source organism: Phycisphaerales bacterium (assembly GCA_041661205.1). Lineage (GTDB taxonomy): Bacteria > Planctomycetota > Phycisphaerae > Phycisphaerales > UBA1924 > RI-211. The sequence continues at coordinate 15,289 of JBAZUW010000054.1, forward strand.
CCGTGTGTCCGGAGTGCGCACTGCCAGTGCGGGCCACGGTGCTGGCGGTGGTCGACCCCCGGGCGCACGAACTTCGTCCCCTCAAATGGCCCAGATTGGTGGCCTTCGGGATGTTGCTCTGGAGCTTCGCCGCGGCTGGCGCGATGGCCTGGTCGTGGGGGCTCACGATCATCGAGATCTCCGGCGTGCAACGCCCCGGCGGCGGGCGAGGGCTCGGGCCTGCGTTGCTCGTGGCGCTCTCCGGCGTTGGCGCGCTCGCCCTGATCCGCCCTCACGCGATGGATGATTCCGGGCGCGGCACGCGGGCCGCGATCGCCGGCGTGCTGGCGTACCTCCCCCTCTGCGGCTTGATGTACTTTCTCCACGCCCGCCTCGACCCCTCCGGCGCTCCGGCGTACGGGCCTTCCGCGGTGGGTAGTCCGGAGCGTGTGGTGGTGCGGCTGGGGATCAACCTCCTGATCGTTGCAATCGCCCTGGCGCTGCGTCCGAACGCGAGAATGCTGGCGGCCCGGAGTTTTCTGATGCGCACCGGCCGGACCGACCGTCAGACGCTGCGGGCCCTGGCGAGCGTGCTGGTGTTGTGCGTGCTGGGCGATCTCATGAGACTGGGGGCCTTGCAGTTCGAGGGCGGGGGCGCTCAATTGGCCGATCAGGTGGCGCAGCTGCTGGTGATGCTCGGCTCGGTGCTGTTTTCGGTCGGTTTGGTGGGGGTATGTGTGGACTGTGCGCGCCTTTTTGGGGTGATCCTGGAGCCGCCCCTGTCGATGCAGGACTTGCTGGGTACTGTTGAAACAGCACCCGGCAGGACCACCTGATGACCGACGAACAACGCAACCTGTTTGACGAACTGGTGGAGCGCACCATCGCGGCCCTGCCCCCCGCACTGGGCAAGATGCTCGATGAAGTGCCGGTCATCGTCGACGATTCCCCCGAGCAGGCGCTGCTGGACGAACTTGGCGAAACCGAAGACGACGCGCTGATGGGGCTGCACACAGGAACGCCCCTCACCGAACGCGGCATTGAAGGAGAAGAGGCTCCCAGCGAAATCCGCCTCTTTCGGGTCGCGATTGTCGAGCACGCCGGCGGTTGGGACCAGCCAGAGGCGAGCGAACGGGTCGCCGCGGAAATCCGAATCACACTCCTGCACGAACTGGGTCATCAGTTCGGGCTGGATGAAGACGACCTGGAAGAACTTGGATACGAATGAATCGCCGCGGTCCCGGGTCCCAAACGGTACCGGGCCAAAAAAGACTGAATCAAAGGAGTTTGAACATGCGTCGTACCTGTGTTTCTCTCGTGCTGGCGATCGCCGGGGCCGCGTTGGTTGGAGGTGCCCCGGTGGTGTGGGCGGGCGAAACGCCGGTGGTCGCGGCGGCCTCCAAAGCCAAGCCCGCGTCTGTCACGATGATCACGCTGGATGAATCACCCCGCGAGCGCCCCGGCAAGCTCGACTGGTTGATGGGCAGCTCTAAGCACCCCACATTGCGACAGATCGTTGAAGCCATCGACGATGTCGCTGAAGCTGATGAAGCCGCGGGGCTGCTGATCCGCGTGCGGGATGCAGATCTGTCGCTGACGCAGATCGAGGAGATCGGTGCCGCCATGAAGCGGGTGCGGGCTTCGGGCAAGCACGTGCACGTCTTTGCGGAGAACTTCGGCCTGCATGAGGTGATGCTGGGCGGCTATGCCGACGGCGTGCTGGGACAAAGCGGCGGGGGCGTTGCAGTCTCGGGCATTTACACCGAAGAGATGTACCTGGCCGACACGCTCGCGTGGGCGGGCGTGAAAGCCGACATGGTGCAGATCGGCGCGTACAAGGGCGCCAACGAGCAGATGACCCGCAGCAGCCCCAGCCCCGAATGGTCGACCAACATCGATCAGCTGCTCGACACGCTCTACGCCTCGGCCCGCACTCCGATTCTGGAAGGGCGGCACTTCACGCCCGAAAAACTCGACAGCGTCATGAGCCAGACCTGGCTGGCGGACATGAACGACGCGGAAAAACTCGGCCTCATCGACAAGCAGGTGGACCTGCCCGAGCTCACCAAGGGCCTCGGCGAGATGTATGGCAAAGCGATTGAACTCAGCGACATCGACGTGGGCGACAGCGGCGAGCTGAACCCCGAAACCCTGAACCCCTTCGCCATCATGTCGATTTTCAAGAAGACACCGGACGTCTCGCCCAAGGGGCCGGCGATCGCGATCGTGCATGTGGACGGCGCGATCATCGATGGTGATTCGACGGAAGGCGGGCTCATGGGTGGGGCGAGTGTCGGCAGCCGCACGATCCGCAACGCCCTCGAAGACATCGCGGAAAACGACAAGTTCAAGGGCGTGCTGCTGCGAATCGATTCGCCCGGTGGCTCGGCGATCGCCTCGGAAATCATTTGGCAGGGCCTGAAGCGTGTGGCGGCCAAAAAGCCGGTGTGGGTGAGCGTTGGGGGGATGGCCGCGAGCGGTGGGTATTACATCGCGTCGGCGGGCGAGAAGATTTTCGTCAGCCCATCCAGCATCGTGGGGTCGATCGGTGTGGTGGGTGGCAAATACAGCATGAAGGGGCTGTACGACACGCTCAAGGTGCACATCACCTCGCGATCTCGCGGGCCGAGGGCCGGAATGTTCGCGTCGGATCGCGCGTGGTCTCCGGAAGAGCTCGCCAGCGTGCGGGCCAAGATGACCCAGACCTTCGACCAGTTCAAAGCCCGCGTGGCCGCGGGGCGCCCGAAGACCGACCTCGCCAAGACCGCGGGCGGCTGGCTCTTCTCCGGGCGAAAGGCGATCGATATGGGCCTGGCCGACGAGATCGGTGGCCAAACCGAGGCCCTTGACGCGCTGGCCACCAACGTCGGACTTGCGGACGACTACGAGGTGTTCGAGTTCCCCGCCCCGCGGGCGCTG